>JAZRJG010000026.1:0-1909 GCA_045645725.1 Candidatus Enterousia sp. | reverse complement strand
ATAGCTTTATTTTTTTCTTCGTTTTGTTTTGCCTGCATACCATCAACCATTTCTTGCAAGATTTCAGGATTAACAGATGTCAGATAATATGGTGTATACAGACGGCATACGCAGCCCGCAACCAACAAGACAGAAACCAATTTCACTGCCTTTTTAGCATATTTCGCACCTGCTGATGTTTTTTTGGCATCCTGTTTGAACATAACGCCACCAAACATGAACAAAGCGACAGCCAATACTAATACCAAGATTGTCCAAGTCATTATTTTCTCCTTTGTATGTTGAACACGCAAACAATAGCAGACGTAAAATTAAAGAGCAAGAAATAAATAATAAAAATTATACTTTTTTTATCATTTTGCGCATCAATGGAACATCCACCCCCTGTTGCGCACAGGCGCTTTCAATAAAGTGCAAAGTTATATCCAAATTCAATGGCAATTTATATAAACGATTTATATATGGTGCGGCACACACATCACAAACCGCGCGCCCCGTACGTGGCGACAAAAAATTCAAACCATCATGCGCTCCACACCCCGAACAACACGACAAATCCAACGCATATCCCAATTCACGCAACAATGCGACTTCCCATCGCAAATATGCACCATCTACACCATCGGATAATTCACGCAATAAATTCACAGTATCAACATACAGCCGTTCATAACATTCCCGTTCGGGCAATAACGCGACCAATAAATCAAATGCCGCGTTCATATAATTTAATGCAACTATATTTCCCATCAATGGCACAGATAAATTTTTCTCTATTTCCCAATGAAAAGCCCCCAACATAGAATCCAAGCGCGCACCCCAGACCGAATTGCCGCACTGTCCAACCAAAGGACGATTTTTTTTTGCCACCGCACCACCACGCACCACCCCAACAACCAAACCGTGATTGCGTGTAAATATGCGCGCAACAACATCCCTTTCATTAAAGGTTCGCAAACCAATTAAAATCCCATCTGATTCCAATTTCACAAATTTATTATTACAACTTTGACAAAGGCGCGCCATAAAAAAACCGCCAATTGGCGGTTCATGATTCAAATTTTTTCTACATAGTCAACTTCGATTTCGGTCGTAAACAAACCTTTATCTACATCACCACGCAATCTAACCTTGTCCGTTGGTGTGATATTTTGACCACGCCAATCATCATCATCGATTTCCACAACAATTGAATCTGAGATATCTTCGAACAAGTATTCTTCATCACCCAAACGTTTGATGATAAATCCTTCGACAACAACCGGCACTTCGTCACGCATTTCTTTGGCCTGTTTAACAGAAACAACGACATTTTCATTTTCTATAAAACCGCCCGGCCCCGTTGTGACAGATACCGCCTCTACAAATTCTGCAGATGCCGCCGACGCCATCAAAGCACCAACAATCGAAAATATTGAAATTTTCTTCATATTAACTCCTTTTTGTTATATCTGAAAATCATTATAACATATGATTATATATATTTGTCCAAGAATATTTTCCAAAATAAAAAACGGGGATTCACCCCGTTTTTTACATTTGTATATCTTCACACTTCTGGATTGGTTCCGCAGTTGTACAAGACGTATTTCTGTTATTATGGAACCAAGATTTACTGCCCGTTGTTTTACATGACTGGGTAACAATCGTTGTACACAAATGACAAATTCTGGATTCACGATTAAATGTCGCCGTGGTCTCTTTGGTACCCGCCCCAAATGTGCCACTGGATTTTCCCAAATAACCATCATTTTTATAAGTGGTCTGCCCCAAATCGGTCAACGCATGTCCACCAACGGTCAAATCATTAACATTTAACCCCGACCCAACTTCATAGCTGATGGCAAATGGTGGCGCCAAATCGATTGTTTGACTGGTCAAAGTAGTGGCGGAATTTTCTGCCATTTTT
>JAZRJG010000025.1:0-18977 GCA_045645725.1 Candidatus Enterousia sp. | reverse complement strand
GAGTATGTAGGGAGAATATTAAAAACAGGCGTCATACCGACGCAGGTCGGTATCCATTGTGTCTGTGGGGTCTTTTTTTGCAGGATGACGCAAAGGACCCCGATCGCCATCGGGGTGAGCGCGTGTGTGTGGGGCACTTGGGCGTTCTGACCACCCCGTCCTGCTGACACCCCTGCAACGGAGGGGAACTTTTTATTTGCGGTACCTGGGTCCCGTGGTCCCTACTTCACCAAGGTTTCGTAGGACAAGCAAGCCACGGGATGACAGAAAGAGAGTATGTAGGGAGAATATTAAAAACAGGCGTCATACCGACGCAGGTCGGTATCCATTGTGTCTGTGGGTTCTTTTTTTGCAGGATGACGCAATGGACCCCGATCGCCATCGGGGTGACGGCGTGTGTGGGGGGTGTTACTTGGGCGTTCTGACCACCCCGTCCTGCGGACACCCCTGCAACGGAGGGGAACTTTCCCCCACACAGCCATAATTTTGTGTAAAAAAATCCCCCAGGTGTGGGGGATTTTGGATACCAAAGGTATAGGTTTTATTCATCGGCCGTCGTTTCGACATATGTGCCATATGATGCAATTTCTTCGGGACCGATGACGCATTTAATTTTAGAACCAACCGATTCCATAAATTCATCATAGGCCTGTTGTTCGGCGGCACTTAAATTCTTTTCTTGGATCTCTTTGGTGATATGATATATCGCCCCCGTACCCAATGCACCAACACCGATTGCACCCAATGCTGCCGCACCGCCCTTTGTCCAGCCATTTGCCGACCGATTAGCCGCGGGCGATGAACTTTCTGTACAAGTTGGCGCAATTTCCACTGCACAATTTTTTGCCGCAGTTTGTACATTGTCCGTTGTTGATTGACCGGTACCTCCGCCACAGGTCAAAGAATCGTTATATTTTTCTTTAACATATTTACAATCTGAACCTGCTTCATCTGCCATAGTAATATTGCGTTCTTGTTTTAAGCCAATATCAATCAACGCTTTTAATATGCCAGTATCACAAGTACCGATATTTGTGGCCCTGTTTTGAAGTATATTTCTTACAGTTCCTGCCTGAATGTCGTCCCAGCGATTAAAGCCCTTAACAATATTAGCATCAGTGGTCGCCTGCCGACTCAAGCGGTTTTGTCTGTTTGCATTCCACCCATCCAGACCATCTGTTGCTAATTTCTGGCCCAGGAAGCCACCGCCGGTTGTACTTGCGATACCGCCCAAAACGGTTGTTACCCACAAGGTAGTTTTTTGGCGTTTTGCCATATCCGCCGTTTCTTCTTTTGCGGCAGCGGTCGCCAATTCTTCCAATTTACCCGCAGGAATCCATGAACCACATGTAAAGCCGTCACCAATCGCAAAGTAAGCGGTTGACCAGTTACCGGATTCGATTACTTTTTGCATATCGCGGTCGGATGATTGCAACGTTACACGTACACGACAGAACGAATTATACAAATCATTACTGCCCACCATTTGACCCGCAGCAATACCGTTTACACTATAATCGTCCGGAATCTTGCGATTCTTTAATTTCACCCATGCGTATGTTGATCCGGCATCACGACTGCCCATAATGCCACCCGACGCATTTGCCGCCATACACTGATTCATTTGGTATGTCAGTTTTGCGTTATATGCGGCCTGGGCTTCGATTTCCAAATCATAAATTAAATCTTTGAATAATGAATTGGCCGCTTGGGATTGGATATATGATGTGTATGAAATCATCGCAGGTGTATCATGCGCACCACATTCTTTGGTCGACATTGACCCACATACGCCAATTGAACCACAATTGTCTGTGCATAATTTGTTGCCTTGGTCATCGGTCTGTTGAACATCTGTTTCTTCGGTTACAGATTCCATATGAATACCCGCGCCCGCATCAATCCACGCACCACGTGCAGACGAAGAACCACCCCATACAGATTTATCCATTTCATTGGAAATCTTTAATTTTGCGGCCTCTATCGCCATATGTTCTGTACACGCATCGGAATTTTTAACCGTATCAACGCACATACCCAAAATAATCGTGTAATCCAATACGCCGTTTACTTTGTTCATAGATTTGTTGAATTCTTTATCGTTCGTATTCGTCAAAGACGAGAATATATCCGAACGACGACGATAACAATTTTCGTAATCTGTACCACACATGGACTTTACACAGCCCGTCGCAACAGATTGACATTGTTTGCGCATTTCGGCAACCGCCGCTTCGTTATACGATGACGACAACGCCGCGTTCAATTCGGCAACAATGCTTAAAGGATCGGATTCAGAACCATCTTTGTATTCAGGGAACAATTTGGTAAATGCGTCGCCTTTGGAATATTGATAACTGTACAGGCCGGCCGCATCCGCATGCTGTGCCGCATAGACACAGTTCGCGTCGGTATTTATAATTGCCGCACAACCGTTTTTGATATCATTGTATGCGTTTTCATTGTTAATAGATTTTGATTCATGACCAAATGCCAATGAATAACACGCTGCACCTGAACCATCGCCACATGAACGCATTGCGCATCTTTTGAAAGTATCTACGCACTTTGATTTTGCGCGTTCATCAAAATCGTTAACCATATCTTGGATTTTGGAACGCATTGCAGAATTCATACGCGCGTCATATGCCATATCAAATACTTCGTCTTGATTGTCTTCATTTAATAATTGTGAAGATGTTGGCATTAATCCGTTGGTCAAGAATGTCGCAAAGCAATATTTGTTTGTACCAATTGTTTCAGCACAATATCCACGAATATGTTTGCGGACGGAACTTTTGTTGACTGTTGTTGTATCCACAACACCATCAGATTTTACATTTGTACCATCGACCACACCACGGGCAACATCTTGTTCCCATTGGGTCGCATTTTCATAGCACATATATGGATTTTCCGAACACGCGTTTAACATACATTGGTCGGCAACCTTGTAACACGTTGACACCGCATTTACCGCCGCCAAAGACGCGCCCTCTTCTATCATCATGCCGATGCGACTGGTCGCGGTTGGCACCGCGTTTGCAGATGCAGAACCAAACAATTCGGTCAAGCCGGCACTTTGACAACGCGCCAATGTAGACGCACAGAATACGGCCTGTTTCTTAAATTCATTTGTTGTCGTGCATAATTCGAAATCTTCGCCACAAACACTGTCTTTGCGCAGGCAAGTAGAATAACGTTTCACACAGGTTTGGGTGTCATATTTGTTTGCAATGGATGCCGCGTTAATCATTTGACCCAGAACACTGCCGTCCAATGGGTACATGTAATCGGTTACTTCACCATAAGAATTCGTTGTTGCGCCCGACGCCAATGCAGACACAGTTGCCGTACCAAACAAATCTTTGATACCCGACGCATCACATTGCGCCAATGTCGATAAACAATCCGGCATTTGGGCATGGAACAATACTTTGTTTGTGCATTCTTCAAAGTTGGAACCACATGCATCCGCACCTTTGATACAGGCAGAATATGCGTCAATGCATTCCGCATTGGACAACAGTGTCGAACCCGTCGTACCCGATGATACAGCCGTTGGATTTGTGATAATTGCCGTCATCGTCGGCATGCGACGAACATTACCGGTTGCCGATACACCCGTCGTTGCCCCCAACACACTTGGGCGCGCAGTTGCCGCCTGTGCCGCAGGAATTACGCACATTATTGCCAATAAACTTGCCGTGTTTTTGAAGAATGACATCCCCTTGCTCCATATTTTTTATATTTATTTTAACATAAAACACGCGTCGTGGAAAGCAAAAAATCGTATAAACACAATAAAAAAACACCGACCAAATGGTCGGCGTTTAATAAAAACAAAAACACATTACGGTAAAGACACGCCCGCCGTCGCCGCACCCATAATACGGTCAATCGTTACGTCCGCTTTGGCTTTGGCATCGTTATATGCCGCCATAACAACGTTCGCAACCGCATCCGCACCACGCGCCAAAACATCCGGATTGATAATAACTTTTAACAAATCATATTTACCCGACAAATCAACAATACATTCACCATTTGGCGCAACACCTTTGACAACAGTGGCAGCCAATTGCTCTTGCGCAACGGCGACTTTGTTTTGTAATTCGGCCGCTTGGGCCATTAATGATTCCATATCCATTTTTTATCTCTCTTTTTTGTTTTGTTCAATGTGCAACATTTGCAAAATTTTTGGCGGAACACCACGCAAACCTGCAACGGCGGGTTTTAATTCCAATGATGGAATAAAATCGTTATTCGTATATTCAACCATATCTTCCAACGATATATTAAACCCATGCGACGTCGCCATTGGAATATAACGAACATTGCCAGATGGCGTGTCATGACGCACCTGAATTTCCGCATATTTCAATTTCGTACCGCGTTCTTCCCAGATTCCCAACCAAAAATTATGCTCTAAATAATGTTTGAACTTTGGAACGTCTTGGACGGCACACCCCAAGTGTGCCGCCCACTGTTTATCCGTCCAACTTAATTGTTCTGGCTTCATAAACAGACCTTATTTTTTAATTTCTGCGCCTGTCTTTTGGTCGATACCAACCATTGACATACGTGTTTTGCCACGTTTGTCGGCACCCAAGTAACGAACATATACTGTGTCACCTTCTTTGATTTTGGCATCTTCGATTTTTGCCAAGCGTTCGCCGGTGATTTCAGAAATATGTACCAACGCTTCAAATCCGTTCATGATTTTTACAAACAGACCAAAATCTTTCATACCAGATACTGTACCTTTATAGATTTCACCAACTTCTGGTTCGGCAACAATATCTTTGATACGCGCAATGGCGGCATCGGCATCTTCTTTGGTTGTCGCCATGATTTTTACAGTACCATCATCTTCCAAATCGATAATAGTGTTTGTTTCACGGACCAAGGCCTGAATCACAGAACCACCTTTGCCGATAACTTCACGAACTTTGTCCGGATTGATTTTCATCATGTATGCCTGAGGTGCATATTCGGACACTTTTTCACGTGGTTTTTTGATGGCTTTTTCAATTTTGCCCAAGATGTGCATACGGCCATCTTTTGCCTGAGCCAATGCACGTTCCATAATTTCAAATGTAATGGATGTGATTTTAATATCCATCTGCAATGCCGTTACACCTTGGTCTGTACCGGTCACTTTGAAGTCCATATCACCCAAGTGATCTTCGTCGCCCAAAATGTCGGTCAAGATTGCGTAATCGTCACCTTCTTTTATCAAACCCATTGCAATACCCGCAACCGGACGCTTCATTGGAACACCACCGTCCATCATCGCCAATGTCGCACCACATGTGGTCGCCATAGACGAAGAACCGTTCGATTCCAAAATGTCCGAAACAATACGGATTACATAGTCAAATTCACTGCGTGATGGTACCATTGGATGAACCGCACGCCACGCCAAATTACCGTGACCAATTTCACGACGACCCGGTGATTTCAAGCCCTTGCATTCACCAACAGAATAACCAGGGAAATTATAGTTCAAGATGAAATCGCGTTCTTCGGAACCATCCAAAGATTCAATTGGCAATGCATCTTTGCCACCACCCAATGTCAATGTTACCAAGGCCTGAGTTTCACCACGTGTAAACAATGCAGAACCATGCGCGCGTGGCAATACACCCAATTCAATTTCAATTGGACGTACCGTTTTATTATCGCGACCATCGATACGTGGTTTGCCCGCCAAAATGTTGCCGCGCATAATACGTGCAGTCAAGTTTTCAACAACTTCATCCGCCCAGGATTCCAAAGTAGATGCAGCACGTTCAGATTCAGGGAACAATTCTGGGATACGCGCTTTGGCAGCAGCATGAATATTCGCCAAAGTTTCCAAACGAACCAATTTTTCTTTGATTTGCAACGCAGATTCAATATCAGATGCAAATTGTTCAAAGTCAGATTCCATCGCCAATTGTTCAGATGTCTTTTCAGGTGTCGCCCAGCGTTCTTTACCCGCCTTGGCAGCCAATTCGTTAATCGCATTGATAACCGCCTGTTGTGCGTCAAAACCAAATTTAACCGCACCCAATACAGTCGCTTCGTCCAATTCACCAATTTCGGATTCAACCATCAAAACACCGTCTTTGGTCGCCGCAACAACCAAATCCATTTCGGATTCTTCAACGGCTTTTTTAGATGGATTCAATACATATTTGCCGTCCATATAGCCAACACGTGCCGCACCAATTGGACCTTGGAAAGGAACGCCAGACAATGCCAAAGCAGCAGACGATGCAATCATAGACAAAATGTCAGGTTGATTCTTTTTATCATATGAAAATACTTGGGCAATAATTTGAACTTTGTTCTTAAATGTTTCTGGGAACAAAGGACGGATTGGACGATCAATCAAACGCGCCGTCAATGTTTCCGCAGTAGACGCTTTGCCTTCACGACGATCACGAGAGCCAGGAATACGACCGGCAGAGGCAAATTTTTCTTGATAATCAACCGTCAAAGGAAAGAAATCTTGACCTTCGACCGCAGATTTTTCCGCGCATACGGTTGCCAAAACCATTGTTTCACCCATTGTCGCCAAAACAGAACCATTTGCCTGCTTTGCCATACGCCCCGTTTCCAAACGCAACGTTGTGTCGCCATATGGAATTTCAACAACCACAGGGTCGTTTAATTTTACATCTTTCTTAAATAAACCAAATACCATTTTCTTCTCCATTTTATTCAGTTTCTTTGATTTCGCGAAGAAAAATCATTCGTTTCTGCACCCTGATACCCAGATGCACAAATGAACAATTTCATCTTCGCACGCGTGTGATTATAAACCATATTTGCGCCATTGCAAATAAAATCAATAAAATTTGGGGCAATAAAAAATCGCCCAAGCGGGCGATTTTCTTTATTCTGTTACCGTTTCAGACGGTTGAGTTGTGGGTGTATCTAATTCCGGAACATCGGCCGATACATTTGCCATATCCGACAATTCTGCCATCAAACGTTCCAGACGTGCAACACTGTCCGCATCATTCAAAGCAACCGCAATCGTATATGCAGATTCCAAATCTACACGTGTTGCTTCGATATCACTTAAACTTAAATTCAAAGCCGCGGACTTTTCAAAGTAACTCATTGCACGTGATGACAAACGTTCACGTTCTTCCAATGTTGTTGCGCCTTGGATTTGTTCGGATATCACACGAACCGCAGACGAATAATCTGTGATTGCTTTACGAAAATCGCCCATCGCTGTATATGCTTCGGCACGTTCGGCATAAACACCGGGATCAACCGTACCTTCGGGGCGCGACAAAGAATTTGTATAATCCGCAACCGCACCTTCCCAATTCTTTAACCATAAATTCAATTGACCACGACGCGCATACAAATCACGCATTTGCAACATCGCACTTGGGTTTGTTGTGTTGGCCGCCATTGCGTTGTTAATATCCGCCATTGCCGCTTCGTAATTTTCCAAACGCAAATTCAACAGATAACGATCATAGTATGCAACCGCACTGGTTGGATCTTTGGACAAAGCAACATCTAAATCAGACAAAGCACTGGCATAATCGCCGTTTTGCATATACGCTTCGGCACGCAAAATGTACGCATCAACAGATGCCGCACCGCCATCAATCGCCGCCGCCAAATCGACCAAAGCCGATTCTACATTACCATCCATCAAACTTTGTTTTGCATTATTGTAATATTCTGCAGATTGCAACAACGCTTCTTCTGTAACAGCAACAGAATTACGCGCCACATTTGTGTTATGCGCACGTCCCAAAATATAAAACGACGCACCGAAAAAGAACAAAACGATAAACCAATAAATATAAATCGACACAGACCACGTTTGCACACATGGTTTTGATTTGGTTTCTTTTTTTGCCGCAACAGGCGCAACCGCCGCAGAAACCGGACGTTTTTTCATTATGTTACTTTTTTTAGCAGGTTTGTTTTTCATTAAAATCTCCCTTCCTTTTAATAGGATATTAGAAAGATTTTAACAACACGTCAATTGTTTTTTGTGAAATCTTTTTAATTTTTCCAATCGGCAGTTTTTCCAAGACAATATTCCCATATGAAATTCGATGCAATTTACGTACCGGACAACCACACGCACGCAATACGATACGCACTTCGTTCTTTTTACCTTCGGTAATTATTACACGCAATTCATTATCCGATAAAACGTCTATTTTCATAGGTGAATAATGAATACCATCAACCGTAACACCATGACGCGCGCGTTCCAAACCGGTTTTATCAATACTGTTTACAGTCGCGATATATGTACGTGGTATATTTGATGACGGCAATGTTAAACGACGCGCCAATTCGCCATCATTGGTTAACAATAATAACCCTGTTGTTTTATAATCCAATCGGCCGACATATTTTAATTTTTTATATTCATCCGGCAAACAATCATAAATTGTTTTGCGACCATTTGGATCAGATACGGTTGTCATAGTATTAATCGGCTTATGAAATGCATACAATTCGGTTTCTGTACGTCGCGAAACAACCACACCGTCAACAGTTACACAATCAGAATCATCAACAAAAAACACAGGCGTTTCAACACGCACGCCATTTACCGCAACACGACCAGACATAATCATATCTTCGGCCGCACGCCGCGACGCATAACCACATTCAGATATAAATTTGGCAATACGTGTTGTCATATTATTTTATCACCTTTGCAATTGCAACGACCGCCGCAACTTCGGCACGCAAAATCGTTTTTCCCAAAGATATACCGCATGCGCCCGCAGAATCCAGCGCACCAAATTCCGCATCGGAAAAACCACCTTCGGGGCCAATTAAAACAGATTTTATCACAGTTGGCATTTGTGCGGTCGCATGACCATATGCCGCGCGTTCATCTGCAAAAACCAAATTTGATAAATCTAATTCCGAAAAGCGACACGGGGGCAATATTGTTGGCACAGAATTACGATTTGATTGTTCGGATGCTTCGACCACGATTTTTTGCATACGTTCCCATTTTATATGATTGGCATTTGTGCGGTCGGTTATAACCGGCAAAAATCGCCCCACCCCCATTTGGGTTGCCATATTCAATAAATCATCCGTACGTTTAATCGGCGCAAACATTAATGTAATATCATTTGATGGATCAATGTGCGACGTTTTGTCCCCAATTGTCAAAATACGCCCATCATCCGACAGTGTGGCCGCGTATTCATTACCATCACCAAAAACCAAACAATCGTGGCGACGCATAACACGCGTTAAATAGTGCGACACTTCACGCGCCACAGGAATTTGTGCGCCGGTGGCGATATCTGTTTCAAGAAAAATTCTGGGCACATTTTTCATTTTTTTGTATTTCCCGTTTTATAAATTGCTTTTTTCTGATATAATCTTAACACCATGGCAATAAAATTCAACTTTTTATCCGCGTCAGGCAAAGGCAAGGGATTAAAGATATTCCGGTCATCTGCATACGACGAACACGAACGCACCCCTATGGCGCGTGAGTTTTGGTCAATCCGGTGGTCTATATTAATTTGGTGGATTACCGCAATTATGTTTGCATGTGCATTCCCAATTGAACAGATTTGGCGTTACGGATGGTCGCCGGCCACACGCCAATGGTTAGAGATATTTTTCAATCACTTCTTAATGACGGGTGGGTTGTCTGCGTTGGCGGAAATTCCGTCTTGGTTTATGCGTTGCCTGTTGCGACCGGACTATGCGTGCATTACGCCATTGTTACCGTTGATTGGATACTTCTTTTTGGTTGACGCAACAATGACAGACGAATTCAACCCGCACAGCAAAGATAAATTCGATAAAAAATCTTCACAAAAGGCATCTGCCGAAGATATCAAAAAAATGGCCCAGGACTTTAAGAACAAAGATGGTTTGTTCAAAGGTTTTATGATGGTGTTGGGATATTTCAAGGGTAAACCATTGATGTTCGACGAACCGTTATCTACATTGTGCGTTGCGCCCCCCGGAACCGGTAAAACCGCAGGTGTGGTTATACCAACAATCTTGGAATGCGATAAAGTTTCAATGATTATCAACGACCCGAAACCGGAATTGAAGCAAAAAACCAGTGCATATCGTTCAACAATTGGGCCGGTGTTCATTATGAATTGGGCCGGACAAGACGACCCTGCACGCGGTATTTATTACCCGTCTTGGAACCCATTGTCACCGGGGCACGTGCCATTTAACACCGAAGAACGTGATTTGTATATCGATTCCATTGCAAACACATTAATCCCCGACCGTTCGGGCTCTTCGGCCGACCCACACTGGACAATAACAGGGCGCGCGGCTTTGACCGGATTTATTCAGTATATCATTTCCAAAGTTGAACGCGCAAAGGCGGATGACTATTTCTATACCCGTATGGTTAATGGCACGTTTAACGCCGAAGACGCGGCCGTGTTGGGGGATTATTATCTGTCTATGACAAATGACCCGAACGCATATGCGGCACACGCAATGTTGCAACGTGGAGAATTAAACGCGATGAACTATGTCCACGTCGGAACATGGGAAAAAATCCCCGATTCTTGGCGTGGCAAAGAAGCATCTTTGTCTATGATTTTGGATTGGTTGAACGCATCGCAAATTGCAATTGGCGAAGAATTGGAAAATCGCCGTAAACAGGGCGACCAAATGGTTATGATGGCCGACCCACAAAAAGATATGTTTATGGCCGCCGTAGATGAAGCGTTAAGATATTCTTATTCGCATCGCGCGGTTACAGAATTAACCCAATTGGCAAATACACCGGATAAAGAACGTGGATCTATTATGTCAACGGCTTTGTCGGGGTTGAACATATTCCGTAATGCCGCCGTGCGTAATCGTACCAGCCATTCGGATTTCCACTTCTCGGATTTGCGTGGTATGGTTGACCCACGTGATGGCAAAATGAAACCGGTGTCGGTATATCTGTCTATTAATATGGTTGATGCACAAGCATTGAATCCAATTACCGCAATATTCTTGGAATTGATGTCTAATTTCTTGTTGGCGAATGCACCGGGGGCAAAACGTGGCACAGAAACTATGGGGCCTTATCCGGTACTGTTCGTATTGGACGAAATGCCAAAAATGCAAAAGTTACAGGCCGTTATCCAAGGTCCGGATTTGGGCCGTGGTCAAAAGATTTCATACCTGATTATCGGTCAGGACTTGCACCAGATTGCAGAAAAATATGGTAACGATGCCGAAGCAACCATTATTTCTACGACCGCTGCAAAAATCGTAATGCGTCAAAATGATCCAGATACGGCGGATCGTTTCTCGAAAATGATGGGCAATAAAATGACTAAAAAAACCGTCAAGGGACCGGACGGCAAAGACAAAGAAGAAACATCCGAAGAATTGTTATATACACCAATGGATATTATGAAGTTGCCCGAAGGGAAACAGTTGGTTATTATCCAAGGACACTATAACAGACCGATTGAGGCCGACCAAGAAAGATATTTCTTGAAGAAAAATGATGTGCAAAAGAAATTGGCCGCCAAAGTTGATATGGGCGAATGTTCACCTTTGCCCGAATTTTTGGTCGCGGCACATCACAGGGCTTTGGGATATATGGGCAAACCACGCGTCTATGACCCACAGACCAAGTTAATAAAAGATTTGGCATAATACAAAACGCCCAAAAGGGCGTTTTTAATGGAAAAGGTAAAGGTGTTAATATGACCGAAAATTTTGAAAATTTATTACAACAAATGCGCCCCAATACACCACGCGTAATCGCATTGGCTATGGCAACAGATAAACACGCATTAAAATCATTGGTGCGCGCATATGAAATGGGATTTGCAACCGCAATACTGTGCGGACCGGCGGACGAAATTCGTCGTGTGGCAAACGAAAATAACTTAGACATCGATAATTTTGAAATCGTTGATTGCCCCGATGATATTGCGGCCGCAAAGTGTGCCGTCGAATTGGTGCGCGATAAACGCGCGGATGTCTTAATGAAAGGTTTGGTGCATACGGCCGATATTCTGCGGGCGGTATTAAATAAAGAAACCGGAATTCGTGGGGATGGTATTTTATCACACGTGGCATATATGTATTCGCCATCCGCAAATCGCCGATTCATATTAACCGATATCGCAATGGTTATGTATCCGGATTTAGATAAAAAAGTTCAATTAATCAAAAATGCTGTTAAATTCGCCAAATCAATCGGCATTGAAACACCACGTGTTGCGCCACTGTGTGCGGTTGAAACGTTAAATCCGGCAATGCCCGCAACGGTTGATGCCGATGCTTTGGCACAAATGAACAGCCGTGGCGAAATATCAGATTGCGTTATATCGGGACCCGTGGCATTTGATATCGCCGTGTCCCGCGATGCCGCAAACGCCAAAGGAATAACCGGCCCAGTCCAAGGAAACGCAGATATACTGTTGTTCCACAACATCGAAGCAGGAAACAACACCTTAAAGGCAATGGTACAATTTGGTGATTGGGTATTCGGTGGGGTGATTTTGGGTGCAACCGCGCCTATTATTATCAATTCCCGTTCGGATTCAGATTTGTCAAAACTGTTTTCTGTGGCTTGCGCATGTAAAATGTAGTATAATTAAGTTGATATATAACATATAAAAAAGAGTATATATAATGGATACTAATTTAAAGTTGCGTGCCAGCGCAAATTTTGAAAGACACTTAAAATCCTTCTTGGACGGCGACCCAAGTGTCGGGTTACCCGTTACACGTTTAAGCGTGCAAGATTGGAAGGAATTAAATAGCAATTTGGCCGAAAAAGGCGTCGTTTTGGTACCCCATGTTATAAACGGCAAACAAGTTATGACATTTGAGCATATGATTGCCGAAATGCCCGTTGTCGATTATATACAAAACCAAGATGGTATTTTAGAACCAATTTATGAAGTAAGAGAAAATCAAACAGATGTTGCAGAAATAGAACCCGACGAAGTTGAGGTGTTAGAAGTTCTCCCAGCCGAAGAAGACGAAGTTATTGTAGAACTTGTTGAAGAACCAATCCCAACCAAAGATTTTGGCCCACAGTTAAAATCAATAACAGGAATCGATTGGGAACACAAAACACCGGAAACGTCTACTTTGGGATTCGAACACTATCGTATGCCACTTGGCAATATGTCATCACAGCAGGCACAACAATTAATTAACACTTTGGAAAAAAGCGGCATTGATGGCATACGTGCCGTACGATCGAACAAAGGTCGCTTTTTATTGTTTGACCCTGCAAATACGGTTCTTGATGCAATACTGGGCGAATACACCAAACATAATATCAAAGGCGGTACCATACCCGTTTATATATATGACACAGACAAACTGTCCGATAATTATGAACTGCGTAAATCGTCCGGTTTAGGCAAAGCAACCGCAATGTCAATCGCAGAAAAAATTAATGCCGCCGGAAAACACTATGCCATTGCATTGGGCAAAACCGGTTCAGCAAATCAGGACTATATCGTGATTTCAATAAAAAAATCTGATGCACTGTCATTGTTGGACGCAACATACGAAAATGGCATACTGTTGCATCACAAAAACAGCGCCGCAGACATAGAGTATTTGAGCAAATTTATCGCACAAAAGACACCTTTGACACATATAGGTAATACGCCGGCAATCATTGAATCTATGGACGACATTGGTTCTAAAGAAGGGCGTGCGATTATTTTGGTTGATGTTGGCGGTAAAAAATTACCTTTCTATATCTCTAGTGGCACAGCCGGAAAAACAGATGTCCCAACAGGCAAATGGGAATTCTTTGGTGGAATTACCGAAAAAGGATGGTTCCGCAAAGGAAGTTTAGAAGATATTTTATCGCACTATAAATCGCCAGAATTAAAAGAGATAGCAGATGCTTTGGATGGCAAAATTGGCGACATACGTGATTCTGTTGATGTACTGCGCAGTGCGGGACGTGAGTATTTGGGTGGCACAGGTGATGTCGCATACATGATAAATATGCCGGAAATTGATATAAACAAAATAAACCAAGATGTTTTTTCACCAGAAAATGAAGGCATATTCCCGTTGGATTTAAGGGATATTAAAATGTTCCTGGGCGATAAGAGCAAGAACAACAACGCGCATCAATTTAGAAAATCCGAAGAACTTGTTAGACAACAGACCACAGAAAAAGAAAAAAAGCGTTTTTCTGGTTTATTTGGGTTTCTGAAATCAAATAAAAATGAAAATGAATAAAAAATCGGCATTCGTGCCGATTTTTTTCTTGCGAAGTGGGATTTCATACCCCATAATCTTGTGGCATTTTTAATTCAAAGGAGAAGCCATGAGTAATAAATGGGTATATACTTTCGGTAATGGCCAAGCCGAAGGTCAGGCAGATATGAAAAATCTGCTGGGCGGAAAAGGTGCAAACTTGGCCGAAATGAACTTGGTTGGTTTACCAGTGCCAGCGGGGTTCACAGTTACAACAGATGTTTGTACATATTACTATCAAAACAATCAAACATATCCATCCGATTTAATGGACCAAGTACGTGCCGGTATCGCACACGTTGAAGCCATTATGGGTAAAAAATTTGCCGACTTGGAAAATCCATTGTTGGTTTCCGTTCGTTCGGGCGCACGCGTTTCCATGCCAGGTATGATGGACACTGTTTTGAATTTGGGTTTGAACGACGACACAGTAAAAGCATTGGCAAAAATTTCCGGTAACGAACGTTTTGCATATGATTCATATCGTCGCTTTATCATGATGTTCAGTGAAGTTGTTATGGGTGCAGATATCGACCTGTTTGAACACACATTGGAACGCATGAAGGAAGAAAAGGGCTATAAACTGGATACAGAATTGACAGCCGATGATTTGAAGGACTTGGTTGAAAAGTTCAAAGAAATCGGTGTTAAAATCGGTAAAGTTTTCCCACAAGATCCTTGGGCACAGTTGGAAATGGGTATCGCAGCCGTATTCCGTTCTTGGATGAGTAAAAAGGCAATCACATATCGTAAGTTGAACAATATTTCTGCCGATTGGGGTACCGCCGTTAACGTACAAGCAATGGTGTTTGGTAATTCCGGTGACGATTCCGCAACAGGTGTATGTTTCAGCCGCGACCCAGCAACAGGTGAAAATAAATACTATGGTGAATATCTGATTAACGCACAAGGTGAAGACGTTGTAGCAGGTATCCGTACACCACAGCCAATGGCAAAAGACGATTCCGGTCGTTTGTCTTTGGAAGAAGCAATGCCAGAAGTATATGCAGAATTGTGCGACGTTCGTGAAAAATTGGAAAAGCACTATAAAGATATGCAGGATATGGAATTCACAATCGAACATGGCAAATTGTGGATGCTGCAATGCCGTAACGGTAAACGTACCGCAGCCGCAGCCGTTCGTATGGCCGTCGAAATGGTTGAAGAAGGTCTGTTGACCAAAGAAGAAGCCATCTTGCGCGTTGGTGCCGACCAATTAGATCACTTGTTGCACCCAATGTTGGACCCAAAAGCGGAAAAGAAAGTTATCGCAACAGGTTTGCCTGCATCCCCAGGTGCCGCAGTTGGTCAAGCCGTATTTAATGCAGAAGATGCAGAAAAATGGGCCGCAGAAGGCAAAAAAGTTATGTTGATTCGTATCGAAACTTCCCCAGAAGATATCGCAGGTATGAACGCAGCACAAGGCGTTATCACTGCACGTGGTGGTATGACATCACACGCCGCCGTGGTTGCACGTGGTATGGGAACACCATGCGTTTCCGGTTCACCAGATATCAAAATCGATTACGAATCAAAAACAATGAAAACAACAGACGGCACAGTCATCCGTGAAGGCGATTGGGTTTCTATTGATGGTGCAAAAGGTCAAATTATCGAAGGCCAAATCCCAACCGTTTCTGTTGAATTGACAGGTAACTTTGGTACATTGATGAAATGGGTTGATGAAATCAAAACTTTGACCGTTAAAGCAAACGCAGAAACACCAAAAGACGCAAAACAAGCACGTGACTTTGGTGCAGAAGGTATCGGTTTGGCACGTACAGAACATATGTTCTTTGACCCATCACGTATCCAAGATATGCGTGAAATGATTTTGGCCGAAGATGAAGCAGGTCGCCGTGCAGCATTGGCAAAATTATTGCCATATCAGAAAGCCGACTTTGTGGAATTGTTCAAAATTATGGATGGTCTGCCGGTTACAATTCGTTTAATCGACCCACCATTACATGAATTCTTGCCACATACAGATGCAGAAATCGAAGAATTGGCAAAACATATTGGCAAGTCCGTTGAATTCATCAAACAACGTGCCGAAGCATTACACGAACAAAACCCAATGTTGGGACATCGTGGTTGCCGTTTGGCCATTACATATCCAGAAATCTGCGAAATGCAAACACGTGCTATCTTGTCCGCTGCATTGGAAGTTAAGAAAGCAGGCGTACGCGTATTCCCAGAAATCGAAGTACCTTTGGTCGGTTCAAAGAAGGAAGTTGATATCGTTAAAGCAGTTATCGATGCAACCGCACAATCTTTGTTCGCAGAAACAGGCGAATCCGTGGAATATTCTGTCGGTTCTATGATTGAATTACCACGCGCAGCCGTTTTGGCAAACGAAATTGCAGAATCCTGTGAATTCTTTGAATTCGGTACAAACGACTTGACCCAAACAACATTGGGTATGAGCCGTGATGATACCGCAAAAATCTTGGACGAATACCGTGCACGCGGCGTTTATATCGCAGACCCATTTGCATCCGTCGATCAATTGGGCGTTGGCTTGTTGATTAAAGACGCTGTGAAAAAAGCACGCGACACCAAAGGCGAACACATCCACTTGGGTGTCTGTGGTGAACACGGTGGTGACCCAGAATCAATTATGTTCTTCCATCAGGTTGGATTTAATTCTGTGTCTTGTTCTCCATTCCGTGTGCCAATCGCACGTTTGGCAGCCGCACAGGCAGCAGTTAAGTTCCCAAGAAAGAACTAAAACAAAACAATCCCCCGTTTGGGGGATTTTTTTCAGCCCAGACAATAAAAAATCCGCCGAATGGCGGATTTATAATCAAAGTATCTTTATTGCTTTACAGGTGCAATTATAATCGATTTCGTACGTTCGTCCGGCTTTGATTTTGATTCCAAAGAACCACGATCGCCAACAATTTCAATTACACGGGCAAATAATTCCGGCACAGCATCTTTTCCACGTGCCAATACTTTTTTAGAACCCTTGGTCATAACAGATATTTTTACTTTGTTTCCTTCGGCCAAGAATTCAAAAACTTTCTTTAATTTGATGTTCAAATCGTTTTCTTCAATGAAAGGTTTTATCCAAACCTCTTTCATTTCGGTTGTTTTTTGATTCTTACGTGCCTCAGATGCGCGTTTTTTCTGTTCGTACTTGAATTTGCCATAGTCCATAATTTTGACAATCGGCATTGCGCCATTGGCATTCATTTCAACCAAATCTAACCCTTGGTCCATTGCCATTTGCAATGCCGCAGATGTTGGCATAACACCCAAGTTTTGGCCATCCGCACTGATTACTTGTACGGTCTTGGCAAAGATGCGATTATTCATACGTGGACCCGCGTCCCGACGATTATCACGATTATTCATAACAGGTTTAATGTTCGGCTCCTTTGTTAAACATGCGTGAATTATTAACTATTATTCGGCACTTTTCAAGATATTTTGCATATTTTGCAACGCATTCCACACATCACGTTTCGCAGCGGGCTTTAATATCAAATAATTCGGATGAAAAATCGGTATCAATGTCGTGTTTGGCATATCATCCATCACCGCCGGTACACCGTGCGATTTCGCCAAATTTACCCCCGCCAACTCGGTTGCAGGTAATGTACCCAATGTTAAAATAACACGCGGTGACAATAACGTTAATGCACGTTCAACAAACGGACGCGCCATATCCAATTCTTCACGTGTGGGGGTGCGCCCGCCGGGGGTGCGCCAAAATACCATTGGAACAATCGAAACAGATGTGCGCGACAACCCAATTGCCATCAGCATTTTATCCAACAATTCACCCGCCGCGCCCGATAATATATTGCCCGTCGCATCATCATCAGACGAAGGTATATCGGTTACTATTACCAAACCGCCCTGCCCCACATATGGCAATACGGTATTTGTTGCCGTGTTGCGCAGCGGATGATTGAATTCCCCAATCATACGATTTAATGTGGCCATATCGGTTGGACGGGACGCCATTGCACGCACCGTATCCAATGACATTGTGACAGACGGCGCAATTGGTGGCACAACCGATGGCGCACCACGCCCCAATTCCGCAATAACAGTTGCCGAATCACGATGCACAGGCGGTACGTCCGACGTATCAACCGTCGGCTTTGGTGCCATCAATGGCGTTTCGGTTAATTCCCAACGTACGCCCGCCAATTCTAAATCACGCAACCCATCACAAGACATTTTTGTTTTTCCTTGATAATTCAAACTTTCTATTGTACAATACCCCATGAGTAACAGAAACTCAAGGGAGTATTTTCATGAAAATAAAAAACTTTGCTTTGTTGGCAGGTGTTGCAGGCCTGTTGGCAGCGTGCGGCGGTTCTTCTATTGTTGAACCAGCAGATTTGAACGAACAACGTGTATTCTTTGGCTTTAATTCTTCTGAAATTTCTGAAGATGCAAAAAACAACTTGTTGGGCCAAGCATTATACATGAAAAACCACGAAGATGTTAAAATCCAAATCGCAGGTAACTGTGA
The DNA here is from genome assembly GCA_045645725.1 of Candidatus Enterousia sp. Classification (GTDB taxonomy): domain Bacteria; phylum Pseudomonadota; class Alphaproteobacteria; order Rs-D84; family Rs-D84; genus Enterousia. The sequence goes on along the minus strand of JAZRJG010000025.1, from coordinate 253 downwards.
CGAACGTGGTTCAACCGAATACAACTTGGCTTTGGGCGCACGTCGTGCAAACGCAGCCAAAGAAGTTTTGGTAAATGACGGTATTTGCGCAAAACGTATCTCTACTATTTCTTATGGTAAAGAACGTCCATTGGTTCAGGGTTCAGGCGAAGAAGTTTGGAAATGGAACCGTAACCCAACAACAACACTTAAATAATTGTTGAAATTATCAAAAAATAGCGGCAAATGCCGGTATTTTTATTATTTTTGACAG
>JAZRJG010000024.1:0-10609 GCA_045645725.1 Candidatus Enterousia sp. | reverse complement strand
ATCTCTGGTTTTGCACTCAGGCGAATTTGTGCCACGCCATCACCCGCGCGAATGTCGGCCGCGTTTACAGATAGTAATATTTTGTTTTTGTCATCTGTATAATCGATTGATTCAACGACTGCTGTTACTTCAAGGTTGGGTAAATTATGTTTTAATAGTGGTGTATTTATAAAATTTGTAAATGCTGCCGCGTAATAAAATCCAAACAAAAACAATAATATTCCACGTAATATAGCCGGAATCCGTTTGATGAATATACATACGAACAAAGCCAGTGTGATAATTGGCGCTGCAATTAAATTGGGTTCGTACGACAGTGTAAAATATAGCGCGCCACCAAACGCCATTAAAAATGGTGCATATAAAAATAAATTTGGCCACTGATTATCGATCCAATCCCGCATATTGGCAGTATAGGAACTTACTTGGCGTCTATGCAATTAAAAAAAGGCGAATATTACGCCCCAAAAATAAAGGATTTATCGGCAGACAAATCAATTATCGCATCAATGTTGTCTTCGTCGGCTGTCCTTTGTCGTTTAATCTTGCCGCATACTTCGCATTTGTGTGTGATTATAAAACGGTTGCCGTCGGGCGCCACGGATATTGGGCGCATCATTCCGCCACATATTGCCGCCCTGTCGCCGGGGTTGTTGTCAACATGCCGCGACCACAGGCAATTTGGACAATGATTTGTATAACCGTTGCCATGAACAACTGTGCCACAATGGGCACAGTTAAAATCTTCGACTAATTTAGTGAATTGCTTCATTACAGTCCCAATGCGCTGCGGTACATTTGTGTTAATTCGTCCGCTTCGTCCAATTCATCTGGGTCCAGTTTACGCAGACGTATCATTTGGCGAATGTATTTTGGATCAAAGCCAGCAGATTTTGCTTCGCTGTATATTTCTTTGATATCTGCCGCAATAGATGCAGTATCTTCATTTAATTTTTCAATTCTTTCAATAATGCTTAACAACTGTTGGTTGTCAATTGCGCCATGATTTGCTTGTTTCATTCTGTTTTCCCCTTGTTTATTTTCTTGCTTTATGATATATCATAAAACGTAAAAATCAAGAAAAACAAAATTCATCAATAATAAGGAAGGGATATGAAAAAATACACAAAGATTACGGCATCTATTGGACCAAATTGCGAAGATTATGAAACGCTGTCGCGTATGGTTTCTGCGGGTGTTAATGTATGCCGATTGAATTTCAGTCACGATACCGGCGACACCCAAGGTGTCAAAATCGATACAATTCGTCGTGTCTCTGCGGATTTGGAAACGCCGGTTGCCATTATGATTGATTTACAGGGCCCAAAACATCGCATTGGTAACTTTGCAACCGAAGACAAATATCCATTGGTTATCGGTCAAACTTTTACATTTGATAACGATTCGACCCCCGGGGATTCAACCCGTGTTCAATTGCCGGATACAGATGTGCTGTCTTCTTTGAATGTCGGCGACAGAATTTTATTAAATGACGGTAAAATAGAAATGCGTGTTGATTCTGTGTCTGCTGATACTGTGACTGCGACGGTTATACGTGGCGATGAAATTTGGTCGCGTCGTGGATTTAATTTGCCGGATACAGAAATTGCGACATCTGTATTAACACCAAAAGATCGCAAAGATTTAGAATATGCGATTACAAAAAAACCTGATTTTGTTGCGATTTCATTTGTGCAAAAACCCGAAGATATTGCCGAAGTTCGTGACTTTATAACCGAACGCACATCGCATCCAATAAAAATTATTGCGAAAATTGAACGTCCAAACGCGGTTGAACGCATTGCGGAAATTGCGGCGGCGGCGGATGGTATAATGATTGCACGTGGTGATTTGGCGGTCGAAGTTCCATATGCCGAAGTTCCGGCCATATCCCGTCATATTATTCGTGAATGTCGTAAAATGAATAAGCCCGTGATTGTTGCAACACAAATGTTGGGTTCTATGGTGGTCAGTGAATTCCCAACACGTGCCGAAATTACAGACGTTGCGACGGCGGCATATTTGCGTGCAGATTGCACAATGACATCCGAAGAAACGACGATTGGCGTGAATCCGGTTAATGTTATTAAAACAATGGCGAATATATTGTCGCACGCGGACGCAGATGCGATTGCAAATCCATATGATTGGTCGCGTATGGAAAATGTGCCGGAAAACGATTGGTCGCGTTCTGTTGCGTCTATGGCATATTTGAATCGTGCATCTGCGATTGTTGTGTTTGCGCGTGATACAAATGCCGCGACCGAGATTTCATGTCGTAAACCTGATATTCCTGTTATTGCGATATGTAACGAATCTGTCGTCGCGAATCAGTTGTGTTTGTCGCGTGGCATATATCCGATATATTGTCCGGAATTATTTGGTATGCGCGATGCATTCGAAGCCGCCCGCCGTTTTAGTATTAATTCTGGCAAATTGGTAATCGTGGACGAAGAAAAAATCAGTTTACGAACATTGGACTAATCCCCATCCCCCAAGCGGGGGATTTTTTTATCTGTTGACCCGCATATTATTTTTTTATTATCATAACCCGTATGGGAAGAATGTTTTTCTTTTTGTCTGTGTTGTTAATGTGTGTTGATGCGTATGCGGCGGGCTATCGCGCGGCTTTGGTGGCGGATATGGATACCGGTCGTGTGCTGTTCCAAGAAAATGCAAATGAATTAAATTATCCGGCCAGTTTAACAAAAATAATGACGTTATATTTGACGTTTGATGCGTTGGAACACGGCAGATTAAGTTTAGATGATTATTTAATTGTGTCTAAATCGGCTGCAAATGCCGAACCTGTAAAACTGGGGTTGTCGGCGGGTTCGAAAATTCGTGTAGAAGACGCGATAAAAGCGGTCGCGGTTTACAGTGCAAATGACGTCGCACGTGTATTGGCGGAAAATCTAAAAGGTGGCCAAGAAGAATCTTTTGCCGATTTGATGACCCGTGTCGCACGTGAAATCGGATTGACGCACACAAACTTTGAAAACTCGTCCGGTTTACCAAATGATGACCATATGTCAACGGCGCGTGATATTGCGTTACTGTCTATGGCGGTTTATAAGCATTTTCCACAATACTGGCATTTTTTTGGGATAAAGTCGTGGACATATAATGGTAAAACCTATACCAACGGCAACCGGCTGTTAACGTCTTTCAGTGGCTGTGATGGTATGAAAACGGGGTACACAAAAAAATCAAAGTATTCGTTGGTTGCGACGGCGCATCGTGGTGATACGCATTTGATGTCGGTTGTGCTGGGTGCGGACAGCAAAGATGTTCGTGCAAATGTTGCGGCCCAAATGTTGACCCGTGGTTTTGCGGCTTTAAATGGTACGGCTATGCCAACGGATGCGGATGTGGATACATACGCGCCACCTGTGGTTGAAACGCCAATGCCTGTATCTCGTCCGGCACCACAACCGGTTGCGCAAAGTTCGGGGACAAATACATTTGCGTCTGCGTATAACGCGGCGACCGCGAACGCGATGCCTAAATATAATGCGCCGGCTGCTGTCACTGTGACAACCGGCGGGACGGGGGTTCAATTTGGTGCGTTTTCATCACAAAGCGCGGCGAATAATCAGGTTGCCCGTGTAAAAAATACTTTGGGTGTAAATGCGGTTGTTGAACCAACAGGAACGGGGCTGTATCGTGTGCGCGCGTATGGTTTAACCGAAACCGCAGCCCAGCAATTAAAATCGTCTGCAACCGCAAACGGGATTGACAGTTACGTTTTTCATTAGTATTGTAATCGCATCATGAATCCAAAAATAGAAAAGTTAATAAAACTGTTTGCGAAATTACCGCGCGTTGGTACGCGTGGCGGTCAACGTATTGCGTTGCATTTGTTACAAGATAAAACGGGGCGTTCGGGTGCGCTGGCTGCGGCGTTAATTGATGCATCGGAAAATATTGCGCCATGTAAAAATTGTGGTGTTTTAACCGATCGCAGTGCGGATATGTGTGAATATTGTCGTGATGCGACACGTGCAAATGGTCAATTATGTTTGGTGCGTGATTTGTCGGATGTTTGGACGTTGGAAAAATCATCTGTCTTTCACGGTCGTTATCATATTATCGGCGGTTTGTTATCTGGCACGTCCGGCGTTTTACCCCAAGATTTGAATATATCAAATTTATCCAATCGTATTGCCGACGAATCTGTTCGTGAAGTTATATTTGTATTGCCCAACACGGTCGAAGGCAAAACAACCCAACATTACATAATGTCTGTATTGGGCGACATAGATGGCGTTGTGTTTTCGGAATTGGCATCCGGTGTGCCATTGGGTGGCGACTTGGATTATTTGGATGATGGGACATTAACCTTGGCGTTTGGGGGGCGTAAATCTTTATGACGAATATGATATCTGCATTGCCACCTGTGTCATCGATGATGCGTGAATGTGGTTTGGAACCGAAAAAGCAATTTGGTCAAAACTTTTTGTTTGATTTGAATTTAACGGGCCGCATTGCGCGCAGTGTACCGAATATTGAAACCACACCGGTGGTCGAAGTCGGCCCCGGTCCCGCCGGATTAACGCGCGCAATATTGTTGGCGGGTGCGCCCCGTGTTATTGCGATTGAAAAAGACAAAACAACCGAACCTATCTTGTCGCAAATTGTTGCAGCATCTGCCGGTAAATTGAGTGTTATTTTTGATGATGCATTGCGTGTTAATTTTTCTGAACTTGGATTGGATGAATATGCGATATGTGCGAATTTGCCATACAATGTTGGTACCGAGTTATTGATTGGTTGGTTGCATAAAATATATTCTGGCGAACGCATTGCGTCTTTGACATTAATGTTTCAACGCGAAGTTGCCCAACGTATAACGGCGCGCCCCGGCACAGAGCATTATGGTCGTTTGGCGGTTCTGACGTCCTTGCTGGCGGATGCGCATATATTGTTTGATGTTCCGAACACTGCGTTTGTTCCGCGTCCACGTGTTCAAAGTGCGGTTGTACAAATTATACCAAATCCCGACAAAATTGCCCGTCTGCGCAATTTGGGAAATTTGGAAAAAGTTACGGCCAAGTTATTTGGAATGCGTCGCAAAATGATACGCGCGATTATGCCAAATGTTGATTGGTCGGCTTTTGGTCTGACGGGTACCGAACGTGCCGAAACTTTATCGCCAGAAACGTTTGCATTACTGTCGGAAAATTTGTTATAATTTCATCACAGGGATAAAAGAGAGAGAATTATGTCACCATCATTGTTGGCTTTTTTTGCAATTGTTTTTGCGTTGGTTTATATGATGCGTATGGCGCGTATTGGTGCGTTGGTTGCGTTTTTATTTGCGGGCATATTATCCGGCCCATACGTTTTTGACTTGTTTGAATTATCGGACACTTGGACATTTTTGGGTGAATTAGGTGTGATGTTTTTGTGGTTTACGATTGGATTGGAAATAAATATGCGTCGCCTGTGGCGTATGCGCCGTACGATTTTTGGTTTTGGTGCCGCCCAAGTAATGACTGTTGTTGTGATGTTTTTTCCATTGTTGTTTGGTGTGACGTCTTGGTCTGTGTTGGGTTGTGTTATGGTTTCGTTGCTGTTGGCTATGTCCAGTACCTCTGTCGATATGCAGTTATTAACCGAACGTAATCAGTTAAACACAGAAATGGGTCGTCAAACCTTTTCTATATTATTATTCCAAGATTTATTGGCGATTCCATTATTGGCAATGTTGCCGGCATTTGTCGGTCGCAGTTTCAGTTTGGGCGCCACCGCCATTGATGTCATGGTGATATCTGTTGCGTTGATATTGTCGGTTGTTGTTATTGGTCGCTTTGTGATGACGCCACTGTTTCGATTGGTTGCGCGCCTGAAATCATCCGAAGCATTTTTATTGGCTGTTATGTTAAATATTGTTATATGGGCGGTTTTGGTTGATTTAATGGGATTGCCTGCGGGTCTTGGTGCGTTTTTGGCGGGTATGTTAATGTCTGAAACGATATATCGTCATCAAATATCGGCCCAAATAACGCCGTATTCGACATTATTTTTATCCTTTTTCTTTATTTCTTTGGGAATGGGGTTGGATTTACCGCTGTTGGGGTCGAATTGGTATATTGTACTGTTTGGTTTGGTGTTTTTGGTTGCGATTAAGTTCTTTGCGGTATTTATGGTTGCGCGCTTGCGTGGGGTTGGTGTGCCCGATGCGATTAAGACAGCATTGTTGTTGGCCCAAGGTGGCGAATTCGCATTGTTAATGTTGCAAACTGTTAAAACCAGTGGTCTGAACGTAATCCCAACTGGACACGAAGAAGTTTTAACGGCTATTGTAATATTGTCTATGATGTTGACGCCAATATTGCTGTGCGTATATGATTATTTGTGTCGCAGTGGTAAAATTTTACCATCATCATCGCGTTCTGTTGCGGATGTATCCGAAATGCCAAAACCCGAAGTAATCGTATGTGGTTTTGGTCGTGTGGGCCAGATTGTGTGTCAAATGTTAACGACTATGCGCATACCGTATGTTGCAATTGATTTAGACGTTAATGCGGTAATGGTTGGTCGCGAACGTGGATTCAATGTTGTATATGGCGACACGACAAATGTGGACGTGCTGTCGGAATTTGGTTTACGCCCACGTGGTATTCGTGCGGTTGTTGTTGCGTTGGATAATGCGTCATCTGCGCGTCATGCGATATTGGCAATCAAGACAATTGCGCCACGTGCCAAGATATTTGCCCGCGCCCGTAATTTGGCGGATTCACAAATGTTGCTGCGTGAAGGCATTGTTACCGCATTGCCTGAAACCATCGAATCTTCGTTTTTCTTGGGGTATCGTGTATTGGATTTCTTGGGTGTATCCGAACGAAAACTGGAAGATTTGTTAAACGATATGCGTTCTGACAACTATGCATCTGTATCGGATGTAATTTCGGACAAGCGCGATTGATTAAAAATCTTTTGATTGCTTTTACATGCGTGTATTGTTATATTGTAAAACACGAAAATGGGAAAGGCATAAAATGAAACGTACAGGATTAATTATATCTGTAATATTTGCATCGCTTATATTAGATATTGCGACCAAAGGTATATTGTTATACATGATAACCGGCGGGTTTCCGTTGTATGGTTCTGCGTGGGAAATTGTATCTGTTCCTTGGTTAATGTTTCATGTTACAGATTTCTTTAATTTGGTATTTACGTGGAATCCTGGGACATCATTTTCGTTATTTCGTGCATTGGGTGAATCTGCGCCGATTGTTTTGGTTGCGTTTACAGGTATTGTAATTGGATTAATTGCACATTATTTGTTTACCCGTGCAAAATCGTACGAACGTGTTCCGTTGGCATTGATTGTTGGTGGCGCGTTGGGCAATTTATTGGATCGCATTCGTTTTGGTGCGGTAATTGATTTTTTGGACTTTCATATTGGCGGCATGCATTGGCCTGCATTTAACGTTGCGGATATATGTATAGTTGTCGGTGTTGGTCTGTATTTATTAAACATGTATATGGCACGTCGTGCATGCATAAAATTAACCAAAGGTGAAAAATAGTCATGGTAAAAATATTGGATACATCATCTGGATTTAATCAGTGGAACGCAAACCGCGAAACTGCCCGCCGTCGCAAACCTTTGTCTGGATTTGTGGCGTGGTTTATTACCTTTATGTTGGCGTGGTGGGCGATTGGTCTGCTTATGGCGCCAAAAAAATCGGCTGACACGGCAACGGAAACGGTTGGTTTTGTTGATGCTTCGTCTGTGCCTGTGTCAACGGTATCGTCTGATGCGGTAACGGCAAACGTTCGTGGATTGCGCGTTTCCAATGTGGTGTTAAATAATTATGCCACAGATGTGTCTAAATCCGACACGGTCGCTTTATTAGACGGGGAATCTGATTTTATTGAAATTGGCATGGTGGCAACCGGCACAACTGTGCCTGTGGCAACTACGATTTGGGGTGGTGATAACGGTACCTATAAATGGCGTAATTCCGACGGCGTTGAATTTACACGTACGGTAACGGTCGACGGATATTTAATTCGTGTATCTGATACGGTATATAACGCAACCGATGAATTAATTTCTGTAACACCGTATGCGCGCACGGTACGTTCGGGTGCAATCGAAAACACATCGGGTGTAACAACGGGCGCAATCGTTTCATCAAACGGCGATGTATCAGATGTTGCATGGTCGAAATTGGACAAGCGTTCATACGCATATTCCACCACACGCGGGTTTGCCGGCTTTTCGGACAGATATTGGCAAACGGCTGTATCTTTGAATACCCCTGATCAGACGATAACCTTGAAAAAGGTTGGTAATTTATACACGGCCGACACGGCATCTGGCGCGGTTGCGATTCCGGCCGGTGCATCGGCAACACTGGACGCGGTAATATTTGCCGGCCCACGCGACCAAAGTATTTTGAACGCATACGACTCGACTATTTCTGGCTTGGCGGAAACCATAGATTATGGGTGGTTTTGGTTTTTGGCGCGCCCAATGTTGTGGGTATTGAACGGTATTCATCATGTGGTTATGAATTATGGTGTTGCGATAATCATCATGACAATATTGTTGCGTTTATTAATGTGGCCATTGACACGCAAATCATACACATCTATGGCAACAATGCAGAAAATGCAGCCGGAATTACAGCGCATTCAAAAATTGTATGCCAACGACAAAGCACGTCTGCAGTTAGAGATGTTGAAACTGTATCAAACGCACCGAACATCGCCAATGGCGGGCTGTCTGCCAATGTTGATTCAGATACCGATTTTCTTTGCGTTGTATAAAGCATTATTGGTATCTGTCCAAATGCGTCATGCGCATTTCTTGTGGATATCTGATTTGTCGACCATGGATCCATATTTCATATTGCCGATAATGATGGGGGCGACCATGTGGCTGCAACAGCGTCTGCAGTCCGCATCCCGTGGCGCGCGTGCGACGGGCGATGATGCGATTGCCCGCACCCAACGTATGATGATGTGGATGCCGGTATTATTTACGATAATGTTTGCATGGATGCCGGCCGGATTGGTGTTATATTGGACGGTATCGAACATATTTGGCATTATCCAAATGCAGATAATTCGTCGTCAAACGAACTAGATTTTTCTCCCGCATCAATTGCGGGAAAAAAAATCAAAAAAAGTGAATTTTGGTCTTGTGTTAAATTCTGAAATCGCATATAATAAAACAGAAAAAAAGAGAGATACTAGATTTGGTGGGCTGTATGAGGAAGAATTCTTACATATTTACTGCAATTTTGGCTATCGTGGTTTCCACAGGCGCATGGGCTGATGCACCCGATTCAGTACCAGATGGTGTTGTTACTGATCCGACAACAGGGGCTCATAACGTTTATCGGCCAGAGAATCTAGCCGACAGTGGTATCGCCGGTGTTACATATGTAAATCGTGTTGGGGAAATGGCCGGTGCCGCTGCCCAGGCCGCCGAAGCGCATGCCGCCCATGCATCTAAATCTGCATCTGCTGCCCAAAGTTCTGCGGATTCTGCCGATGCAAAAGCCGCTGATGCCGCCGCTGCTGCTGCCGCTGCCCAGGCGTCTGCCGATGACGCCGCCGACGCCGCCAACAGTATCACAAATGGTGACGGTATAACGATTGTATCAGCAGACAAACAAAAGAAAATAACAGTAAACCCAAAAACTGATGCTGGTATCGTTGTTGATAAAGATGGTGTCGCCGTAAAAGCCGGTCTAGGTATTGATCTTAATGACGGTAATGTGAATGTTACCCCGGGGGCCGGTATAAAAATTCACGAAGATACCGTCGCCGTCAATATGGGCGCGGGATTAAAGACAGCTAATGATGGCGCTGTTACTATTAATGAAGGTGTTGGTTTAAAACTCGAAGGTAATGTTTTAGTCCCAAATTTGACCGCCGGCGACAGTGTGACCATAACTCAGGGTACGGACGAAAATGCAGACAAGCTTGTAATCTCTGTTCAACCGAGTGATACACTCTTAGATGCGGCAACGAATCAAGTTTTGGGTAATGTTAATGCAGGTACTGCTATAACCGTTACTCCAACAATAGTCGGTGGAGAAGTAACGGATATAGAAATCTCTGCAAATGCACCAACTGCTACAACCCCCGGTGTGGTATATGTCCCATCTTGGCAGGATATCCAAAACGGAAAATTGCCAAATGGTGTGACTGATTACTCGATTGCAATGGGTTTGCAGACCTATATGGATGCTTTGACAGAACTGGTTCCGTCGGGTGCTATGTCCGGTTCGTATCAAAACTATACGCAAGCGGCTACGGACGGTAATGCCACCCTGCAAGGTGATTCAGAGGCCGAAGCACGTTGGAGATCAAAACCTTTGTCGGCTGGTGCGTCATATGATTTGGCGTTGCTTTATAGAGATGAAACCGTTTCCTTAGAGAAAGATACTAACGGGAATACGATCTATAATGTTGGTAATGATGCGCGACCTGTTTATGTTGTGGGTGGTGCCGCGGCGGCTGTTAAGAGTGTTGCAATCCCTGTGGACGCAGATAATTTTGAAAATGCGACAACCACAGCAAAAATATGGATTCAATAAAAAACCGCCAAACGGCGGTTTTTTAAATTCCCCCCCCC
>JAZRJG010000023.1:0-42576 GCA_045645725.1 Candidatus Enterousia sp. | reverse complement strand
ACCGACCTGCGTCGGTATGACGCCTGTTTTTAATATTCTCCCTACATACTCTCTTTCTGTCATCCCGTGGCTTGCTTGTCCTACGAAACCTTGGTGAAGTAGGGACCACGGGACCCAGGTGCCGCAAATAAAAAGTTCCCCTCAGTTGCGGGGGTGTCAGCAGGACGGGGTGGTCAGAACGCCCAACTGCCCCACACACACGCCGTCACCCCGATGGCGATCGGGGTCCATTGCGTCATCCTGCAAAAAAAAGAACACACAGACACAATGGTTACCGACCTGCGTCGGTATGACGCCTGTTTTTAATATTCTTCCTACATACTCTCTTTCTGTCATCCCGTGGCTTGCTTGTCCTACGAAACCTTGGTGAAGTAGGGACCACGGGACCCAGGTACCGCCTTTTTTTACCCAATTTATCTGTTGGGCGCTGTCATCCCAATGTTTCTTATTCAACTATGTAATATCCTTATAAAACGTGGGTAACCACTTGGCGGATATACCTTGAAAACCATAAAGTTATATTTTATACTGCACATGATATGAAAATTTTGAACCGATATTTTAGACGACAATTAATCGCAATATTCATTATGCTGATGATGGTATTAACCGGATTGGCATGGATGATGCAAATTATGTCAATGATGAAATTTTTGTTGAAATACGGGATAAATGTCGGTGATTTTTTGGGCTTGACCGCATTAATGATACCTTTTATCGCATCGATTATTGTGCCGTTTGTGTGCTTTATTGCGGTGGTATTCGTTTATAACAAAATGATATCAGATAACGAAATTACTGTTATGGCGGCATCCGGTATGTCGCCACGGCAAATTGCACGTCCGGCTTTGCGTATGGGTGTGGTTTTGACGATATTAAATTTGATATTAAATATTTGGATTGTGCCAATCAGTCAAAGTAAATTTTATGACACGCAATGGAATCTGCAATACGGTATGGCGCACATGAAATTACAAGAAAGCGCATTTACCGAAATCGCCGATGGTTTGGTTGTGTACGTTGATAAAGTATCCGGTCACGATTTAGGCCAAGTAATGTTGTCCGACCGTCGTGAAGATTCCGCAACAAACACAATCTTTGCCGAAAAAGGAAAGTTGGTATCGACTGTGCGTGGATTATCGTTGGTTATGACAAATGGTTCGTTGCAATCGACCGGCAACCATATGATAACCGGTACATTTGAAAAGTTCGATATGGATTTAAATGTCGTAGAGAAAAATGGTTCTTCGTCTTTCCGTGTTCGTCGTATTCCAACGTCCGAATTGGTTCGTATTGTATTTGATGCAGAAACCAAAAAGCAACACAAAATGATTTTAACCGAACTGTGCAATCGGTTTATAAATCCGGTTATGAATTTATTGTTGGCAATGTTATGTGTAACAATATTACTGCGTTCGTCTTTGTTGCGTCGCCGTGCCAGTTTTGCGCCAATCGCATCTGTGGCGGCAATGGCGGGAACAATGGCGCTGTATATGGCGGCCACCAATATGATATCCAGTTTGACTGACTTTGTCATATTGATGATTGCGGTCTTGGTTGTGTTGGGGGGTGTGTTTATCGCATTGGTACGAAAATGAAAAAGACAACCGCAATCTTGATTGGTGGCTGTGTGTGTATGCCCGCATACGCAATATCTTTGGATGCCGAAGAACCGCGCACAATTGTTGCCGACCGCATAGAATATGATTTTCGTTCCGAAACGATTAAAACATCGGGTAATACAGAAATCGTAAACGAATCCGGCCAACGCATGACATTGACGGATTCTTATATAACCCAATCGGGGGCGGAATTGGCGGGTTCTGATATAAAAATATGGTTGGGCAATCATGTTTATGTTGAATCGGACAGTGTTTCCCATCGGGGCGATTTAACAATTGCGCGCAATGCAACCTTTACCGCGTGTGACGATTGTGATGCATATGGCGATGCGTGGAAAATTACAACATATAAAATTGTTCATGATATGGATACGCGTATGCTGGAATTTTACAGTCCGGTTTTACGCACGTATGATGTACCGGTTTTGTGGTTACCATACTTTGAAATGCCCGACCCCGGGGTAAAGTATAAAACAGGGTTCTTGATGCCGGATTTTGAATCTACGAATAAAATGGGAACCCAAATCAATGTGCCGTTTTATATATCTATATCCGACACGCAGGATATGACGGTAACCGTGTCGTATTTGACCCAAGAAAATCCATTGTTTCAATTGGAACACCGTTTGAACGCAATGCATTCGGAATACCGAACATCCGGTTCTTTTACGCATAACAAAGACGGTGAAAATCGTTGGCACATATTTAACGATGATGTGATTGAATTGGGCGATAATGCGCGCGCGACAATATTCTTGGAACGCACATCGGATAAAACATATTTACAGAAATATGGTTTCTATGGCGACCAACCGTATTTGGATTCTGGCGCGACATTGGAATTATTTGGCCAAAGCAGTTATGTCGTTGCCGATGCGCATATATTCCAAGAATTACGTAACAGTGAATATGTATCAAACCGTTACAGTGCACCGGATGGAAATATTCTGCCAAACATACGTGCCGTTCATCAAACCGCACCATTGTTTGGTGAAACCTATGCCACATTTGGTGCGGATGTTTTGGGAATATCTGGTGACGGTACCGCGTCTCAGCGTATGATTGGCGACGTGCGTTTAACAACACCTTGGACATTGTGGGGCGGTAATCGCATCACGGCCAGTGTTTCTACACGATATGATTTATATCATTTTGACAATACGCTTTTGTTGAACAAAGATGTATATTCGGGATTCAAACACAGATTTTTACCCAGTGGTTATGTCGAATGGGGGTTGCCAATGTTTCGTGCGTCGGAAAATTGGACGCAAACCATCGAACCGCGCGCGCGCTTTACCGTTATGCGCCATTTAGATGACGAAGCATTTGCATTAAGCAACGATTCTGCCGGATCGATTTTGACGGATTCTACACTGTTTTCTGATAATCGTTTTTCTGGGTTGGATTTATGGGAAAACGGTACGTATGCAGATTATGGTGTTCGTTGGTCGGCGTTTAATCCAACCGGACATATGGTCGAAGTATTCTTGGGACAATCGTACGATTTTACAGACCGTCCGGCCATTGATTTGAACAGTGGTTTTCATAATGGTTTGTCCGATTATGTTGGCCGTATTGGATATACGAATCCAAATTGGATTAATTTGACATCTCGGTTCAGGTTAAATCAAGATACTTTGGCATTGCATCATATGGAAACGTCTGCGAATATTGGTACGGCAAAAAACTTTTTGAATATTGGCCATATTTGGTCGCGTAATTTAAGTGACAATTGGACCGAAAATACCGATATTAACGAAGCGGTCATTGGTGCGGGGGTTCAATTGACAAATCGTTGGTCTGTGCGTTGGGATGCGATTTATAATATGGAACTTCGCCAATTTCAACGTCACACAGGTGGATTCTTCTATACACATCCGTGTTATTATTTATCTGTGGAATACCGTCGTGATAATGCGATAAAAGAGGACTATGTTGGTACAACCACATTCCAATTCCGTTTTGGTATGGCAATCAATGGCCAGCAATATTAAAGTTTATAAACGCAAAGGGGGAATTTAATGTACAAATTAATTGGTTTAATTACGGCGTTTTTGGTTGTGTTACCTGCCTATTCTGCGACGGTTGTTGCGACCGTTAATGGCGAACCGATTACAGATACAGATATCACTGTGCGCACCCAATTGATGGCACGTCAAGGTAAAACATCCACCGACAATCGTCGTGTCGCATTACAGAACATAATTGATGATAATGTAAAATTGGCGTATGCCGCAAACTATAACGTCGCCCCCGATGATAAAACGGTTGATACAGAATTAAAGAAAATGAATATGGGCGATTTAACCGCATCACAACGTGAAATGGCACGTGCGGCACTGCGTGCAGAAATTGCGTGGCAAATAATCGTTGCGCGTACAATTATGCCGTCTGTTGATACATCTGCCGAAGATGTGGCGACCGAACGTGCGAATTTGGCCCGTGAACATGGTTTGCCAATTGAAATGACAATTGTGCGCTTAACCGATATTCCGTCCGATGTTGCCGGTAAATTAACCCGCCCAAAATCCTGTGATGATGCGATGGATATGGCGCGTGCGCTGGGTGGTGTGCCTCAGCGTTTTACCGCGTTACAGTATGAATTATCTGCCGATATTCGTGAACGTGTGGCGAATTTACCAAATATGACATGGTCGCCACGTGTTGATGATACTGTGTTGTTGGTATGTGCAACCAAAAAGACAGACGAATATAAAAATTTGGACGATATAATTAAACAAAATGCCAAATATAAACAAGCCATGTTTTTGGCCGACCAGCAACTGAAACAATTGCGTCGCAGCGCGGTAATTGTAATTAATGATGACAGGTATAAATTATGAAAACAATCCTATTTAATTTAACCGATGCCGAGTTAGAAAAATATATCACAGATATGGGGCAACCAAAATTTCGCGCCCGTCAAATTCGCGAATGGTTAAACCGTGGTGCGCCGGATTTTTCTGTGATGAAAAATATACCGGAAACATTGCGTGCAGATTTAGATACCGCTGCCCAAACGTTGCCGGTTACTATTGTGCGTCGCTTGGCATCATCAGATGGCGAAACAACCAAGTTTTTGTTGGAATTAAATGATGGCGAACAGATAGAATGCGTATTAATGCGCACCACATATGGCAACAGTGTTTGTGTCAGTTCCCAGGCCGGCTGTGCCATGGGTTGTAAATTTTGTGCCAGTACTTTATTGGGACTGCGTCGTAATTTAACTGCAAATGAAATATATTCTCAAATTTTGGTGGCACAGTGGGAATTACGTGGTGACAGATTATCGGATAAACCAATTCGTCCAAATGGTGATGCGAACAATGGTGACGTATCGCATATCGTAATTATGGGTACGGGCGAACCTTTGCAGAATACCGAAAACGTGATTAACTTTATCGAACGCGCAAACAGTGAAATGGGCATAGGTTGGCGCCGTATAACGGTTTCTACGTGTGGTATAGTGTCTGGCATAGATCGTTTGATTGAATGGGGGCGACCGATTAATTTGGCGATATCGTTACATGCACCAACCGATGAATTGCGTTCAACGATTATGCCTATTAATAACAAATACAAAATTGCCGAAGTTATGGATGCTGCTTGGCGTTTCACGGATTTGCATAATCGTCAATTGATGATAGAATATATCTTGTTGGGGAAACGTGGCACAGATGGTGAAACGGTGTTGTATAATGCCACACCCGAACACGCCGAACAGTTATCTGAAATGTTGCGAGGCAAAAATTGTATGGTTAATTTGATACCGTGGAATGCGGTTGATGAACGTGACTTTGCATCCCCGTCGGGCAATGCGGTACATCGTTTCCAAGATGCGTTGATTAAAAATGGTGTTCATACACGTATTCGTCGTGAACGTGGCACAGACATTGGATCTGCGTGCGGTCAGTTGCGATTAAATAACGCGCGCAAATGCGACAAAAACGAAAAATAATACACCGGCAATCGCCGGTTTTTTATTGCAAGTTGCCATTTAATCTTGTATCTTACAAACACGATTATCACAGGGGAAAAATATGGACGAAAAAAAATTATCGTTTGAAGAAGCGTATTCTCAATTAATGGATTTGGTTAAAAAAATGGAATCGGGTGGTTTGCCATTGGCGGACTCGGTTGCGGCTTATGAACAGGGCATAAAATTAAAGGCATACTGTGAACAATTATTAAAAGAAGCCGAATTGAAAATCGAAACCTTAAAAGTCGGCGCATAAAAATAAAATTAAATGGATAAATTGTGGCAGAAAAAAGCAAACTAACCCCCGTAATGCAACAATACGTTGACATGAAATCTGAAAATCCAGATGCCTTGTTGATGTTTCGTTTGGGGGATTTTTATGAATCCTTTTTTGACGACGCCCGTACAATCAGTTCGGCTTTGGGATTGGTTTTAACGGCGCGTGGCACGGATGGTGATGGAAACGCTATCCCAATGTGCGGCATACCATGGCATGCGGCGGATAATTATTTTGGTCGTTTGGTTCGCAGTGGCTATAAAGTCGCATTGGTTGAACAAATGGAAACACCGGCCCAGGCCAAAGAACGTGGCCACAAATTTATTGAACGCAGTGTTGTGCGTGTTTTGACGCCTGGGACATTAACGGATGAAAATTTATTAACGCCCACACGTTCAAACTTTTTGATTGCGGTTATGCCGTGTTCGGGCGGTAAATATGACGTTGCAGGTTGTGATATTTCGACGGGGGAATTTTTTATTGGTCAAACGGGCGAATTGTTTGACGATATGACACGCATCAATCCGGCCGAGATTATATATCCATTTGGCTGCGCCGAAGAAAAAACAATTGCACACCTGCGTGATGTGTTCAAAACAACCCCAGTGTATGAAAAATTATACCATCGTTCCGACATAGATATGGTTGTGTCGCGTGTTTTTGGTGGTGTAATTGATGCGAATTCTGTTGCACGAACATCGGACAACGCGATATGTTTGTTGGCGGGATATCTGTTTAATACACAACGTGGTGCATCTATTACATTTCGTGCGCCATATACTTTCAAATCCGGTCGTCAATTATTGATTGATTCTGCCACTTGGCGAAGTTTAGAAATAGATTCACCAATCAATGATGGTGGCACGTGTTTGATAGATGTTTTGGACAAAACAAACACGGCGGCGGGTGCGCGAAAGTTGCGTGCATACCTGCGTAATTTATCCGGTGACGTATCCGAAATAGTATCACGCCAAACCCACATTGCGCATTTCTTGGCCAACCCTGATGTTATGGGTATGGTTTCAAATCTGTTGTCGGGTATTCCGGACGTTGGACGTGCTTTATCACGCCTGTTATCGGGACGTGGTGCGCCGCGTGATTTGCGTCATGTGTCGGATTTTATGGCTATGTTGCCACGTGCCCAGATTTTATCATCGCGATTGGATGCGATTTTTGCCCCGCGTTTTGAATCAATTAAAACCCATGATGATTTAGGTATGCGTTTGTCGCGTGCGTTATCGGACGAATTGCCAACCTTTTTCCGTGACGGCGGTGTTGTTCGTGATGGTTTTGACGTTGCGCTGGATAATATGCGTGCGTTATCGCATGGTGCGCGTGAAACGATTGCAGCGCTGCAATCGGAATATATATCCCAAACCGGCATAAACACATTAAAAATAAAATATAACAACATATTGGGATATTTCATAGAAATCCCATCGTCGCGTTCGGAATCTATGATGCGACCGGATTCTGGCTTTATACATCGTCAAACAATGGCGGGCAATATGCGCTTTACCACATCGCGTTTGATTGAATTGGACAACAGTGTTCGCAGTGCCGCGGAAAAAGCCGCCGCTATCGAAGCCGAAATTATAAACAACTTTATTGAATCGATACGTTCAATATCGGACGATTTGTTGTCCGCGGTTGATTTATTGGCGGATGCAGATGTTTGGATTTCTTTGGCGATGGTTTCTGATTTATATTCGTGGGTATGTCCGCGTATAACCGACGATTGTGCTTTTGACGTTGTTGGCGGTCGTCATCCGGTCATAGAATCTGTGCTGCGTACACGTGGTGACAATTTTGTGAAAAATGACTGTAACCTGAATATGAACGCGATTGCGTTGTTGACGGGGCCGAATATGGCGGGTAAATCAACATACCTGCGTCAGAATGCTATAATTGTTGTCTTGGCGCATTTGGGATCATATGTGCCGGCAACATCTGCGACAATCGGCATTTGTGACCAATTATTCAGTCGTGTTGGTGCATCTGATAACTTGGCGGCGGGACAATCAACCTTTATGGTGGAAATGAGTGAAACGGCCAACATCTTAAACCGTGCAACGCGTCATTCATTTATTATTTTTGATGAAATAGGGCGTGGAACGGCAACCTATGATGGTATGGCAATTGCCCAAGCGGTGTTGGAATTTTTAGATGATATGCAGCCACGCACACTGTTTGCAACCCATTACCATGAATTGACATCATTGGTATCAAATGGTGGGTTAAATCATGTATCGTGCTTAACAATCGATGTTCGTGAACATAATGATGGAATTGTGTTTATGCACAAAATTATTTCTGGGGTTGCGAACCGGTCATACGGTATTCATGTTGCGAAAATGGCGGGTATGCCATCGTCGGTTGTATCCCGTGCAGAATGCGTATTGTCTGCATTGGAATCACACGAAGTTCCCCAAACGGCGACACCATGTACGCCTGCACCCGCACCAAAGCCGGTTGCGCGTAAAAAGTCGGGTGTTGCGGACAATTTGCCACAACCACAATTAAATTTATTTGGTTAAAGAAATGAAATCTGGGTGGATAATTTTAGACAAAGACAGCGGGCTGTTTTCACGAACGGCGGGCGGTCGCATTGCGCGTATGTTGGGTACAAAAAAGTTCGGACATATTGGCACGTTGGACCCCATGGCGACGGGTGTTTTGCCAATTGCGATTGGCGATGCGACGAAAATGATACCTTTTGTAGAAGACCTTAATTCCCACACCAAAGAATATTTGTTTTCGTGTCAGTTTGGTTTTGAAACAGATACATTGGACATAACGGGTCGTGAAACAAATCGTTGTGATATTATCCCGACGGACGCCGACATATTGGCGGCATTGCCGAAATTGACGGGCCGTATTATGCAAACACCACCGATGTATTCTGCGGTACATATTTCGGGGCAACGTGCCCATGAATTGGCACGTCGTGGCCGTGTGGTTGAAATTCCCGCCCGTCCGGTGGAAATTTTCGAATTAGAATATTTGGGGTGCTCTGATGGTGCGTGGCGTTTCAGAACCCGTTGTACGGCCGGCACATACGTGCGTTCATTGGGGCGTGACATTGCGAAAATCTGTGGCACATATGCGACGGTTGATATGATACGTCGTGTTCATACAAATGGGTTTGATATATCTGATGCGGTAAAACTTGATTTTTTGGAAAAAGTGTTTAATAATAGTGGGGATTTGGGAAAATATCTCAAACCGGTTGATTTTGGACTGGGGGACATTCCGGTTCTGAATCTGGCGGATAAAGACGGCGATTTTTATAAAAATGGTGGCTTTATCCGGACGGACGTATCCGATGGCATGTATCGCATATATGTGGGAAATGTGTTCATTGGTGTTGGTGTTGTAACATCCGGCATATTGCGTCCAAAACGAACAATTTAACAAAAGGAAATATACAATGTCCGTTACAAAAGCAAAAAAATCTGAATTGATTCAGACATATAAAGTATCTGAAAAAGATAACGGTGGTTCTGTTGAATCCCAAGTTGCGGTTTTGACTGAACGTATTCGCAATTTGACAGAACACATGAAATCAAACCACAAAGATAATCATTCTAAACGTGGTTTGTTGATGATGGTTAATCGTCGTAAAAAATTGTTGGCCTATATCAAGAAACGTAATTCTGATGATTACGAAGCACTGATTAAAAAATTGGGCTTACGCAAATAAAAATATCCGGCAATCGCCGGATATTTTTTATTATAAATCAATCTGATTTTATGATATAATACATGCAAAGTTATGAAGAAACTGCTGACGTGTTTTTTCGCAATTATGGTTGTTGCGCCGGCTGCATTTGCGGCAGATGGCGCTGTTTCTCGTGTGATTCCAACGGGCGCAAATAATACCAATTCTGCTGCATCGGATACGAAACCGACTGTTGCCCGCACGGCAAAAATTGACACCGTGGTCACGGATACAAATTCTGTATCTGCGTCTGTACGCAATGCGGTATCGCGTGTATTTTCGGGCACGCCTGCGACGCCGGCATATAAATCTGCGGATGTTGTTGCGCGTTCTGGGGGTCTGTCGCGTGGTGTTACGGGACAATCGGCATCGGAAAAATTAAGTGCGGCGGTAAATACGGTCGGGCGTAATTCGCGTGTTTCTTCGGCCAGTATTAACAGCAATCCATCCGTTCGTCGTGCGGGTTTGACACTGCGCCCCAGCACGGCCGAAGTTGGCGGTCGTGCCATCATTGGTGATACGGGCGTTCAAACCGGTTCTAATATTGACGAAGCGATACGTGGCCTGAACTTCCGTGCGGCGTCGCGC
This sequence comes from Candidatus Enterousia sp., assembly GCA_045645725.1. Lineage (GTDB taxonomy): Bacteria > Pseudomonadota > Alphaproteobacteria > Rs-D84 > Rs-D84 > Enterousia. The sequence goes on along the minus strand of JAZRJG010000023.1, from coordinate 32,389 downwards.
AATGAAATATCTGCTGAATCCATTGCGGCTGCAACCGAAGTTTTGGAACAAACGGCGACATTAAACAAATCGTGCCAGCAACAGTATAACGATTGTATGGATCAATTCTGTGCGGTAATTGACGCGAACCAAGGCCGCTGTTCTTGCTCGGCAAACTTGTCACGTTATACCAAAGTGGAAGATGCCGTCAAAGACGCCAATGCCCAATTGAACGAAGTGGCGCAACGTATCCGTTATGTCGGTTTATCTGCGGATGAAATCCGCGCCATAATGAACGAAACCGAAGCCGAAGCGGAATTGTCGGGGTCTGTTGATACATCCGAAACCCGTTCTATGTTGGAAGAAATCGAAGAAATGATACGCAATCCCGTATCAACAACGTTCTATTCGTCCGATACCGGTTCGACCAGTTTGGATTTAGATCTGGATTTCACATCAGAATCTGCAGATTTGTTCAATTTAGATTTTTTAAGTAATGACGGGGGCAGTTTTTCAAACCTGCGCGGGACCGAATTATACAATGCGGCCAAACGTCGTTGCAATAATGTATTAAAAGAATGTAAAGAGGCCGGTGCAACGTCCAACCAAATTACCGGTAATTACGACTTGGCGATTGATAAAGATTGTATCGCATATGAACAGGGCTTGGTAAAAATGAATGAAACATTGCGTTCAAATGTGCGCAGTGCGAATTTAATGCTGCAAAAAGCCCGTCTGGCGGTATTACAGAATAAAAACCAATACGATGCCAAGGGGTGTATTGCGGCATTGGAAAATTGTATGTTGGACGATATGGTTTGTGGCGATGATTACTTAAAGTGCGTTGACCCGACCAAGCGTTATATCGACGAAAACGGCAATGTCGTATTGGGTCAAAGAATTGCCGATATTACCGACTTTATGGTGGATTACAATAACGCAAATATAAATGCGGACTTCTTGGGTGAAGCATACCCAATGTCATTGGACGTTGACACGTGTAAAGGCAGTGGAGAAGACGGTGGAAGTGACGGTTCATGTGTTGCGGCATATTTGTTAAAGAAAATTGGCACCAAACAAAATGTCACCGAAGAGGGGTTGTGTCGTGCCGTATTGGACAAATGCCAACGCTATACATACGATGCCAATGGTAAATATAAATCATATAACGATGTAATTGTACATTATGTGCAACGTGCAATGGTTAATATCCGTGCATCTCAGCATCAGATTATTTCCGATTATGCATCATCGTGTATGACCGACATTGCCGCATGTTATAATCAACAGGTCACCCAAGTAAACGCTTGGTCAACCAGTGCCAGTGTCAACAGCATCTATAACATCATGCGTGGTGCGTGCCGTAATGTTGCATTAACGTGTTCATATGCGGTGTTCTATAAAGATCAAACTTCCTGTCCAATAAATGCAGAAGGCCAGACATTGGAAAATGAAGACACATGTATAGAAAGTATTTCTGAAATGTTCTATCAATCGTTGCTATGTCCGGCAAATTCTACATACTTTCAAACCGAATTGGGGGTCAGTGCAAATGGCACCCCCGGTGGCAACGTTAATACGCATTGTAAATGTAATGAAGGATATGAAGTATGGGGCACATCCTGTGTCGCCGCATGTCCAGGTGACGAAACACGTAACCCATCAACCGGTGTATGTCAAAAGACAACAACTCAAGAATAATTATCCAAAATATCTTTTAATTCCAACATATCGTCGGGCATTTTGGATTTGAACTTCATTTTTTTGCCGGTAACAGGGTGGATAAATTCCAACACTTCTGCGTGTAACATTTGACCATCATGTTCGCGTAAGAAATCCAATAATTCCATGTTTTTTACGCTGCCCAAACGTGTGCTGCCACGGCCATAGATTGGGTCGCATAATACCGGAAAACCGTGTGCAGACAAATGTACGCGAATTTGATGTGTGCGACCGGTATGCAATGTGCAACGCATTTGTGAAATACCCATACGTGACCAAGCGTCAATAACGGCGACATCGGTATGTGCGTGTTTTCCGCCCGTTTTAACCATTGTCATTTTTTGTCTGTTGCGTGAAGAACGGGCAATGTTTCCGGTGATTTCTGCTTCTTCCCAATTTGGTACGCCCCAAACAAAAGTGACATATTTTCTGGTTAAGTCATGTTCGGAAAACATTTTGACCAACACACGAAATGCGGCGTCGGACTTTGCGAACACCATAACGCCACTGGTATCTTTATCTAATCTGTGTACGACACCGGGGCGTGTTTGACCGCCCAACGCAGATAAATGCGTATGTGCCAAAATATTTTGAACCAATGTACCTGTCTTGTTTCCGGCCGATGGATACATTACCACGCCACGTGGTTTGTTTACAACGATAATATCATCGTCTTCAAACAGTATTTCTAAATCAAAATCCGAAGAAATATTATCACAGGCAACATCTGTTTGGGTAAATGGTATTTCAACCACATACGTGTCACCAATTTTTATTTTTTCTGAAAATTTAACAGCGGCGCCATTTTTTGTAACATTAAACTTTTGGATTTCACTGCGTGAAAATTCGGGCATTTGTGCGGATAAAAATTTATCTAATCTTATTCCTTGGTCTGTATCTGATACTGTAAATTCGCGTACTTGATTCATAATAATTCCTATTTATAATCGTCCCAATCTGGTCCAACGACACAATCGGACAGTTTAATTTTAAATTCGCGTCCCCCACCATCCACGGGGCATGTCAAGATACCGGTTGTGGTTGCTTCGTCTGCATCACGTGTTGCGTTTCGATATGCTAATTTAATTTCTGTTGGTTCGGCCACGCATGCGATATAGAAATGTTCGTGGTTTTGCCCATTTGGACCAACCCAAACACGTACCCCCGAACCCAAGCCATAGCATGGAAATCCATCCAAATAATATAACACCAAACCGCGTTTAACCAAATTTGCATCACCGATAACTGTGCCACGATATTCGTTCAATGTTAAACCTGTGACGGCTTCCCAATCAGTGCTGGTGGAAAAAATAGATACTCTTGGTTGTGGTGCTGGTGTGTCTGCACCTGCGTTCCAAGACGTAAATATCATGGCCAAAACAATTGCAAATCGTTTCATTTATTGTTTTCCTGTGGTACTTGGATTTCTGCCAAATGTGCAGATATTTTTTTGACGCCAAACGGTTGTTGTGCCAAAGTATGAACAAAGTTAACCGATGTGCCTGCGTCCAACAAAGTCGCCGAAGGCATAAATTTCTGTTGTGCCAAAATTTTACCTTTATCGTCGGTTGAAACGATAATTAATTCCGGGACACCGTAAATTTCGGATGAAATATTTTCGACGGCACCACTGACCACCAAATGTTGAACGCCATTATCATCCGTCGCAGTGTCAACAGATGTAACGGTTGCAACCAAAGGTCCGCGATTCGCAGTTTTAATTTGGTGATGTGTTATTGCCACAACTGTAAAAACAATTGCCGACAACAATGCGCACAGTGCCGCAAAGAACAACAACCAAGAATTCTTTTTTTGCGGTTCTGCCACACGCCACACATTGCCACAAACGGCGCATTTAACGGGTGCGTTTGGATTTTTTTCCATCGCATATTCTGTTTTACAAAAATCGCATTTTATTTTCATGTTTTTATATATACCACAAAATATTACAAATTCAACAAACGATATTTATTTTGCACACGTGTTTGGATTTCACGGATTGTATTCATAAAATCCGCCACAGTTGCATTTTTGTTTGTTGAAACTGTGTTAAACAGTTGTCCGGATTCTGTTGCCATATCGCCTTCAAAGCGCATGGCCAATGTTGCCATACGATTTAATTCTACAAATGTGGCATCAGAAAAGTTCGCGGTCTTAGATTGTGTATCCCAATAAAAATCATTTTGCACAGAATCGGCAATTTTATCATATACAACCAACCGTGGTGCCATAGAGCCGGAAAATCCAACTGTTACAAACATTGCGTTAATGTGTCCGGCGGTCATATCCAAAGATTGATTAATGTTTAATATTGCCAAATCGTCTTCGGCATCTATTGACAGACCGCCCAGTGTTAAATTTGACACCCATAATTTTTCTGCGTTAACGGATGTGGTTTTTGCTGTGTCTGCAATGGTCAGTGTTCCGGAAATATTTATGTCTTTTGAATCCGAAGACATACTGCCCGAAACGGTTGCGTTATTGGACACAAAGTTTTTATCAATTGTCGTGCGATTTTGAAATATGATATCGCGCGCAACGATTTTTTCTGCGGTAAAATCTTCGGCAAAATCCAAAGTGTTTGCATTTAAGAATTTTGTATTAACGATATCGTGTCCACTTAAATTTAATGCAGACATCATTTTCGCGTCGTCTGGATTTTTTGTTGGTATTCGCCACAGGTATAATGCACTGTCGCGATTAACGGCGGTTGTTTCAATGATTGCGTTATCTATACCCGAACCCAAATCAATTGTATCTGTGTGCCATGCGCCAAATGTGCCATACGCGTGTGTTCCATCGATAAATCCCATTGTCCCGCCAGACAATCCCACAATCGCGCGTGTGCGCAGAGGTGTTACGTCATCGGCCGTACGGACAACTATGCCTTGTAAACTGGCGTTTCCGCCGGCGTCACTGGATTTAACAATGCGCAATTGGTATAAATCGGCCATATCTGTAATAACTTGCTGTGGCATACCAAAAGAAAGCAAATCAGAAATTTCCACACGTGTAATGTTGCGACCAACGGGCTTTAATAAGTTTTCGCGATTCGCAATCATATACCGTTCCAATGCGCTTTGGATATCATTCATTTCTTTGGCAATTGCGATATTTTGCGTGCGTTCAATTGCGTTATGTTGGTATTTGAACACAAAAGGAATAACAATTGCGGCCAACGCAACACTAAGCAGTAATTCCACCAACATACCGCCGCGGTTTTGATTTTTTATGCCAAAGATTTTATTGCGTGTTTTCATATTAATCTATTGTGGATATTTGTACGGGTGTTGTTTGTGTTGTTGTCTGTTGCCATCCGTTTTTCATGATTTCGCCGACATCAGACGCGTTAATTTTGTTCGGGATTTTTCCGCGTGACAAATTAAATTTTGAAAACATTGGTGGTTTTGTTGATGGGAAAACCCAATCGCCTATTTTCAATGGTGGTGTTGTCGAAACCAACAATTCCCCCGAAATAGTTAAACCAAAGTTTTCATAAAAAATCATTTCGTTCGCCGATATAAATGGTGTTAACACCGAATGAGTGTTAATGCCGGTAAAGCCGCTGATTGTGCGTGTGGAATCTGTTTTTAATATCAAATCATTTGCGACATTTATTTCGTCTGTAATTGTTGCGCGTTCTGTAATTATATTGCCTTGGGTTGTATGTGCCGCCCCGTTCAAATTAGTTGTGTTTATATTTTTAAATCCGGACATATCGCCTGTGACACGAATGTTGTCAATTGATGTATTTGTTCCGTCTATATTTGCGCCCGCACGAAAGAAAGTGTTTTCTGTGGTCGCATTTGTTGCGTTAACAAAAGGTGTTGTGACGTTGCGTGCTTTTACAGCATCTGCATCAATGGTTGCAACGTTATAGATATGATGTCCGTTCATGTCTAAATCGCGTTCCATCGTGTTCCAATTATCTTCGCCCGATGTTGCCCTGTGCAGGTATTTTGATGTATCTTCGCCCGATACATTGCGCGTAATTCTGTAAATTAAATCACCCGCCATAAAATCCGGTGCGGTTACCGCCCAAGTGTTACCATATGCCACGCCGTCATCGCGTACAACTGCGGCGTCGCCACCGATATGATTTGCGATATTTATTGCCTGTAATTCTTTGTTTGCGACGGGAAAAGCCAAATATACGTCTGTAATTGTTGCGCCATTGACGGCGTATTTATCGATAAATCCTGCGGCGGCATCTGTTTTGATTTGTGCCAAATCTTCTTCGGTCATTTGTATTTGTGCATTGTCGGGCCATTTATCTTGGTTCATACGCACAAAATTCAACACATCATCACGTACGGCAATAATACGTTTTGCGACGGTGACGTCTTTTAATTGTCTGTTTGTGTTTGCGATTTGTGAATAAACAAATGGTGTTGCCATACCGACAATTGCCATTGCCAAAACGACTTCGGTTATGCTGGCCCCGCGATTTTCACTGTTAAAGATGCGTGTATTACATACAGTCATTTCGTCCCGCCATTAAACATTGTTTGATGTCGATTCTTTTTTCCACCCGTTGCCAATAGACAAATTGACATATCAAATACTGGGCCAAAGATTGTTTGTTGTATGCGCCTTCGAATTTATCGATAATTGATTTGCAATCAATTGTTTTGTCATCGTCTGCGGCCGGATTATCAATGATTTTTATTTCGTCATTATTAATATCGGCAACCAACGCATCGGGCAACAAAGATGTGCCTCCTGGTCTGATATCGATAATTGTTGCACCGCTTTTGCCATTGTTTAATCCGACCGATGTCTGATCGCGCAATGTGACGTTTGATGTGTACAGTGTACCGACCTCTAAACCTGATTTTGCACTGTAATTTAATGTTTCGTCATCTATATAGACGTCTTGGCCACGTGTGGCATTAATAAATGAAGATACGTCTAATCTTTCGACGCTGAAATTAATGTGGTCTGAAACAACCGCGCCACGCACGTTCCAATCGCTGGGGCCGGTAAATGCCGTGTGTCCCGCAACCATAGACATATCGTATGTGGCGACATTTTTTGCGTTTACATTTCCGGTTCCGCCATACATGGATAAAGTTTTTGCATACATACTGTTTGTATTCAAAGTGCCGCGTGATAATGTTAATGCGGATTCGCCGGATTGACTTTGAAATACTGTGCGTCCCGTTTGGATATTTTCGATATTGTTTCTTACCTTGCGTCCTGCTTCAAAGCCGATGATATTAACGGTGTTTGCTTCTATGGCGTCGAATTCACCGCGTACCGCAAACAATGTTCCGGCATTGTTTATGGAAAAATCGCCCATATCTAAATCTGCCAAGAAACCTGCGTTGTCCAAATTTTTTTCATTTCTGCGCACGACGTCTGAATATATTTCTGCCAATTCGATTCCAACCTGAATTTTCTTGTCTGTGTGTATTGCATAGAACCCAATTCTGCGCGCCAATTCTGCGCGTGTTAATTCACTTAATTTGTCGTCTGTTAATTCTAAATATGCCGACACGGCAATTGGTGTTTTGTGGATAATCAACGCAATATCTTGCCCCAGTGCGGTTTTTGGCACAAATCCCAAAGGCAACCCATATGGTTCCAACAGGTCTGCAAAATCATTTCCTGCGACGGTTGTTGTATCGTATGGTATGTCGCGTGCGTTTTCTTGGATGAAAATACGCGCAGCCGTTTGTGCGACTTCGATTTGGTGTGTTGTGCTGTACATACGCGCATCGGCATTTTGTTCGGTGATTTGTCGTGCGATAAAGGGCATAAAAGCAAACACCAGCCCCAATGCCAATAATGCTTGGAATAAAAAGTTTCCACGTGAATTATGCACAAACTCTCCTCTGTATGTCATCAGCATAGCAATACAAAAAAGATATTGCAATCTGTTTTCAGATGTTTTAACATTTATGTGTGTAAACATAAAGGGAAACAACAGCATTGATTAAGCAATGTTTGTTATGGTGAAAATAATTTCCAAAATTTATTAAAATTAAAAGAATAAAAATGCAAAATAAAAAGAATCAATCCTCGGTCGGACAAATGATACAACGCTGTCATAAATGGCGTCAGAAAAGAAAACAATATATAGACCAAGCGCGTCAAACATCGGATGAAATTGAACGCGAACGTTTGTTACAGGCGGCGGAACATTATGGCCGTATTGTTAATGCCGAACAGGGCAAGATAGATTCAACCCGTGACCCAAAAGATAAAAATGCCGCCGCCGAAGAAGCGGCCGCCGTTGCCGAAGCGACGGAAAACGCCGATGGCGGTGATGATGAAGATACGGGATTTCCGGATTTTATTACTAACTTAAAATAATAAAAAAACGCGCCAATTGGTGCGTTTTATTTGTTGAAATTTAACTGTCGTTTGCTATGCTGTGGAAAAGGAAAGATTTTAACAATGAACGGCAACTATACAGTATTGGCACGCAAATATCGCAGCCAAGATTTCAAATCATTAATCGGCCAAGACGTTTTGGTCAAAACTTTAACAACTGCAATTAACACATCGCGCATTGCACATGCCTACATATTTACGGGTATTCGTGGAACGGGTAAAACCAGTACGGCCCGTATTCTGGCCAAAGCGTTAAATTGTCTGTCATCGGATGGTGCGACGCCAAACCCGTGTGGTGTATGTGAAAATTGTCGTGCGATTGCGGCGGGGCAACACATTGATGTTATGGAAATTGACGCCGCATCACATACGGGCGTTGATAATATGCGTGATATTTTGGACGCTGCACAATATCGTCCAACCAACGGCCGTTACAAAGTTTACATTATCGACGAAGTTCATATGTTATCTACATCTGCGTTTAACGCGTTGTTGAAAACATTGGAAGAACCGCCTGCACACGTAATCTTTATTTTGGCTACAACCGAAATTCGTAAAGTGCCTGTAACTATTTTGTCGCGCTGTCAACGTTTTGATTTGGTGCGTGTGCCGGTTGATACATTAAAGACGCACTTTGCGTGGATTGCCGAACAAGAACAAATTGAATTAACCGATGGTGCAAACGAATTGTTGGCGCGTGCGGCGGACGGTTCTGTTCGTGACGGGTTATCTTTGTTGGACCAAGCCATCGCCCAAACCGGTGGTCATGTTGATGAAGCAGCGGTATTGGATATGTTAAAGCGTGCCGACCGTGGTGTGGTTGTTGATTTTATGAAAACCGTTTTGTCGGGTGATACGGCGGCGGCTTTGGATAAAGTAGATGCGATTTATAACAATGGTGCTGATTTATCTATGTTATTAACAGATATGATGGAATGGACACATTGGGCAACGCGTATGCATCCGTCTATCAATGCGGGCGAAGTTGTAAATTCACCATACACAACCGACCAACGTGATCAAATCCAAGAAATTAACACGCGTGTATCTTTGAACACTTTGTCCCGCATATGGCAAGTTTTGGTTGCGGCTGTGCCTGAAATGCAGGCGACCGGCAATCAAAAGCAATGCTTTGATATGTTGATTGTGCGCTGTATGCATATTGCCGATATGCCGTCTGTACCCGAATTGTTAAAGCAGCAAGAATCTGCAAATCGTGTACGTGATGTAAAAAATATTTTTGCAGACCGTATGGCGGCAAATCCTGCGCCGGCTGTTGACAGTGCACCCAAATTTTTAACTATTTCATCTGCGATGGAATTGGCAACAGAATTACAGAAATCCAAAGAGATTTTATTGTATTCTTATTACAGTGGGAATATCGAAATCACACAGTTTTCCGATGGTGAAATCAAATACTTTGACCGCAAAGGCGACGCGGACTTTACGCATAAATTGGCCGCGTGGTTGATGGACAAAACGGGACGTACGTGGAAATTGGTCCGTGAAATGGAATCTGCGCACACTCAAACTGTGTCTGAACAAAAGCAAGAAGAATTGGTTGCAGACCCATTGGTGGCCAGTGCAATGAGTTTATTTGAAAATGCAGAAATTGTGGGGGTAAAATAATGTCGTGTGAATCGGGTCGTTCTTTAATAGAAGTTATTGGTGTAATGGCGATTGCAGGTCTGATGACGGTTGGTGCCTTCAAAGCATATCAGGTTATGCGTACCAATCAAACGCGTACGATTGCAACCGCAGATTTGAACAAATTGGTTCAAGATACACGTATGTTGTTTGAAACGCGTGGTGCATACGACGGTGTATCTGTGGATTATTTGATAAAAGCGGGCGCATTAAAAACATCGGCCGCACCGGTTGGTGGTTCGGATTGGTCTGTTGTGGCCAGTGCCGACGGAAACAGTTTTGCAATCAATTTGGTTGATTTAACATCGGGTGAATGTGAATACTTTGCGTCTGTCAAACCGGAATGGGCAACATCTGTTTTGGTTAACGGACTGGAAGTTGGATTGACCAGCGGTTGTTTTGAATCAAACACAAATCAATTGTCGTTCATAGTAGAATGAATCTGAAAATAAACAAACGTATTTCATTATTTTTTGTTTGTGCGCTGTGCGCATGTTCCCCGTATGTCAGTCCCGAACGCGCCATGTGGCGCACATACCTGAATGGGGCCAGTTTTACAGATATGACCGAAATGTCACGTGTGGCCAAACGGCCTGTGTATCTGGGGGCGGGCGGTCGTACTGTATCAACTGTGGTTGATGTGTCAGACGCATTGGAATACGGTGACAAAGCGACAAATGACACTATGGTTGCACGTGAATATATGTCCAAATTGGAATACGAATTGTACGACACGTTGCGAACCCCTGGTGTCTCGGTCCAGCGTGCCGGAACAGATGTGGTTATTATTTTGGTGCGTGATGCGATTATGGAATTGAACGTCGGTGAAATATCTGAGGTGGGCGACAAAACCTTGACTGCGATTGCGAATATATTGCGTCGCTATGATGCCACGTTTATTGAAATTGCCGGATATACCGATGCAATGCGTGATGCAAATGCGGCAAATGCATTATCTATGGATATGGCCCAACGTGTCGGTGTGCATTTGTCGCGCCATGGTATAAATACCGTCCGAATGTTTATTGTGGCGCGTGGCTCGGCGCGTCCAATTGCGGGCCAAGATGGGGTGGGGCGATTAACGAACAGGCGTTTGGAATTGCGTATTGCGCCGGCACGATAACTTTCCCTTTCCATTTCAAAAAATAATTGTTATAGTTTCGTCATAAACAAACCAAAGGAAGAAAAAATGGTACAGAAAAAAGAAGTAATGAATTATAAAAAAACCGGCATTATTGCGGCGATTGTGATTGCGGTTGCTGTATTGGGTGTGTGGGGTGTTTCTGCATTGAATCGTGGTGGTGCATCTGTTTCGGATGCGATGCAGGTGGTTACTGCGGATGCGGCCTCTGCTGCAAATATGCGTATTGCGGTTATCCGTATGGATGCGATTCAAACAACTGCAAATGCATTAAAAGATTTGCGTTCTCAGAAAGAATCATATGAATCCAAATTGCGTGATGAATTGACCCAAAAACAAAAAAAGTTAGAAGAAGAAAAAGTTGAAATTGAAAAATCACAAGATGTTTTGTCGCGTGAAGCATTGCAACGTCGCGTTGTTGATTACCAAAACAAAGTAACAAAATTGCAACGTGAATTGACCGAACGTGCACAAAGCATTGAAATGGCTTTCCAGAAAGCGTTAAATGAAATCCAAGAAAAACATTTGGATCCAGTTATCGAAGGTATTATTGCGAAAAAGCAGTTGTCTTTGGTAATCGATGGCCGTATGGCTCGTACGGGTGCGGGTGTTGAAAACTTGGACATCACAGACGAAGTTGTTTCTGCGTTGGATAAAAAGGTGTCCAAAGTAAAAATGGAAACACCAAAAGGTTTCTAAATAAAACCCGAAATTAAAATCCCCCAATTGGGGGATTTTTTTATTTGTTTGGAATAATTTTAATTTCTACTCGTCTGTTTTGTGCGCGACCTTCGGCACTGGCGTTCGATGCGATTGGGTTTGATGACCCCATCCCCATAACTTCAAAGCGCGATGCTTTGACGCCTTGGCCCTGCAGATAAGATGCTACAGAATTTGCACGGTCTTTTGACAGGTTCAAGTTATAATCCGCGCTGCCTGTGCTGTCTGTGTGTCCGGAAACCATAACGGTTGAATTGCTGTATTTGTTCAAAACTTTTGCCACAGAATTCAATACGGCATAGAAAGAAGAATTAATATCGGCCGAATCGGTTTTGAATGTGATGTTGCCTGGCATAATTAATCGAATGCTGTCTGCTGTTTCAACGACCTGTACACCGGTTGAAGCCAATTCTGCGCGTAATTCCGCGGCTTGGACGTCCAAATAGTAACCGACGCCACCACCCAATGCCGCACCGGCCAAACCACCGATTAATGCGCCTTTACTGCTTTGTGTGCTGCCAATTAATGCGCCGGCACCTGCGCCGATTGCGGTACCCCATGTTGATTTAGATGTTTGTGTTTGTCCTGTATATGGATTGATGGTTGTGCATCCTGTGACAATGGCGGTCAAAGCCAAAACAGAAATGACTTTTTTCATGCTTTCTCCTTTTTTGTGCAATATGTCTTATGATAACCTATGGATTTACAAAACGCAAAAAAATAAAACCACCAAATGGTGGTTTTGAAATTCTGGTGGGTGTTGAGGGACTCAAACCCCCGACCCTCTCGGTGTAAACGAGATGCTCTAATCAACTGAGCTAAACACCCGATTGCCTTAACAGCCCGCTAATAATATATCATTATTTTGCGTTTGTCCAGTATTTTTTTTAATTAATTACATTTCCGGTTGCAATATCAAACTTTTGACGGCCGATTATCAATGTTTTTCCGTCTAATTTTGGTTTATATTGTTTGTCTATGGCGGTTTTCCAAATGGCGCTGCCGTCCTTGTTGTCGATTGCGTACAGGTTGTTATCGGTTGCCGCAACAAAAGTATAGTTTTCTGTCACTGTGAACGGAACGGCGACACCGATATTGATGCACCACTGCTTTACGCCCGATGTTGTATTCAATTTGCAGAATGCATCCCCCAATCCGCCCACTAAAATTGCGTTTTTGATTGGTATGATTGGTGTGACAATATCAACCATAGGTGCGCCACCGGTCATATTATTTGGGCGAAAAACATCGGCAATCCACATTATATTGCGATTGTTGGGGTTGATTTTTACAACTTCGCCGGTTGTTAATCCTGCATAAATATATTTTCCGTCGCACAACGGTTGTTTATCTGCGGCAACGGTGTTTTTTGTTGGGAATCCGGAAAAGATTTTTTTATCCCCTTTGCGTATAACGTTTGCATTGTCTTGGGTATATGGGCAATCGTTATTATTGACGTTGATTTCGGTGACGGGTAAATCGGTAATGGTTTTGTTTTTTACCGCTACGCTTGTTGTGTCAAACACCGCCGTCCGAACCCCCGGCAAAACAGGGTCGTGTTTATCGCATGCGGCCATCGCCATCGCGCATCCCAAAAATGCAATTGCTTTACGCATAATTACGCCTTTGTTATCTTAAACTTTCTGCAGTTGTTAAAATGTCTGCTGGGGCATCTTTATCTGCGACGATTTTATCCAATATTTTGATGCCTGATTCACGGTCGCCTTCGGCCAAGTATTTTTGTGCCACCATCAAGCGTGCCGTATAATAATATGGTGAATTTTTGGTGTCTGTCCCGCGCAGATATTTTTCAACTTCGGCGGCGGTCATTGTGTCGCCACGTGCGGCAACAACGTGAATTTTCGCCAAATCGCCAAAGTCGCGTGTGTTGGCGTCATTTGCCAATTTTTCCAATTTTGCGATATCTTTATCAATCATATATGCTTGGAACATTGCCAAATCGGCCATTGCGCCGGAATTATTTTCCGCCATCGCGGCCAAAGCGTTTGCGTCCATGCTTTCCGCGGCGGTTTCGAATGCGGTGGCTGTGGCGATTTTGTTTGCATTATGTGTGCGTATACCGATTTGAATTCCGGTTGCGACAATTAATATAGACAGGGCGGCCACCATAATATGTTTGGAATACTTTTTGACAAAGCGTAATGTTTTTTCGTTGTTAACCTCTTCCCATACTTCGCGATACAGTGCGTCTTCCATATGTTCCATATGTGTTTTTTTGACTGGTTTAATTTTTTTGTTTCTTTCCAACATGTTTGCCATGACAATAACTCCTGTGCTTGAAAAATATTAATTTATGGTATACTATAAAGGTTATGAGAAAGGAAATCAAGAACGCTTTACCGGCTGTAAAAAATTCTGGAATTGTTGCCGCCCGTGGGGTCAGTGACGAAAACAGTTTGGCCCAATATATTCAAAATGTGCAGAAAATTCCGGTTTTGACCGCTGAACAAGAATACGAATATGCAACCCGTTGGACGCGTGAACGTGACCAATTTGCCGCCGAACAATTGGTGGCCAGTCATCTGCGCTTGGTTGTGTCTGTTGCATATGATTACAAAAACTATGGAATTCCTGTGTCTGAATTGATTGCCAGTGGTAATATGGGGTTGATGCAGGCGTTACAGAAATTCGATCCAGAAAAAGGTTTTCGTTTTTCGACCTATGCTATGTTCTGGATCAAGGCCGAGATTTACGAAACAATTCTGAACAATTGGTCGGTTGTGCGTATTGGGTCGTCTGCGAATCAAAAACGTGTGTTCTTTAATTTGTCGCGTGCAAAGCGTGCGCTGGGGATTATGGATAATAATCTGACAGAAGATCAGACCGAAAAAATCGCCGAATATTTGGATGTGCCGGCGCGTGATGTCGCACGTATGGCGACACGTATTGGTGCGCGCGACGTGTCGTTAAATGCGCCAATTAATTCCGAAGATGGTGCCACGGATATTTTGTCCAATATGTCAGACGGTCGTGCAACGGTTGAAGATACATTGGAACAGATTGAATTCCGTCGTCGTGGTTATGATTTGTTGCGCCGCCATTTGGAAAAAATGTCTGAACGTGACAGGGAAATTTTGGTGGCACGTCGTCTGCGCGAACCCGTTGCAACATTAGAGGCCTTGTCCCAAAAATATGGTATATCGCGCGAACGTGTACGTCAGATAGAAGAACGTGCCTATAACAAATTGCGTGATGCGGTTTTGGCGGATGCGGGCGAAGGAAAATAAAATGTCTGTTGTGAAAAAAATATCTGTATTGTCTGTTTTGTTGTTTTTGCCGCAAATGGCATCTGCGTTGGATTATAATACCGGTCGCTTTTCGTTTCGTTTAACGGGATACGGTACGTCTGGGGTTATAGAGCCGGATTTTGAATCGACCTTATTTATCGGCGATTGGCGTGTTCGGGGTCAGGCCAAATATAACATGTCGTCGGGAACGCTGGGGGCGGTATATGCGCTGGACGAAGCGGCGTTGGATAAAGGAAATTTATCGCGGGAAATTTTTGCTTTTATGGAATTGGATGGTGTTGGTCGTATAGAGTTGGGGTTAACTGACTCGGTTGCGCGCAAATTGGGGGTTGGATTGCCGGATGTTGGCGGGTTGCGTATAAATGACCGTCCGATATATAACGAAAAAATTATACCAGATGATGCGGTGATTGCGGATACGACCTTGACATCGGGTCGTCGGGCGCCACGTGTGAATTTGGTGACAACAACAGACGATGGTACGCAATATGGGGTGTCGTTTGCTGGGTTGACCACAGATTATGATTGGGTGGCGGATTTTGGTTTGAAATTACGTAATTCGTCCGGAAAATTAAAGACGGCATATTCGTTTGGTGCGTCGTTTATATCGCGTCCCGATGATTTTGATGCCGAAGTTTATACCCCCGGTGTGACTGCCGATTGGCGTGCGCAAATGTCGTTGGGTATGAACGTTCAGTATAACAGTTGGCTGTTTGGTTTGACGTCCCGTGTTATATATGACCAAAATCCTGTTGGGCCGATATCCGATGGCTTTGTTCTTGGAACGGGGGCAAGTTATGATTTGCTGAAATACAGTGTTTCTTTGACGTATATGTTTTCCGATACGGGTGTATGGCAAAGTGACGTGAATGATTTTTATGACCATACTGTTGTTGCATCGTTTCGATATAAATACAGCGAATTTGTTGACGGGTGGATTTCGGGTGGTGTGACATCTGAAACGCCGTTTGTGTCCGCGGGACTGCGCGTAACTTTTTAATGGTATAATCAAAATAATATTTTGTAAAAACGTATGGTTTTCGTGCGGTTTATTGTTTACAGAGTACAAAAAAATTGATATAATTAAATCAAAGCATACAAAGTTATGCGACGTATTTGCAATACAAAGGTGGGATTTCTGGTGCTTTGCCAGAATATACGGAGATGATTATGAAAAGTCAGAAAGTCACAGATTCATTAAAGAACGCCATGGGTACGGTATTTTTATTGGCGGGCGCATTCTTTGTCTGTTCAACATTGTTGTCGATACGTTCGGTTATGGCGGATCCAATTGCCCCAATGGGAATGGATGCAATGACCGAAAATGCACGTAATCCACGCAGTGGCCGTGCCAGTCCACGTACCCAAAACGCGACAATGCGCAAAACTATTGCGCGCACTGCGACAAACCCACGTGCGGCGGCAAAAACCGAAACACAAAATCGTGCCACACCAACACGCACCGTCGTATCCCGTGCGGCGACAAACCCACGTGCGGCGACAAAAACTGAAACACAAAATCGTGCCACACCAACACGCAACGTTATATCCCGTGTTGCGGCGGCCCGTGCAAACGCGGCCAGTCCACGCAGTATTCGTGCCCGTGTTGCGGCGATATCTGCGGGCGATGATGCACGTGTGTCATTGTCGGGTAACGCAATCCGTGGCAGCAAAAGCACATCTTCATCATCATATTCATACTTGAATACAAAGTTATACACGGGCAATTATGCAAACATTATCGACACATCGACTGGTTTAATTTCTGCCGATGCATACAGTAACTGCATGGAATCATACTATACGTGTATGGATGAAATCTGTACTGCGCGCAGTGCGGCGCAACGTCGTTGTGCATGCGCCGGCCGCGTCAAAGCGTTTGCCGAAGCCGAAGCGGCATTGGAAACCGCCAATGAAGAATTAATCAAAGTTTCCGGTGAATTAGCATTATTGATTTCAACACAAGGTAAAGATATTTCCGATGCGTTCAAATTGACCGATGCGGAAAAAGTTTTGAACTGTGTTTCATGGCAAGAAGCACAAAGCAAATCTGCATCTGAATTACAATCGTGGTGCTTTAATCACGGGTTCTATGACGGCAATGGCAATGGTGCCACAAATTGCAAGCCAGATTATTGCAGCACAGATGGAAACAACTTTGGATTTGATGTTGCAACCATAGACGGCAATTCGTCCGATATCTTGGCGCAATTGCAATCATGGGCGGACGCCAAAGAACAGACGACCAAAATTTTGACTGTTGACGAAGCGGGCCTGTTGGATGCGTTTGCAGGTGTTTCGGATATAGTTGGCAGTTTGGCGGGCATCAGTGGCACAATCAATGGTTCAAATTCGGATAACGAAGTAAAAGATACATTGGCCAACACATGGGGCTATGACCTGTTTGAATATGCGCACGACAACGTATGTTCACGCGTATTGGACTCTTGCTTTAATGGAATTTACGAAGCATGTGGTTCCCCATCGAACTTTGGTGGCAAATGCGCAAACGGTCAGGTTTCCAATTGTCCATTTAACTATAACTCGAACGTAGATGTTGATTCGACGGGTAATATTAAATTGAACGAACGTGGCACATCTGTGACATCTAATTCCAGTGCGACTTGCTTTGGCTATACCACTGCCACGGGTGACCCATATGGCACATTGCGTGGTCCGGTTGCCGATGCGCGTCGCAGCATTATGAACAAATACTTGTTGGATGCAAATGCGGACTGTGACGTATATGGCGATCAATTGCGCGCGACCGCACAGAATATCGGCTATCAGAAAGTTGCCGCCCAACAGGCATTGCAACAAAAACGCTTGGAATTCAAAATGGCTGCCGAAGAAGAGGTTGCATCCGCCGCACGTGAAGCAATCAGCAACTATAACGAATGTATCGGTGAAATCTTGGATTGTTATGAAAAGCAACAACGTACCAACGATAACTGGTCAAACAGCCGCATAAAGTCATACTGTGCCCAGATTACAAATGCACCACATTGCTATGAAGAAATGATTTGTACGCCAACCGCGAACAAAATCTATGCGGTCATAGATAAAAATGATTCTGACCAATGCAGCAATACGAACGATTATGCGACAAACGATTGCCGTAACGTCGTGACGTTGAATGAAATATTGCATGGCACAGGTGTGGATGCGTCATCCGCCGGAACAAACTCTGCTGCACTGCGTGAATATTGCTTGATTAACTCGGGCGCAGAAGATGTACGTACATATCTGGAAAACAGTGACGAAACAGAATAAGTCGTACAGCATATAAAATAAATCCCCCAAAACGGGGGATTTTTATTTTGTTATTTTTTCCATAAATGCTTTATGGTTTTCAAAATCTTCGGCATTTGGTTCGTATTTTCTGTATGGAAAATCACCGCCAACTTTTGGATGTGCCAACATAGCCGCATGCTGCTTTGCAACAATTTCCGACACGTCTGGTGCGGGTGCGGTATTTTCCAATTCAATATACACTTTGGCCAAAATTTCCGAGTCAATCAAAGCCCCGTGTGCGTCTGCACGTGCGGTCAAAGAAATGCCGTACCATTTTGCCAATGCATCCAAAGAATAACTTTTTGGACCAAAAACGCGATTACGTGCGATAACAATAGAGTCCAATTGTTGGTTGCGTGGAATCGTTGGTAATCTTAACATTTCTAATTCATGATTAATGAATGGAAAGTCAAAGTCCAAACCGTTATGTGCAACGATTTTACTGTCGCCAATAAATTCCAAGAATTTTGGCGCAATCACAGACATTTTGGGTTTATCTTCCAAAAACGCATTTGATATTTTATGAACCATATACGTATCTGGCGGAATGATTTTGCCTTCGGGATTAATGTATTCATGAAATGTATTATCGGTTATTTTGCCGTCTATGATTTCAACAGCACCGATTTCGATACATCTGTCACCGCGCATATAATCAAAGCCGGTTGTTTCAATGTCAAAGCAAATAACACGATTCATTTTTCCAATCCTTGATAATAAATGTTTGTGGTATTATAATAGATGCGTGAATTTAATGCTAGAAAATCTTAATCCCGAACAAAGACGTGCCGTAGAAACGACGGACGGGCCATTATTGGTGCTGTCTGGTGCGGGTACGGGAAAAACGCGTGTTTTGACAACACGTATCGCGTATATATTGAATAATCGTATGGCGCAACCTTGGAATGTTTTGGCGCTGACGTTTACCAACAAAGCCGCGAACGAAATGAAAAATCGTTTGTCGGAATTATCTGATGGGGCGTGGTATGCGGGCGATATATGGTGTGGAACATTTCATTCTATGTGTTTGCGCATATTGCGTGCAAACGCCGAACGTGTTGGATTGCGTCGTGACTTTATAATCTTTGGTGAAGACGACCAAAAATCTGTTATAAAATCTTTGATAACAACCACGACCAAAACACCATCTGATTGGGTGGAACAATTTTCTGCAATCAAAGACAAAGGTTTATCCGCGTTAAAGAACACCGATAAAATGTATATGGCATACAATGCGGAATTGTCGCGTTTGAATGCGGTTGATTTTGGCGATATTATATTAAAAGTTTTGGAATTATTCGACACAAATGCGGATATTTTGTTGCGTTATCAAAATCAGTTTCAATATATCTTGGTCGATGAATTTCAAGACACCAACACCGCCCAAATGGAATTGTTGCATTTTTTAACACGTGATAAAACGTTACCAAACATATGTTGTGTTGGTGATGATGACCAATCTATTTATTCTTGGCGCGGTGCCGAAATTAAGCATATTTTGAATTTCGATAAAAACTTTTCTGGCACAAATATTATTCGTCTTGAAACAAATTATCGCAGTACGGCGAATATTTTGGGTGCGGCAAATTCATTGATACGTCATAATAATGGGCGTTTGGGCAAAGACCTGCGTGCGACGGACGTTGCGGGTTCGGGTGATCCGGTATATGTATTAACATTACCGACCGATTGGGATGAATCGCGAATAATTGCGGATTCAATTCTGCGTGAAGGTTCGGATAATTTTTCCAATTATGCATTGTTAATTCGCGCGGGCAGTTTGTCGCGCATTTTCGAAGAAGAATTTACCAGACGTGGCATACCGTACAAATTAATTGGCGCGACCAAGTTTTATGACCGCATGGAAATACGTGATGTTATTGCGTACCTGCGTTTATTGGTTTATGAATTTGATGATATTTCATTTTTGCGCGTTATTGCAAAACCGCGCCGTGGCTTTGGGGATAAAGCAATTGAAAAACTGCGTGCATCTGCACCGAATTTAATGACGGCATTACGTATATCCACATTGGCACCAAAGTTGCGTGCTGCGGCCGATGAATTTTTATCTGCATTTGATTTTGCATGGCAAACAATGTCGCCACGTGATGCGGCGCAAACTTTGTTGGAACGTGTGGGGTATTTGCGCATGTGGTCTGAATCCAAAGATGTGGATGCGCCCGACCGTCTGACGAATATTCGCGAATTAATAACATCTGTTATATCAAAATACGAAACTTTGCCCGAATTTTTAGAGCAGGCCGCATTAATGACAACCGATGATGACGAAGATACGGACGCGAAACAAAATATGAACTGTGTCCGCATAATGACGATACACGCCGCCAAAGGTTTGGAATTCGATACGGTGTTTTTGCCCGCATGGGAAGAGGGGATGTTCCCCAATGACAAAGCAATCCAAAGTGGCGATGTCGAAGAAGAACGCCGTTTGGCGTATGTTGCCATAACCCGTGCGCGTCGCCTGTGTATTATATCAAACGCGGCATCACGTATGGTTTTTGGTTCGCGCCAATCCAATTGCCCCAGTCGCTTTATCGACGAAATAGATTCTAAATTTATTTCTATGCCGTATGGTGGTGCATATCGTCGCCACAATGCGCTTTATGACGCGCCTGCAACAAACATTACGCCTGTGTCAAAAACGTCGCCTGCGCCGAAAAAAACGACCGTTGTTGGCAAATTGGCAACGCATTCGGAAATGGGCAGTGGGGTTGTTATCGAAGACGCTGGCGACATATTAACAATCGCATTCAAAAACCGCGGTATCAAGAAAGTTGCACGAAATTTTGTAAAGATTCTATAATTCTATTATCTGCGAAAGATACGTCCAATACCGGACAAACCTTTGCCGACCAAAGTCGCAGCCCCTTTGGCGGTGTGCTTTGTTCCGCGCCATGCCTGACCGGCGGTCCACTCTTTTGCTTTGGATATAGGTTTACTGTTCCATAACTTGTTCACATCTCCGCGCAATGCGGTTCCCATAGAATCATTTATACTGCCACCCAACTTTTTGGCAATGGATTCGGCCTGACTTGCGAAATACCAAACCAACATTGCAACAATAAATGCAATCCAGAATCCGTTTGAAGTCAATGCGATTTCTCCGGTGCTGGAATTGACAAAGACGCTGCCGACCAGTGCGCTGCAAAAACCAACAACAATGGACAGCGACACAAAATATATCAATGCATTGACCAATCGGTTGATTTGGTCACTTAATTTTTCTGGCTTGAACACACTTGTAAATGCGTTATAAACCTGACCGGGGATTGCCTGTAACGATGTAGTTCCAATTGTTTCCGCCAATGCGGTAAATGGCAACATAATTAATCCCAAAAATAAATCCAATATGACGCCCAGTGCGATAAATGCAAATTTCCACGCAACCGAAATAAACATAAAAATCAGTGCGATTCCCGTACATGTATCAACAACTGCGTTCCACGCACCGGTGCTTTCGCCGGCGATTAATTCCCAACCTGTTGCAATCATATTGTAACAAAACCCAGACATTCGCGTTGGAATACATAAAATATTGGATGCCATTTCTGATGTTAATACGTCGGTGCCTATATGCGAAGCCGTGTAATTATGTATTGCATCGCATGTATCGGGTAATATCATACCGGAAACAGCCGTGCCGGCATTTAAAATTGTGTCAGCCAAAAAGGTTCCAATGGATATTATTGGCTCCATAACGTATGAAAACAGTTTGATGGGTTCGTTTTGTAAAATAATTAACCAAATTACTACAATACCTGCTTTTTTTACTAATCCTGTGACCAATTTATTAACATTATTATCGCCCTGCATAGAATTATATACTTCAAACCCGACCCAGAATATGAACATTATAATTATAAATGCTTTTATAAATGGCATTAAAGAGTTATACAAACCCTCTGCCACCTGTGACAAAGCGTTCATAAACGCTAAGCCGACTTTGGCTTCGATTGGTACAAAGTTGTCAACCAATTGTGTTGGTGCAATGTTGCGTATATCGTTGGTAATACTCTCGCGGATTAAATCCAAATTTTCTTCGGTTGCCCAATTTTCAGTATAGGTTTCGGACGCATTAAGATTATTGTCGGCATATGCCGTGCCACCGAATGCAATGACGATGGCAACGGATGCGAATAACAGTTTTGATAATAATTTGCGCAGTATACTTTTCACGTTATTTTGCCCTTTCTAATGCTGTTTCACGTATTTTGCCATAAACGTTACCGATGCCTTTTTTACCCGTTTGCATATAACCCTTTAACATTGCGCCAAAGTCCAAACTGTCTTTGTCGTTTGAACCGCTGTTTGCTTCGGGCAACAGTTTATCGACTTTTGGTTCGATTGCATACAGGTATAACGCAAATATAAATATCATCATTAACAAGAAATCCCATCCATCATCCATAAAGTCAAATGCTTTTGGATATACGCTTTCAACACGTGTACGTTCCCGATTAAAGCATGCAATATATGCTTCTTTATTGGATTCGTCGCTGGGGTTTGCTTCTGCTTCGCATTTCTTAAATACGTTCATTATTGCGTATTCGCGTGCTGACAAATTCGTTGACGATTGACCGGCCAATGGCGGAAATATAGCCGTAAAATTATCGGTGGGCCCCGGGAAAAACATATCTGCGACATATGAAACAATCCCAAACAGTACAACGATTTTTAATGTGACGGCCAATGTTTTGACTGCGGCGCTGACCAACATATCGATGGATTTTTTCAACAACCCTGCGGCTTTTGACCATATTTTTTCAAACGCTGCCGCCGCCAACAATAAAGGTATAAACAATATTACAAAAATCAATTTGAACATAATGGACAGTATTTGAAAGAACAAATTGAACCCTATATACATGAACATCAACACCAATGCCAATCCGGCAACCCATGTGATTACACCGCCACCCATGCCCATCCACGAATAATTCATTAACGCGAATCCGCCGGCCGCCCCCGCCATTACAATCGCATTAACATTTCCAACAACGCACATGAACGGTTTGAATACGGGGTCTAATACATTATTGTCGTTTGAAAATATATCTTCGGCATCTATGCCACCGCATGTTGCCACGCCGTTGATTTGTGTTGCCATCGCCCCCAATTCGGCCCCCAAATACAAAATAGGTGTCGCGGTAATATTTGCAATCGCTTTCAAAGAATGTGTTCCACCCGCGCCAACCGCCCCCAATATAATGCCAACTGCTAAAATGCGTGCGCCATTTTTCCACAGTTTATCCAACCATGATTTAATTTCGATTTTCTTTTCGGATGTATTGATTTGCACAGATTGCTGCATTGCTTCATATATATGCTGGATGGCAGAAATCATAACATACAAACCAAAGCCCAACGCCATAACAATCCACAGTTTGCCAATGATTTTGTCCCACAGCAGTATTGACGTGTCGCCCAGTACATCAAACAGGTCTTTTATATATGAACACATAAAGCAACCGCCTGTGTCCGACAGGTCGCCACTGCCTGCGCCAATTGTGTCGGCAAATGTGTTCAGGTTAACATATGAAATTGATGTGCCGCCCAACACACTGGACATATACCATACGCCTATCCCGATTAGCGCCAGACCGAATAAAAATTTTATGATCCAAAAGATAAGTTTTATTTTCCACATAGTATATTTTTTTATTTTGCTTTTGGTGCGCTTGCAGTGCCGTTTTTGCCCATTATTGTTTTGCCCGTGTTTTTCACGACATTGATTGCGTTGCTGGCCAATTTTATTGCCATATCGCCCATTTGTTCGCCCAATTTGTTTTCTGGTTGTACATTGAACGCGCTTAATATCATTTGTGAAACTTTTGGTACTTGCTGTTCCAAATATGCTAACACGAATACCAATGCGGTACAAGTCATCAAATTCATTGATTCAAAACCATTTATGCCAAAATCCTCTCTGAATAAAGCATCTGTATTTATAAAATTTTCTGGATCTATATTGCCCACGTTGGATGACAAAAATCCCATCAATACATTGGTTATGATTGTATAAGACAACACAACTGCCCCCAATGCGACAATAGAATTAATTAAGTTTTTGATTTGTTGTTTTCCTATGCTGTTTCCTAATTTACCCATCCAACCCGGAACCCCTTCGGCGCCTTTGAACGGCAACAGAATCATTGAAATCGGAAACAGTAATGCAAAAAAAGCCATTGCAACAATAAAGTCCGCAAAATAAAAGCAGTATTTGATAAACAGTTTGGCAAACGACCACAATAACGCCAACCCAACAAAGAACAATATAACGTGTTTCAGCAATATCCCCAATCCTGTAAACGCCGTCCATTCAATGGATGCGTCTATGACGCCGGTCGCCCCCAATATAAACCCTTGTAACACAAAAACGGTATATTTCATTACATCAATCACCGCGTCGCGTAAATCGGGACTGAACATTCCGTCTTCTGCCATGGGTTCGGGGGTGTATTGTACATCGTCATATGATGCACTGAAATCTTGGTCGGTTAATGCGCGTGTGTATGTCAATGTTATATGTGCCACAGGTTCTGCAGTAATTTGTGTAATCAATCGTGGAAATGCAATACCTGTCGCCAATAACCCCAATGCAAAGATAGAATTAATGATAACTTTTTGAACGGATTTCGTATGCCATGCATCCGTCGAATTGTTTTTCATGTTGTTCCATACTGCATTAATAACATAAAATGCAAACAGTATACAAAAGACCCCAAGGCAAGCACGAACCAAATAATCATATGCGCTTGTGCCAATGGCCGATACAACTTGGAACAGTTTATCAAACACCGGACAAGCCAAGCAATATGTTCCATTGTCTATCAAATTTTGTGCGACATTGAATATCATTTGTATTTTTTAAAGAACCCTGTTGCTGTTTTACCAAAATTCCATAAACCTTTACCGCTGTTATACAGGCCTTTAACATCACCCATAACCTGCTTATGCAACGCGTCTTGGCCGGAACCAACGTATTTCAATAACTGCTTTTGTGTCATATCGAATATTTTGTACATCAAATAGAAAGTCAAAATTGCAGACAGCCATGTAACCGAATGGTCGCCAAAGCCAACAAAAGCCATTTCCGCCGCATCATGTGGTACGTTTGACGACGCAGAGCCGCCTGCCGCCGCATTAAATACACTGGCATGTCTTTGGAATAATGCTTTTACCACCGCGATATTTATACACATAATAAACGCGCACGAAATCATCGTGATAATCAGTGTTTGTAACGCTTTTGTTAAACCGCCAAATGCCGGCCATAAATCCAACCATTTATCATTTGGTTTTGTGACGTATGTTAAAACATTAAATGGGTACAATATTAATTGTAATCCAAAATCAAATATACCTTGAATAACCAACAGTGCCATGAATATATTACTGCTGACAAATGTGATTACCAATATAATTCCGGTAATCACGGTCAAAAAGTCCTTGCCATCGGCGGCCACCAATGTCAATAAATCACGCAGTCCATTTTTTATCATACGCAATCCGCGCACAATCATACGGTTATTTGCCGACGATAAATTTGCAACCGGTTGTGTCAAGAATTTGCATGACGTTTCCGACAGCCAACCCGACTCTACAATTACATCGGGGCATGTACTGGTGGTTGTGGGTATGTCGGTGCTGTGCATACCTTTCAAGATATATTCGGTATAAATTGCCCCAAATCCTAAAAACGGTTCCGCCAACCAATTTGTTACAAATGTGGGCTTTACCTGTAATAAAAATGTCAGTGCGATAATTGCGCGGACCATGGGTTTTAATACGTTTTCTGTTATTTTCCATGCATTAATTTTGCCTTCAAACATTTCGCCGCCGCCGGAAAAACCAAAATTATCCAACCACGTTTTTGGTAAATACATTTTGACCAAATACAAAGCAATGGATACCCCAACAAAGCCAATAATTATCAAATTAATTATACCCGATCCATTTGTGCCCACAAAGAAATTATAACTGGATACCGCGATTCCCATCATTGCTTGGATAACCAATGGTACGAACGGTGTTAAATCCAACGCATCAACCAAATTGTTTGCGTACGCACAGTTTGGCAACACAAATGCCAAAAACGCAATTAACCAAAAAGGTGCTTTTTTTATCCCCAACATTCTTTTTTGTTTTTATTTATGTCAATTATATCACATTTCACATAAAATATGGTATAATTAAAATCATGAATCGGTTAAAAAAGTTTTGGATTACATTTTTTTCTTTTTTTATCACTGGCACGGCCAGTGCCGGTCTTATCGGTATGATTGCCGGTTCGATTGCCACAGGTTTTGTTATCATGACCGGTGTGTCTTTGTTTCGTACCGCATTACCGTATGATATGCCCAGTGCATATGAATTTTTCTCTAATTGTTGGACGTGTCAAATGTTTGCGGACATATTGGCAATTATGTCTGGTTTTATCTCTCAGATATATTCGTCCGTTGGTCGTGTTACGGCTGGTTTGGCCGTTGTGTTGACTATGGTATGGTTTGCATGGAAATTGTTCAGTGGCTTTATAAACGCCAAAGTAGATGACCCATGGTCTATTACAGAAACCTTCACCCATCATTTGGTCAAGTTGTTTTTGATTACTGCATTGTTGCTGTCGCCATTGCCGCGTATGATATCCGATATTGCAATACGTCCAATCTTTAACATCGGTTTGGTGCTAAATCGTGCCATTGACGACGGTCCCGATTTCAACAATTGTTTGGTTTCGACGGCGGTGATGGACACGTCAGTCGATTCGCGTGCCAATGAACGCGAAGCGTTTTCGCCCCGTCTACGTCACGAAATGGCGTGCGAATTGTTGGGTGTTCACAGTTTGACGGGTATGGGTTTGACGTATGGATGGACATTGACGCAATTGGCATTTGATTATGAACATGCCCATAAATTCTTGTTCGGTGCGTTTTTTCCAAATATACCGTTGGGTTTTTCGGGGCTGTTGTTATTGGCGGTCTTTATGATGGCGCTGTTGCCAATACCAATGTACTTTTTAGAAATTTTTATAAAACTGTCGTTGGATTTGGTTATGTTGCCGTTAATGTTGTTGTCGTGGCTGTTCAAAGGATGGGCGATATCATTAGAAGGTGCCGGTAAAACGATTCGCGGGATTATAGATGATGTTATAAATGGTGCGCTGGGGTTGGGGTTGACGGGGGTATTTGTCACGTTTGGTATAAGTTTGTTGGATGCGGTGGTTGAAAAATCTACGGGTGTAACTTCTGTGCTGGAATTAATACAGAATAATAATACGGACGCCGTGGCCAACAGTGTATTGGGTGGCGAATCGTATATATCATTACTGTTGGTTGGTGCCTTTATCGCGATGTTTATGTCATCGATTCCTGCGTTGGCTAAGACATTGTTTAATGTTGAAATTTCCCAAGAATTCTACGATTCTGCGAAAAACAATGTTCAAACAATGTGGAACAACGGCAAGAAAATATGGGAAAATTTAAAAAAATAAAAAATGCAAGTGGTTTATTTAACGTGGGGGTCTTTTTTGTTACTTCCGAATCTGATATAATTCATAGCAATGACAAAGTTTCCGATTCTTTATTGGCCACGCAAGACAACTGGGGATTCTGAATACCAGTTGGCGCGTAAAGTTATAAACAATTCCACCGGAATTATGCCCGATGTATTCTTAGAAGATATGGACATACCGGCGTTTTTATCCCAAAACCCAAATGCGGTTATATATTATCCTGTATTTTGTGGTTCTACGGGTTGGTGGGGCGAATTGTTGGGTGGCGATGCGGTTGTGTGTGATAAATTGATTATATCGTCCGAATGTCAATTGATGGTAATCGAATCGCAATCTACGGCCAAAAGCAACGGCCAAAATCAATTATTGGCGGCGGAAATATATCCGGCCAGTGGTTTTTTCAAGAAAATGAATTCGTCCATTGCAACGGTTGCGGATATGTTGGCGACGAACACGGGGACGGTTTTGGCGTTATTTTCCGGTCGCAATCCATCTCAGTTTGTAAATATATTGGAATCGACGGGTAATTCGTATTTGGGTTGTATTGGTCGATATTAAAAAACTAATATTTCTTGATTTTTGTAAAAATACCTGTATAATTTGCGGGCTAAAATAAATTAAAAAGGGTAAAAACAATGAAAAAAGGCATTCATCCTGAATACTATGCGAACAACGTCACCAGAACTGACGGTTCGACAATCGTACTGTTTTCTTCTGAAAAGAAAGATATGATTTTGTCATCTGACAACTTGAATCATTCTGCATGGACCGGTCAACGTTCTAACGCGGGCGAAAAAGGTCAACGTGCGGCAGAATTCAAAAACAAATTTGCTGGTTTCAATCTGTAATATAAACATTGTCTGACGGGGGCGGGCCATGGAATTGCTGATCAAAGGTTCAACAGAATTAAATAAAATGTTTATGGCGTTACAACGTACGGCATCTGGCCTGCGTCGTGACTGTGGTGAAGTTGAAAATTTACAGCAATCTTTACGTGGTGCGCGCGACTTTGTACAAAAGGCATCCGCCCGTATAGAAGACAGTATTTTATCTGATTTGTTATTGGTTCGCCCATCTGCGGGTTTGTTGACACCAAACGTATCGCGTGCCGGCGATGGTCGCGATGAATTTGTGTTGGCATTATCTGGTGCGTCAAATTTTGTTCGTGGAAATCCACACTTTGCGATATCTTTGGCGTTGCGTTCCAATGATGAAACCAAAATTGCATTGGTGTATTCGCCGATTGATGAACGTTTGTATTATGCCGAATCTGGTCATGGTGCATATGTGTTTTCGGCATACCATTCTGCACGTATCAAAGTTTCAAATTTGTCCGAACCAATGGATTTGACAATTGGTTACAACACGTCTGACAATCGTCCAATGATGGGTGATGCGCGTCGTACGGGCTGTCCTGCGTTGGATTTGGCGTGGGTTGCGGCGGGTAAATTTGATGCATATGTGTCCGATGCGTTGGACTTTGCCGAAATTGCCGCCGGTGAATTAATTGTACGTGAAGCGGGTGGCCGCGTTGAAATGATGGCGGATTTGGTTGCGACCAACGGTCATATTGAAATTTAATTCCCGCATTGCGGGATTTTTTTTATGCTATTTATTTGCAAACGCATCGTTTTTATCTTAAAATATCACATATTATGAAGTTCAAAAAAATTTGTCGTATTTTATTAAATACATTGTTTTGGTCGTTTGTTGCCGGCGTAGGTGCGTTGGCGGCATTGGTGTTTATTTATGGTAATGATTTGCCGGATTATAAATCTTTGGCGACATATGCGCCACCGGTTGCGACGCGTTTGTATGCGGCGGATGGTTCTTTGTTGATTGAATACGCCGAAGAACGTCGTGTATTTATTGACTATGCGGATTTGCCACCACAATTGGTAAATGCCTTTATTGCGGCCGAAGACCAAAACTTTTGGACGCACCCCGGCATTGACGTCCAAGGTATCATGCGTGCATTGGTAAACAATGGTTTGCGTATGATGGGGCGCGACACGACATTATCCGGCGCATCTACCATAACGCAACAGGTTGCCAAGAATTTCTTTTTAACATCCGAACGCACAATTTCCCGTAAAATAAAAGAAGCCATATTGGCATTGCGTTTGGAACGTACTTTTTCCAAAGAACATATATTAACCCTGTACATGAATCAGATATTCTTGGGCGCGCGTGCATATGGTGTTGGTTCTGCGGCTTTGATGTATTTTAATAAACCTGTGACGGAATTGTCTTTGGCGGAATGTGCCTTCTTGGCATCTTTGCCCAAGGCACCAAATAACCGCAGTCGCGCGGTTGAACGCCGTAACTATGTTTTGCGTCGTATGGTAGAAGAGGGATTTATTACGCAATCTGCCGCCGATGCTGCCGCGGCCGAGCAGTTGAATATCAACAGTGGTTTTACCGCCCAAATGCAACCTGAATTTCAATATTTTGCCGAAGATGTTCGTCGTCAACTGCTGAATCAATTGGGACGTGAAGTTTTATATAATCAAGGTTTATATATTAAAACCACAATTGTGCCGGAATTACAGATTGCGGCATCTGCGGCATTAAACAAAGAATTGGATGCATATAACGCCGGCCGAACCGATAAATTACAGGGTGCGATAATTGCTATGAATCCGCATACGGGTCGTATATTGGCTATGGCGGGCGGTCGTTCTTTTGCGGAAAGTTCTTTTAATCGTGCGACCCAAGCGTATCGTCAAATTGGTTCAACCATTAAACCGTTTGTATATTTGGCGGCGTTGGAACGTGGTTATTCGCCCCAAACGATGATATTGGATGCACCGATTGTTGGGTGGCGTGAAAATAATACATTATGGAAGCCGGAAAATTACGATAAAAAATTCTTGGGCGATGTGCCGTTGCGCTTGTCTTTGGAAACGTCGCGAAATGTCCCGACCGTGCGATTGGTGGAACAGATTGGTACGCAAAACGCGATAGAAGCCGCCCAACGTTTTGGTGTGTATCCCAAAAACTTAACGGATATGAATTTATCTATGGCTTTGGGTTCGGGTGAAACCACGTTGGAAAAATTGGTTTTGGGTTATTCGGCATTTGTAAACGGTGGGCATGTAATTCAACCAAAGTTGGTGGATTATATCGAAGATCGTTATGGGCGTGTTATTGGTGGTGAAGTGTCTGAAATTGTTGAATGGTCAGACGATATGTTACCCCCCGAAACCGATGTGCAATCCGAACCTTTGTCGGATGAACAAAGTTTGTATCAGATGGTTTCTATTTTACAGGGCGCGGTTGAACGCGGAACGGGTAAACAGGCGCGTGTTTCCGGTCATACAATCGCGGGCAAAACCGGAACAACCAACGATGTCAAAGATGTATGGTTTATCGGTTTTTCAAAAAATTTAATTGCGGGTGTGTATTTGGGGTTTGATACGCCAAAGCCATTGGGACGCGGTGCGGGGTCACATATGGCGGCGCGTGTATTTTCGGATTTTATGCGCGTTGCATTGGAAAATCAAAAGAATCAACCTTTCTCGGTTCCGGATGGTATGACGTTTATGCGCGTTAATCGTCGCAGCGGTGCCGCCGCCGCAGACGACCCGTCTGGCACGATAATACAAGAGGTTTTCAAACCCAACCAGCGTCCAAATCCGGCCCCGCGTGCGGCATCGTCTGCGTCGTCTGGTGCGGTGGTTGGCGGTGTATTTTAATAATCGTCTAAAATACTTATAATAACATTTGTTTATCAAATCTTTTGTGATAAAATGTCAGCATAAGGAAAGGATTTTTTATGCTGACACAATATTTCTTACAACAAGATTTTTCATTTTTTGCCAGTGGTTGGACTCAATTTGCCGGTGCATTTTTCGTGTCTTTTATGATTATGTTGATGTTGGGCAAACCTTTTATATCTGCGATGCACATCTTGCAGAAGAAAGGTCAACCAATCAGTGAAAATGTCCCCGAAACGCATCGTGTCAAAGCCGGCACCCCAACCATGGGCGGTTTGTTAATAGTATTTGCGATTTTGGTTGGTTCATTGCTGTTTATGCCGTTGTCTAATCCGACGGGGTGGATTGCTTTGGCGGCATTGGTGATGTTTGGTGCGTTGGGGTTTGTCGATGATTATAAAAAAGTTGTATCTCAATCCAAAAAAGCGGCCAATGGTTTGTCGCCAATGACTCGTTTATTTGTCGAAGGAATTTTTGTTGTAATCTTGGCGTATTTAATCAATAAAACAATGCCACCATATATTCCTGAATATTCTTTGGCGATTGGTGCGGGCATAATATTGCCACTGGGGATATGGTATTATGTTTTTGGTTATTTTGTAATCTGTGGTGGTGCCAACGCGACAAATATAACAGACGGTTTGGATGGAATGTTGTCTAAATTGTTTATGCCGGTATTGATTGTATTGGTTGTGGCGCTGTATGGTGCGACACGTATTGGGTTTATGGATACGGTTATGTTCTTGCCAACGGCCAGTGGTCTGTACGCAGTGCTGGGGGCGGCCTTTGGTGCGGTACTTGGGTTTTTGTGGTATAATTCTAAACCGGCGTCTATTTTCATGGGTGACGTTGGCTCTTTGGCACTCGGCGGATTTATGGGTACGGTTGCCATGTTGTTAAAGTCCGAAATTATCATGGGTATTGCAGCCGGGATGATGGTTTTAATACTGTTGTCATCATTTGTCCAGACGATGTATTTCAAGATTACCCGTCGTATATCTGGAACGGGTCGTCGTATATTTTTATG
>JAZRJG010000022.1:0-58167 GCA_045645725.1 Candidatus Enterousia sp. | reverse complement strand
ACTGGATGATTTGGTCAAAGACGGCTTGGTAGAATCAATATGGTGTCGGGATGACTTGGCAAAGAAAGGACGAAAACTGCATATACACAAGGGATGTGATAACTATTTTTATCAAGTTAAACCAAACGAAATCGACACATCGCCATTAACATGGGAAAAAGTTGATATAAAAAACCAGTTGTTATATGGTGCCGTACAACATTATATGATTGTATTAAAAAAGGGCATTATCCCAGCCAAATATATAAAACAAGAAAAACAAGGGGTTAATTTGATTTCTTGGCTAAAACAACTGTTCTGTAAATAACGAATATGCAAGAAATAGAATGTCTGTAAAATCATCAAACCTATGATTTTCCCACGTAATTAACCACTATCGCTGGTTTTGGTTATCTGTCAGTTCCTTTTTATACTGATGCATTTTATATATTTTACGTGCGGACACCCCAACACAAGCCAAATACATTAACAACATAAACATAAAGCCATTATCATATCCGTCTTTTACCATATGTGCGCATTGACGCAACGCGCCAACAACACACACGCCATTAAATGCACCATATACTAACATATTCTTGTTTAGCTTCTTTTTGTCTTCTGTAAAAATATCATTATCTTTCATAATTTACCTCTTATCTCAATTTTAACATCATCAATCTTGCCAGACCAATGCTTTGCTAACTGTCACCAAAAGCACAATCGCATCACCATACTGCTGAATGGTCATACGCACACACCAAAGCCATCAATAACCATCGGGATCATACCAACAGGCATCACATAGTTTCCTGCGTAATTCTTGGGCGTGTGCAAATGTCTTGCGTGCATTACTTAAATTTATTGCCCCAACAACCGTACTGAATGCACCCGCCACGGCACAAATTGACGCAATATCAAAATCCTTGGAACACACATTACGCAATGCTATTGCTAATGTAATAGCCCCTGCAACCACCCCCATTGCCCCAATGGTTCGTGATGCCTCAGCCGTGCTTTCTAATTTTTTTATCTGTTTCTGCTCTCTATACATAATTACGACCTAATTTTATTCAAGAAAAGATAGCCCATAATTGCATTTTTGTCAACAATAAAAAGAATTTTGTTTCTTTTTCAAAACCTGCTATTGTTTGGCTATGCAGAATGTTGTGCATAAATAAAAAATCCGCCCAATCGGGCGGTGTGTTGTTTGCTGTTTTGACTGACGTTGCTTATCGTCTTTTTATTCCGTGTGCGATTGCCGTGCGTGCGACGCTTAATTCGTTGGCCATCATCATATATTCTATATATTCGCGTTGCTTTTTTTCCATCGTGTCCAATTTGTATGCGCTGCGAATTACATAGTTTTGCAATTCATACACCGGTAAAGATGCGGCGATTAAATTGGCGTCGATTAATTCTTTTGGTGCGATGTTAATTTTTTCATCCGGCCCCAGATATCGTACCGTATTATCTTTGCGCTGATAGAATATTCCGCCAATTCCATTTTCTGTATCAATCGAGTGTTCCATCACATATTTTGTTTTGAACAAATTTTCGCCGTCAACTTTGTCGATATCCTTGTACATTGGTTGGTATATCAGTGTTCTTTGTGGTGACGCTTGGTAATTCCAGACGACCGGATGTGTTGTTTTTTCGCGTCCCTTGGTAATGGTCAATAAATGATGGTCACGGTCGACGTACTCCATTTTTTGGAACTGGGGGAAGCCCAATCGATTTGATACCAACCCGTATTCCGATGCATTTGTAAACAGTAAATCATCAATTGCTATTTGAAATACACTTGGTGCTTCGGAAAACAGTTTGCTGCTAATTCCGGCCAATCCAATTCCACGTCCGGTTGTATTGATTCTTTCGACCATTAAAAATCTGTCCTTGCGTCCGACGCGGTCTGCGATATGGAATTTAGGATCGATTTCGTCAACTTCATTTGCCAAAGTTAACTGTCCCAACCACAGTCCAACACGGATTTTGTCCATCCAATCCAGAAACACATTGATTTCCATTGCGGTTAATCCTTTGTTGTCTCGGATTTTGAACAGTATGTCTTTTGCTTGTGCTTCTAACGAGGCAAATTTTTCGTTACATGCGGTGCATGCCGGAAAGGTCAGGGCGCTGAACGTAATGTTGCGGTCGGTTACGTTTCCTAATTCGCACACGCTGTGAAATTTGCCTGTATATTTACTTAACCATTGTGGAATAACGTGTTCCTTGTTTTTTTTATCTGGTGTATTGCCACAAAAAATACAAAATTTCGCCATAATTTGTCCTTAATATAAATATTTACACATACTATTATAGTACAAACTGGCAGATTGTCAATTAGATTAACTGTTTGGCCTGCGCAGTGCTTCGTCTGGCTCGGTTGGATAATGGCATCCGTTTGTTCGCATTAAATTAACGCGGTTTGTCCATCCCTGTAACAGATCGTAACCGTCGGGTTCGTCTTTTGCGGCCGCGTTAAAAAATTCCTGATAATCGTCCAACAGGTCGTTATTCAAATCGCCACTGTATTCTTTTGCTTTTTGTGCGATATCGTCGGTTATGGTTGCTTGATATCTTACGCCCAATCTGTTGCACAGAGAGATAAATGCATATCTGGGCTTCATGAAATGCATGTCAAAAAACGTTCCGCGTACATAGTCGGGTAATTTGTTTATATTCTGTTGCAAGTAATATTTTTCGCGCATTATATCTTGTGCGCCGTCGGGCGTTAAGTTTTTTACGTCGACTCTTGGATTGTGTACTTCAGATATGCCGTATTTTGTGACGCCGCCAAGTTCTTCCGGAAATTCGACCAATTCGCCTTCGACGCGCAGTGTTCCGGATGTGGCCTTTTCAAATGCTGGGTCGGATTCCGCCCATCTGCCGCTGTTTATCAAATCGTTTGTAAAATTGTTATCTGCTCTGGGCATGGTGCATGGGCCGTCGGTTATGGTTTTGTTGGCGTAAACGTTGCGCCCAAATTCGTCTTGGCCGACCAATTCGCCGTCCACGGGTGACGGTGTGGCGGGTGGTGTTTCGGGTGGGGTGGGGCATCCGGTCGCGCCGGGGTATCTTTGGCAGTATTCGTCCCGGGGCATATGCTGCCTGTCGTATCGCATTTGTGCAGATGCTTGTTGATACAGTTCCTTTGCCTCTTTTAACCGGATTTCATAGAACGCCTTGCTGTCCAAATACGGTTCGTATCCGATTTGGGCGATTTTTTGTCTATCTGACATTGGCATATCCGCCATAGTTTTTTGAAATCCGGTCGGTACCAGTTTAGCCGACGCGTCGCGTACGAACGCGTCGCCCCAAATGGCGCAGGCAACAAACAGCATAATCGTGTATTTGATTGACATATTGGTGGTAATTATAACATATGATATTTATATGTGTTATTGTTTTTTTTGCAAATGCAAACACTTGCACGGTCGCCTGCAAAATGATATAATAAAGCAAAGGAAAATAGGGTAAAGGATGAATAGTTCTAAGTTTTCTGCTGTTTTTGCAGGGGTGTTGCTGGGGGGTATTGGTGTATCGAATGCGGCGCAGCCGATGTATTCGGGCTATAATTCTGTGAATATGGCCGTGCCCGCAATGTATCAAAATACAATGGTTTCCAACGGCATGTATCAACCCAGATATAATTCTGCTGTGATGGCGCAGCCCACACGTATAACGGGTGCGTTACCACGTGTCGGTTCGTCGCAAACGACCGCGGGCCGCCAATATTATCAGCCGGCCGATTACGATCGTTTGGCGGACAGTGGTCTGTACGTTGGTTTGTCTGTTGCGTATGCGGCATCTGTTACCGGTGGTTTGTCGTCCGATTATACTGGCGAAGAAGATGCCTATACGGTTCCTGGTGCGTTTCAACGTGCGGACTTTGAATCCGACACCGTGTTGCCATTACAGTTGTCTGTTGGCGCGGCAATTAATAATGATGTTCGTGTTGATTTTTCGTATTTGCGTTATTCTGGTTTGGGGTATCCTTCGACTGTTCAGACGTCTGACGGTGTTGGTGGATATGTTCCGGCCCAGGTTGATGGTGGTGCGATTACTGCGAACACCACTATGTTAAATGTGTATTATAATATCGACAGTTTTACTGGCTATTTGGCGGGCGGTTCGTTACGTCCATATGTTGGTGCCGGTTTGGGTATTTCTTTGAACACAATATCTGATTACGTTGTATTTGATGAAACGTTTTATTCGGTAATGGATCCGGCCTATGCAAATGCGGGTCAATTGACGGGTATATCGGACAT
Source organism: Candidatus Enterousia sp. (assembly GCA_045645725.1). Lineage (GTDB taxonomy): Bacteria > Pseudomonadota > Alphaproteobacteria > Rs-D84 > Rs-D84 > Enterousia. The sequence goes on along the minus strand of JAZRJG010000022.1, from coordinate 53,914 downwards.
TTATGCGTATCATAATGGTGGTACATCCGAACAATTGGCATTTATGTTAGAAGGTGGTGTCTCGACCGAGTTAGAAGGCGGTGTAAAATTGGACTTCTTTGTTCGCTATGCCAACTTGGGTGAAGTAAAAACGTCGGGCAGCATTGTGTTATCCCAAATTGAATGGTTGGGTGACGGTGCCGGTGGCGAATACGAAGCGCCATATGACAGTGTTTTCCACTATACCAATTGGTATGAATCCGGACGTTTGGGCTTGGTTGATTTGGGTATTCGCCTGCGTCTGCAGTTTTGATATCGTCTGTTTTATCGGGGGGATTAAATGAAGCGCGCAAATATTTTATTTTATTCATTGTTGGGTGCGTTGGTATCTGTGCCGCATTCTGCGGATGCGGCCATTCGTGTTGGCAATCCTTCGCGCAACAATGCGGCCGCGTATCAACAGTTAAATGAAATTCGTGGGCTGACCCCAAACGGCACGGTTGCCGTGACCAAAGATTTACCGATTCCGGTTGAAAGTAATGAGGTTGCCGAATTGGTAAAGTCCGGTTCGGAAAATGCGCCGGTCACGATGTCTGAATTGGAACGCTGTTCAATGATTTACCCCAGTGGCAAATTTGAATGGGTTTCCCCCACTTTCGGCCCCAGTGCCGGTTCCCCCGCGACCTGTACGGCTGTGGTTGAAATGCGTACACGCGAAAACACATTGGACGGTGCGGAAATTGTTTTGGCGCGTGCAAATGTTGCGGCGGGCGATGCAGTTTTATGTAATATATCTGAATTTCCCGAATTTTCCTTGCTGGACGCGGCGGGTACTGTAACATTTCCGGCGGACAATCCACCAACCCGTGCAGAAGTTGTACGTCAGATGGATGAAGAGCAGAAAGGAAACGCGGTTGTCAAGATAGTCAGTTCTGCTTTGGTCGGTGCCTTGGGTGGAAATGCCATGGGACAAAATAAAGATGGCCAAGACGGCATTTTCGGCACCAGTAAACGCAATTGGATTGGAACTGCAATTGGTGGTTTGGGCGGTGCGGGTATCGGTGCGGCCGGCGCCTATGGTGGCAAAGTGGGTGGTGATATTGCTATGTCTGTGGGTATGAATACTATGGCGGGCGCAATTACCGGAAATATGATGTCAACGGGCGATTCTGTGCTATATATTGCCGATTGTACAGCCCCGATAGACGCGACCGCGTCCACAACTACTGCTGCCACCGACAATAGTACCACAGACAAAAAATCGGGCGAAACCAAAAAGTGCCTGTACGGCACATTGGATGAGTTTGAAGATTTGGCCGGTGCCAAAATATTTTATCAATTTGGCGATTCTAGTGGCGCGGTATATAAATGCAGTGACACACCCGATGATGGGGTCACATACCACGCTTGTGAACGTATGTTCAATCTGAATTATCATAATGCACTCCCCGTCTGTGGTAATGGTTGTTACAATCAAAAAAATCCGCGTACCGATAAAAACTGGATATGGGAAGAAGTTGTCGCAGATAATTTCCAACAATTGAATGGCAGTTCAGAGATATATAGTTTCGCGGAAACTTGCACAATAAATGAAGGTACCTTGACCGTCTCCAAGACCAACTGTTTGAAAAAGGGTGATGCTGGTTCTCAGGATCCCAAAAACAAATGGGTAGAGGTTACAGGCGCCCGCCCAATCACAAAACGTGAAAATGTTGTTATCTATAATATTGGCGACATTTTGGATACTGTGACCTCAGATGGAAAACGGGCGGATCGTGGTGGTGCATTTGGATATTCACAAAAAAGATACAGTAACCAAATTGAAGGCATCTTACAGTCCAAATGGGATGCTAGGGCATTGAAGGTTTATATCCGCAACGGCGCCACATTGAAAGTATGCGAAGATTGTGTGGTTACTTCCCCCAGCAACTTTAATGCCTTTACCCCATTGTATATGGATTCGGAAACTGGGGCTGTGATTGATTTATCCAATCGCGCACGATTAAAAGACACCGTTGTTGGTGCGGCCGCCGGTGGTGCTTTGGGGGCATTTTCTGCATACCAAGGTGCACAAACCGAAATCGAAGACCGATTAAATGCCGAACGTCGTGCATATAAAGATTCTCTGGGAAAATTCTATTGCACAACGGGCGATCGTTTCCTGTCGTTTTATAACGAAGAAGTGGTAATCCCCGTTATGACACCGGTGACAACGGATGAAACAAAATAAAAAAAACCGCATTTGCGGTTTTTTTATTATATGGTCACCTGTCTTACATTTCTGGGGCGATTGCACCAACGGGGCAAATTGCCGCGCATGTGCCGCATGAAATGCATTTCGATGGGTCAATTACGCATTTGCCGTCGGCACCAACACTGATTGCGCAAACCGGACATGCGCCCATACATGTGTGACATCCGATACATTTGGTTGGATCAATTTTATATGCCATTTTTTTATCTCCTTGTTTTTTTATTGTTTCTATTAATCACGGTTCATCAAACTTAACAAATATTGGAACATTGCAACAAAAGATATATATAAATGCAATGCACCCAATACGGCCAATTGGTTCTTTTGTCTGTCGTCTCCAATCACGGCGTACGCGCGTTTCAGGTTTTGCATATCATACGCGGTAAATAATGCGAATATCAACACGCCGATAAAGCAAACGATTGTGCCAAATGTTCCGCCCATCATTTCCGGCCAAAACATTGCGATAATACCGACCAAAATCAAACCAATCATGCCCATCATCAAAAAGATGCCAATACCGGATAAATCTTTGACGGTTTTATAACCAAACACGGCCATACATGCAAACATCAATGCGGCCACAATAAATGCACTTAATATAGATAATGGGTTAACCGACAATACCGCCATAATCAATGGTGTCATTGTTACGCCAATCGTCACCGCGTACAGTGCCAACAACAGTGCCGCGGTTGTTGGTTGCATGTTGAAAACGCGAACTTGGGCCCACAGTGACAATCCCAAACCACCAAACAATAAAATATAGTACAATGGTGTCATTCCACCGGTCATTGGATTAAACAGGTATGTCCAACCGCCACCCCAAATGGTCAAATATGTGGCCAACGCCGTAACCCCAACCGCGCCAAACATTAATGCGAATATTCGCTTTAAGTACAGGTCAATCCCGCCACCGCGTCCCGACCGAATTTGTACAGATTTTTTTTGTGTCATAATTTTCTCCTTGTTATTTACAAAAAATATAATACAATGGGTAAACGTTTTCAAGATTAAAAAAAAGGATTCTGAATGGCAACAAAATATCAAAAAGATGTTGCACGGCGCGCAAAAGAGCACCCAAAAGAGGAAATTACAGGTTCCGAACCCGTGAATAAAAAATTGGCCGATTTGAAAAAATTGTTGGCTGATGCCGAAATGCAACTAAAGCAACAGCACATATTGATGGACGAAAAGAAGCATAGCAAGGCCTTGAAAAACGTGGCAAATCTGACACGATCAATTGCGTTGTTGGAACAAAGAACAAATCATATGTAAATAAACCAAAGGAAATAATTATGTCAAAAGATCCATGTCAAATTGTAAGTGCATATCACGCCCAAGCGGTCCGTGATATTATTTGTGGCGATGAAATATTGTCCGGTCGTGAACAGCATGAAAAATCCTTAAATGGATTGGTTGAAAAATATAAAGAAACCGCTGCCAAAGCCGACAAAGAACGCAATAGCAAATTCTGTGACAAAGCGTATGTTGCGCGCTGTGAACATGTAATGAAAGAAATTGCCGGCATTTTGGAACGCCAAGGCATCAAAGTCCGTTAATTTTTGTTCCAAAACTTGTCACAGGGGGTGGGGGATATGGCGATAACAATAAACCCAATTTCGCCGGTCGCATTTTCAATCTTTGGATTGGATGTGCGTTGGTATGCATTGGCATATATTGGGGCATTTGTATTTGGTTATTGGATGTTTTCGTGGATGACGCGTCGTGGTGAATGTGTTGTGCGATTATCCAAACGTCAATTGGACGATTTATTAACCGCGGTCATCATGGGGGTGATTTTGGGGGGCCGGTTGGGGTACGTCCTGTTTTATAATTTGGGTTATTTTATGCATCACCCATTGGAAATATTTGCATTATGGCACGGCGGGATGAGCTTTCATGGTGGTCTAATCGGTGTGATTGCATCTGTGTTTATATTTGGTCGCCGTCATAAGATTAATTCATGGTCTTTATTGGATGTCATGGCGGTTGTTGCGCCAATTGGATTATTCTTTGGTCGTATTGCGAACTTTATCAATCGTGAAGTTATGGGGCGTGCCACAGATGTCCCGTGGGCGGTCATATTTAACGGTGACACAGAAATCCCCCGTCACCCCAGTCCTTTGTACGAAGCCGCCACCGAAGGTTTATTGTTATTTGCCATAATGTGTTGCCTGTATCGTTATACGGGGTTACGTCGTCATCCGGGGGCATTGGCGGGCATAATGGGTATGGGATACGCGGTATTTCGCATCTTTTGTGAAAACTTTCGTGCGCCCGACGCCCAGATTGGATTTTTGGCGGGCAACTGGCTGACTATGGGGATGTTACTGTCATTAATAATGTTTTTTGCGGGTTTATGTATTTTTATATTTGCAATACGCAAAAAATAATGTACAATAATCGCCGTTGACTTAATAACAGTTCAGGATGGTTGGCAGAGCGGTCGAATGCGGCGGTCTTGAAAACCGTTGATGGGGCAACCCATCCGGGGGTTCGAATCCCTCACCATCCGCCAGTAATAAAAAAGCACCCCAAAGGGGTGTTTTTTTATTACCGTCGTATGGCATCGGGTTCGTAATCGCATCTTGTTCAACATAAAAATAATCCCGCCGGTTGGCGGGATTTTTTGGGGGAACTTTATCTGGTTTTATATTCTTGTAACGATTTATTTATGCGTTGTAAATGTTGCGCCAATTGTTCGTATTCTGTCATATAACAATCTAATGCGCGACGGGCTTGGGTGGCAACATCATCGCTGTATCCGTCTGTTGTTATATTAATTTCACACGATTCAATACGTTTTGAAACAAAGTCCATACGTGCTTCAATTTCTTCGCGTTCGGCATTTAATGCGGCTATGCGACCCTTGGCTTGGGCGGTGGCACATACCAAAGCATATGTTTTATTAAATTGTGCAACATGTGGCATCTGTGCACGAGCAGCGGCTGCGCTTTGGATTTTTTTACCAATACCCTTCATTTGGTATTCATATGATTCAATCAATTCTTCGGCATCCTGCGCTTCGGACGGGTCAAAACGACTGTTTTGACTGGCATAACTTTGCAGGTGCGAAATATGATCGCGCATTAATTTGTGTTCGTGTTCGGCATCTGCGCCGGCACGTATAGTGTCATTTAATTTTTTTGCCTTTGCGTCCATAACTGATTTCAATATATGGAACACAGTTATATCAAGTGTTTTTTTATTGCTCATTTTATATCCCCCGATAACTTACACAGTACTATATAGTACACAAAAATATATTTGTCAAGATGCAAAGACAGGGATTTCGTAAAAAAATCCCTGTCTTTATTGTGTTTTGCAACAACGGTTATTCTGAACGTGTGAATGCGCCGTGGTTTAACAAGTCACGAACGGCAAAGTGTTTTACCTTCTTGGCCGACGTTGATGGCAATTCTTCTTCGGTAATGGCGAAATGCTTTACCCATTTATATTGGGCGATTGCCATATTTGATTTTTTCAACAAAAATGCCACCCGATCCACGGTTACCCCCGGTTTAACTTGGAACACGGCAAAAGGCACAATTTTATCTTTTATCACGTATTCAAACACCGCAGCATTCAAGATTTCGTCGTTTTGCATATACAGGTCTTCCAATTCGTCTGGATATACGTTTTTACCGCTGTCCAAAACGATGACTTGTTTTTGGCGGCCTTTTACCTGTAAACGACCATATTTGTCCAAGCAACCGATGTCGCCCGTTTTGAACCATCCGTTTTCAAATGCTTCGGCATTGGCGGCATCGTTTTCCAAATAACCTGTCATAACCATATTGCCGCGCACCCAAATTTCACCAACGCCATTTTTATCCGGATTGTGAATTTGTATTTCGTTCCCCGGCAAAGGTCCCGCATAGTACATAGAACCATTTGAACGACGGAACGCAAAGTTAAAGTTCGCAGGCCCCGTTGTTTCGGTCAATCCATAGCAATCGCCAACCACAAATCCCATTTTTTCATAGAATTTACGGATAGATGGCTTTAATGTCGCGCCGGCCGAAACCAATACTTTTGTATTTCCGCCGAATGCGTCATGAACGGGCTTGGTAACTTTTTCGACCAATTTGCCCAACCCAATTGCACGCAGTACCTTACGCATAGATACGATTACGCGCATCAAAGTCCACACGTGTTTGTCCTTGGCCGAATCTACAATTTTCTTATAGAACACTTCCCAAATACGTGGCACGGCGGGTATAACTTCGGGTTTATATTGTTTAAAGTCCTTGATAAATTCTTGTGGCTTTAATACCGGCTGTAATAACAATTTACCCTGTAATGCGACCGGCACGATAATATTAATTACCACACCATATATATGATACAGTGGCAAAAATCCATAGAAAGTATACCCCGGCAAAATCACATCTTTATAGAATTGTGCACCATTTGCCAACGACAACAGATTATCGTGTGTCAACCCCACGACCTTTGGATTGCCGGTTGAACCCGATGTAAATGATAACTGTGCGATATCGCCACGTTCTGTATCGCCCATAACGAATTCAGATTCGTCCGTATCGTCGATATTTTCAATATCAAACATTTCGGCCGGTGCGTTTTCGATAAACATACTTTTTTGTGCCAAAGCCAATTTACAATCTGTGCGTTTCATCATATTGATGTGTTCGTTGGTGTTCAAACCTGTATCCAACATCAAAGCGCGTGCGCCCAAAGACGTAATTGCAAAGTAAGAACGCAAAAAGTCCGGTGTATTACCCGACAAAATTGCAACGGTATCGCCTTTTTTAATACCAAAACGTTTTGCCAATAAAACGGCACGTTGTTTTACCTTTTGTAACAAATCTGCATATGTTTCGTTCTGGCGCACAAAGAAAATACGGTCTTTGTTACGCGAACATACATCTTGCAGCATTTCATATATGTTTTTAGCAATCATATTTATGCTCTTTTTTGATTATACTTAACACCATATCACCATGATATGGTTATATTGAATATAGCCGTTTTTATTATTAAATACAACCGAATAATAGGGATTTGTTCTTGTTTGGTGGCTATTTGTCGGATACCAGATATAGTAAATTCGTTCGAATCAATTACTATATTTTGTGTTTTGTATAAAAAACGAATCATTTCCTATGGCCAAAGTTATCAAATATTGACACAAACACATATTTCGTGCTGATTTACCGATTCTGTTTTATGGCTGTACAATGCGGAATATCTGGATTTTTAAAAGTAAAGCAAAAAATAATTTTTTTTGCACTTTTATAGATTGATAGTTTTTATGCAAAACTATATATTGATATCGAAACGAACAAACAACCACTATATGTTGTGTTTTTACAAGGATTGGAGTTATAAGATGTCAGAAACACAAAACGAAGTTCAAATTCAAATCACACCAACATTAACGACACGTTTGGTTGCCGTGCAAAAGCGCAGCGGCGAAACCGTACCTTTTGATGTCAGAAAGATATACGAAGCCATCAAGAAAGCGGTCGCCGTCACGGCCGAAATATCGGATGTCGAAGTCGTCAAGATTACCCAAGATGTATTAAAACGATTGGATGACAGATTCGCCGACAAAACACCAAAGGTCGAAGAAATCCAAGATGTTGTTGTACGTTCTTTGATGGATGCCCGCGCCTATAAAACGGCCGAGGCATATATTATTTACCGTCAAAAACGCACAGAAATCCGCGAATCTATGGTTGATGCGGTCGAAGTTATCGAAGGTTATGTCGGTGGCTCGAATTGGCGCATCAAAGAAAATGCAAATGTCGGCTATTCCATCGGTGGCTTGATATTGCGTACCAGCGAACGCGTAACCGCGGAATATTGGTTAAACCTGTATCCGCGGGCGGTTGCTGAAGCCCATAAGACCGCGGCAATTCATGTTCATGATTTGGGTTGGCTGACGGGATATTGTGCGGGTTGGTCATTACGTGAATTGTTATACGAAGGATTCAATGGCGTTGAAGGTTATTTGCAATGCGAACCTGCGCGCCACATGGCAACGGCTATTTCTCATATGGTGAATTTCTTGGGCACGTTACAGAACGAATTTGCCGGCGCCCAAGCGTTCTCGTCTGTTGATACATATTTGGCACCATATGTGCGTATTGATAATTTATCATATGCCGATGTAAAAAACGCCATGCAGACATTGATATTCAATTGTGCGGTTCCATGTCGTTGGGGCACCCAAACACCATTTATTAACTTTACATTTGATTGGACATGTCCGAACGATTTGAAAAATCAACGCCCATTTATTGGTCGCGAACAGGTTAACTTTACATATGGCGACCTTCAGGCAGAAATGGATATGATTAATCGCGCTTTCTTAGAGGTCATGACCGAAGGCGATGCATTGGGACGTCCATTTACATTCCCAATCCCAACATATAACATCACACCTGATTTCCCATGGGAACACCCAAATGTAAAACCATTATTTGATTTGGCTGCAAAATACGGTATTCCAAATTTCCAGAATTTCTTGAATTCTGATTTGAATCCAACCGACGTGCGTTCTATGTGCTGTCGTTTACGTTTGGATGTTCGTGAATTGTTGAAACGTGGTGGCGGTCTGTTTGGTTCTGCGGAAAAGACGGGATCAATCGGGGTTATCACAATCAATTTGGCACGTTTGGGTTACATCCATCGTGGCAATCGTGAAGGTTTATTTACAGAATTGAAACGTTTGCTGGATTTGGGGCGTGATGCATTGGAAATCAAACGCGACATTATATCCAAGAATATGCAACGTGGTTTGTATCCATTTACACGCCGTTATTTGGGCGATTGGAATCATCACTTTTCAACCATTGGTGTGAACGGTGCAAACGAAATGGTTCGCAATTTCACGGGCGATCGCGAAAATATTGCGACCCCAATGGGTAAAAAATTGGTATTGGATGTAATGGACTTTATCCGTGAAAACTTGGCGAATTTCCAAGAACAAACGGGTAATTTGTATAATCTTGAGGCAACACCAGCCGAAGGTTGTTCGTATCGTTTTGCCAAAACGGACGTTAAAAACTTTCCGGATATTATCACGGCTGGCACCAAAGATGCGCCATATTACACCAATTCAACCCAGTTACCGGTGAACTTTACAGACGACCCATTTGTCGCCTTGGAACACCAAGAAGAATTACAACGCAAATATACCGGCGGTACAATGTTGCACCTGTACATGGGCGAACCTGTATCTTCGGGTGACGCGGCCCAGAAAATCGTGCGTACGATATTTGAAAACTATAAAGTGCCATATATGACATTGACACCAACGTTCTCGATATGTCCAAAGCATGGATATTTGCCGGGTAAACACGAATTTTGTCCGAAATGCGATGCGGAAAACGCGGCGAACACGGACACAAACGAACAATAACGTCATAAATAAAAAACAAGGGAAGGAGACAGATATGACAACAAATTGCAACAGAACACAATGCGAAGTTTTTTCACGTTCAATGGGCTTTATTCGTCCTGTAAAAAACTTTAACATTGGTAAATTTTCTGAATTCAGTGAACGTAAAACATTTACCGAAGCAAATTGTTTATCTGCGGGTCAACGTCATTGTGAATTATTAAAGCGTGCGGCATAATATTATGCGTGAAATTCAAATTGGGGGATTGGTTTCGTTCACCACAATTGATTATCCGACAAAATTGGCGTGTGTGCTGTTCTTGGTTGGATGTCCTTTGCGGTGTGCATATTGTTCCAATCCCCATTTATTATGTGTTGGTGATGGTGAATATGACCCCGAACGCGTGTTTGAATGGTTGCAATCGCGCGTCGGGAAATTAGAGGCCGTCGTATTTTCTGGTGGCGAAGCGTTAATGCAAGGCGACGTGGCGATTGAATATATGCGCCGTGTACGTGAATTGGGATTTCAGATTGGTTTGCATACCAATGGCTTTTATCCCGAAACTTTATCGCGCGCATCGGACGTTGTGGATTGGGTTGGATTGGATTTCAAAGCGACTCGTGAAAAATATCCGGATTTAACGGGGCAAAATATTGCATATGACAATATGTTACGTTCGTTGGATGTATGGTTGTCAACCGGCAAAGGTTACGAAGTACGTGTAACCTGTGATCCGCGTTATATTGATAAAAATGATTTGCGTGAAATATCAAAAATCTTGGCGGCGCGTGGGGTTAAAAATCTGGCGGTGCAAAAATATATCCCGCATTTTGAAGACGACGCACATAAAACAACACCGGCCATGCGTGATGCAATTTTTTCCGACACACAATTACGTACGGAAATAGAATCGATATTCCCATCGGTCATTTGGCGTGATTAGTTAAAAAAAATCCCCAATTGGGGATTTTTATTTGCATACCGCTGTATATGGCGGTTTTGATTTTTCTGTATCAATTTCCCCCAATCCACAATCCAAACAATTAAACCTGCGATTTTGTGAATGTGCGGCATCAAACGGTATATCGATATTTTCCAACTCTGGAATTGCTGTCGCATATTTTTTATTTGGAAACCCAAAGTAAAACGCACGGCCCGCGCCACTGCATTCTATTGCCCACGATGGATAGCATGCCGGATTGGTTATTTTGGTTGGGTCGGGCACACATGTGCTTTCACAGGTATCGGTGTTTAACACTTCTTTTTCGCAATCTGTGCACGATGTCTGTGGCACACGCAGTGTTGTCCCCATGCCACCTTGGACGGCTTTGCGTATCACTTTTTCACATTTCTTTGCGTCCGGTGTTTTTGACGGATCAACCACGCATTCCCATTCCAAAGTGTTGTAATTCAATCGTGCAATCATATTGTTTGGGCACTGTTTTTCCAAAAATGGGTCAACACATTCCCAAACGTCATCCACGATAATTGCGGTTTGTTTGTCGGCGCACAGTGGTTTTCTGGAATCGTCTGGCACGCATTGCAAAGTGTCCGAATCCCATATCATATCCCCCGCGCAGTTTGTTTGATAATTATATGCGATACACTGCCAACGACCAAATCGGTATGTTTTTGCCGATCCTGGGGGGCAAATTATATTGACCTCTGCATTTGGTGCAACAATGTTTCCGACATCTGGGGTTTCGTATTGGGTTAAATAAACCAATTGTCCATCGGTTAATTCCATTTCTTCGATGATTGCGGCGGGTACGGTCGGTTTAGATGTTGTTCCGCCGGACATAATTTTGTTTTCCTGCATTAATCCGAACGTTCCGGCTTCGGCATAGTTTTGTTCCAAAATCTCCATGATTTTATTGTGTGATTCTGCATCCAACGCAACGGTTGCGGTTACGATAAAGTTCGCCGTCGGTTGATTTTTTTTTGATGTTGCGTCACATGGTGTTACTTTGAATTTTTTATCTAAGCATATAAATTGGCTGCGAACATTATATTGTTCTGTACAGATATCTTGGAATTGTGTGCCATTAATTTGCGCGTTATGCATTGCGGTTGCACATTGTGCCACCGTCCGCAAATCCGACATAGTGATTGCATATTGTGTATCGTGCTTTTCGATGTATTGGTTGGGGCTGCTGATAATGTAATATCCCGCCATCAACATTGCGAACAAAATCATGATAAAAATATTCATCATCCCCCCTTGCGATTTATAAAAATTCTATGTAATATACGAATAAATTGCAACAGGAAATACGACATTATCATGAGAAAATTTATATTAATTTGCGCAATGTTAATTATTGGTGGGTGTGGTTTTACACCGATGTTTTCTGGAAATGACACTGATATTTATGTATCCCCAATCAGTGGTATAAACGGCATAGATTTACGTAATGCGCTGTGGGGGCGTTTTGGTGGGCAACGTGATGCGGGTGCCACATACACATTGACTGTAAATTTAAGTGAACCTGTCACACAATACAAAGCGTTGGAGCGCACCGGTGACGCCACATGGCAACAGATTTCATTAACTGCGGATTACACATTGTCGCACAACGGCAATCAGATTGCGACCGGCACCGAAAGTGCGGCCGAATCTTACACATTTGTACGTTATCTGGTTGCGTCAAATGCGTCGTATAACAATGCGGTTCAAAATACTATCCGTGTACTGGCGGACAAGATTGGTACACGTGTTATTGCCGAAACCTATCGTTATTCTAACAATGGGGCAGGGGCCCAGAAATAATGAAATGGAAAGATGCTGATTTTAAGTCCGGTATTGGCAAAATTCGTGCGGTTTTGATATATGGTCCCGACGCGGGTCAGGTTGACGAATACTGTGACTTGGCGGTTTCTACATTGGGGATTGAAAAAGACAATTTGTTTGCACTGGATTCCGACGAATTGCGTGAAAAACAAGATGCCCTGTTTGCCGAAGCGTGCAGCCCATCTATGTTCGGTGGTCAAAAAATGGTTTTGATATCCAACGCGGGCGACGCATGTGCCAAATCTGTAGAAGAATTGGTAACCCATACCGGTTTATGTGCAACGGTTGTGGTTGCGGCGGGCGATTTGCGTGCGGGTGGTGGTCTGCGTTCTTTATTTGAAAGCGCAGAAGATATGGCGGCTTTGCCGTGTTACACCGACGACGCGCGCACATTGGCAAATTTGATACGCAATGAACTGTCCGCGGCATCTGGTATTGCCCAGATTACGCCCGATGCCATGACGTATATGACGACTCATCTTGGTGGCGACCGCGGCATTACGCGCAGTTTTTTGAACAAAATCGCATTATACGTCCATGACAAACGTGTGGTTGAATTATCCGACGTTGAAAAGTGTTTGCCCGACACCGGTGCCGCAGATATGGATGATTTTTTGTTTTCTTTGACCGCCGGTCATATTCAGCAAACTATGACGGCATTGGACCGGTTATTTTATGACAACAAAGAACCAAATATGTTGGTTCGTATGTTGGACATGCATTTCAAGCGTTTACAAACGGCCGTTGTTGATGGTCATCTGCCGCGCTTGTTCTGGAAAGTAGAAGAGAAATTCAAACAGGCCATGCGTATATGGCCGGAACGTGAAATCACGGCGGTATTAATCCGCTTGAATGAATTGGAACGTCAATTGCGCACAACGGGTATGCCGTCCGAGGTTTTATTACGTGACTTTGCGTTAAAGTTATCGGTCCGTTCTGCGAAATTGGCAATAAGAAAAAGGAATTAATCATGATGCCATCTGTTTATGCACCCAAAGATTTCAAACGTCTGCGTGCGGCGGGCGATTTGGTTGCGCGTTGCTTTGATTTTATATCACCACATATTCGTGCAGGAATTTCCACGGGTGAAATCGACCGCATGGTTGCGCAATTCTTAAAAGAAAATGGGGCGCGTTCATCCGATTTGGGGTACCAAGGATATCCAAAGCATATTTGTACATCTGTTAATGATGTTATTGTGCACGGCATCCCCAGTGATGAAGTTATCTTAAAAGATGGCGATATTGTAAACGTTGATTTAACCGCAGAATACAAAGGTTTTCATGGCGACGCATCCCGTATGTTTATGATTGGCAATGTTTCAAATCAGGCGCGTAAATTGGTTAATGTATGTCAAGACGCCTTAAACGCGGCTATATCTGTATGCGCCCCTGGGGTGCCATTATCTGAAATTGGTAAAACGATTGAATCTGTTGTGTTGCCGCATGGTTTTTCTATCTCGCGCGATTTTGTGGGGCACGGTATTGGCAAAGTAATGCACGACGACCCCCAAATTTACCATTTTTATGATAAACAATGGGATAAAGTAAAAATGGTCCCTGGTTTGGTGTTCACGATTGAACCTATGATTAATACCGGTTCTGCCGAATGCAAGATTGATGATGATGGATGGACGGCACGAACGGTCGATGGTGGCCTGTCGGCCCAATGGGAACATACGATTGGCATAACCGAAGACGGTGCAATAATTTTCACAGAAAAAATGGTATAATTGGTGCGATGGCGGATGCGGATAAAATGTTTTATGCCGGTCATCGTGAACGGTTAAAACAGAAATTACAAGACGATAAATTAACCAGTTATGAAAAATTGGAATTATTGTTAACCTATGCGATTCCGCGTCGTGATGTTCGGCCATTGGCACGCGCGTTAATAAATCAATTCGGCGGTGTGTATTTTGTTTTAACTGCACCCTATGAAGATTTGGTGCGTGTTAATGGTGTTGGGCACAATACGGCATTATTAATACGTTTGGTATCGGAATTAATGTTGGTATCGTATCGCGAACGCGTTGACCGTGGTCAATCATTATTAAATCCGGTTGTTTTACAAGAATATTGTCGTCGTTTGGTTGTTGGCAAACCGGTCGAAGAATTTCATGTTTTGTATTTTGGCAATGAAATGCGTCTGTTGGACGATGAATTACACAGCCGTGGCACAATTGATTATTCCGATGTCTATCCGCGCGAAATTTTACGTCGCGCATTGGCATTAAATGCGATTAACGTTGTGTTGGTGCACAATCATCCATTGTCGGATAATTCTTTTTCCACCGAAGACGTCGCTTTGACCGAAGCCATAGAGAAGAAATTGAACGAATTTAATATCGGGTTATGGACGCATTATGTTGTGACGTCAACGGGTATTGTTCATGATATTCGTGCCAGTGCATGGTTAAACAAGTCGTCATTTTTTTACAAATAAAAATCCCCATACTTATGGGGATTTGTTTATTCTGCGATTTCTGGTTCTAATTCGATTTGTAATCCGGTGTCTTGGATATCTAATATCTCAAATGTACCATTGTCGCCGCGGTTTTGTAATGCCCGTTGACGTTGCTCTGATAACTGAATTACTTCATCTAAATCTGCGGTTATTTTCACACACGCATTTTCAAGCAAGTAATTTTTGACCATTGGCAATATTGCAGCCAAGATTAAGAAAATGAACATTAAATTGCGCATATTGGTAAACAAATCATTTTTTGCACCACGTATCAATGATATTGCCCACCCGAACAATAAAACGCCGGCAATTACCAATATTGCAATCCATGCAACATTCAAAAAAGATTCAAATGTACGTGCGATACAGGTTGGGTCTTCGACGACTATTGTTCTGTTCGCCAAGTCAATCCCCGGATTGTGAAAACCCGAATTTTCCAGTGCTGATAAAATTTTGTACAGTGTTAAATCGTCCATTTTCTGTGCCTTTGATTATTTCTTTTGACCGCCTGCGGAAAAGAATCCCGGAATTGCAAAGTCATCGTCGTTTGCGGCGATGCCGGCCCACCCGAACAGGTCGCCCATCAAACCGCCGTCGTCACGTTTTGCTTTTTTGAAAGGCAAAATATTTTTTAATTTGCCAATTTTTCCATGTGCTTCTGGTTTTGGTGCGGCGACAATTTTATCTTCGTTTTCTGCGAATTCTGATGCCAATTGTGCCAAAGTTGCATCTGTGTCGTCTGTATCCATTACAACAAAGTCATCTGCCGAATCGTCCGCTGTGTCTTCCACAACCGGTGTTTGGTTTGCTTCTTCACGCAGTGGCTTCATACTTTCCAACAATTCTTCCAACGTTTTTTTTGTTTCGACAACCGGAACATCGTCATTAATCATATCGCCAATAGATATTGCTTCGACATTATCTGTGTCGTTTATTTCCGGCGCAATTTGTGAAATATCATGTTCTGTATCGATAAATTCATCTGGTGCGGGTGCGTCAACTGCTTCGGCTACAATAACTTCTGATGCATCTGCTTCATCAACGATAACTTCTTCTGTTACATCGTTGTCGATAATTTCTGTTGCTTGGTCAATAATGATTTCGGGTTGTTCTGTATCTTTAACCGGTTCTGTTACGGGCGCGTCAACGATAATTTCTTCTGTTGTGTTCTGGGGTGCCGCTTCTTCCGGTTTTGTTGCCAATACGGACAAAATAGGAATAACTTTTGCGGTATCTTCTTCTACCTGTTCTGTGTCAACGACTGGTTCTGTATAAACTTCTGCTGTTATTTCTGGGGTGGTATCGATTTCTGGTTCAACGTGTTCTGCGACCGGTGGCAATATTTCAGAATTTGTAATAATTATTGGTTCCGGTTCAATTACAACGGATTCGCAAATTGGTTGTGTTTCCGTAACAACATCATTTTGTTTGGCATCCATTGCGTCATCGCAATCAACGGGCACACCAAATAAAATTGTATCTTTATCCAAACCCAAAGTGCTGCGCACTTCTTCAAAAGCGGCACGAATATCCGTCATTTCAAACAGTTCATTACCAGAAATATAAATAATTTTTGTCTTCATGTAAAATCACCCCCACAATACATTGATATACTATATCACATTTTCATGTTGAACGCATATAAAAAATATCTTAAACTGCCAATATGGCAGATATAAAACAACAAATTTTTCAAGAGTTATCCAGTTTAGAAGAAGCCGCCGCCAAATTGCGTGGTACGGCGATACACGCGGGCAAGCAAACAGATTTAGAGGTCGCGATTTTAACGCAACAGGTTCGTACTTTGCGTGAAAAAAATACGCGTGCTGCCGAAATGATTGACGAATCGTTAACTATATTAAAGAAGTTGAAAAAATGAGTGTTGTGTCCATACCTATTGTAAATAAAAACTATCCCATGGGCTGTGAAGATGGGCAAGAGGCACGCTTGTTGGAATTGGGGCGTATGGTTGATGCACGTGCGCGTCAGATTTTGGATAAAATTGGCCCATTGCCGGAAAGTGCTTTGTTGGCAACACTGTGTATTGTTTTGGCGGACGAAGTTCATAATCGTCCTGCGCCATCTGTGACGGATGCCGATTTGAAAGAGATTTTGGCGCGTATTCGTGAAATTAAGCATAAGATAGCGAAATAAAAAAACCGCAATTTGCGGTCTTTTTATTACAGTGTTTTTTGCATTTTATTTTGCATAATTGCCATATTTACTGTATCTGCACGAATTTGTCTGATTGTGCCTTCTTGCCAACCTTCGACTTGTCGGATTGCGCGTGCCAATGTTCTGATTTGTTCATCTGTCAAATCACTCAGTTTCAATGTTGTTGACATTCCGGTCAATCTGCGCAGATATGAATTATATGCTACCGTGTTGTTTTCAAATGGTGGCGCATACGAATACATTGCGTTGCCGATTGTTTTGTTTCTGTATTTTTCCGAACGCAGCAAAGCGCAAATTGCGTCCATTCCGGTTTGTTCGTCGGGAAATACCGCAAAGCCACCGGCGTTGCCAATTGCACCGTTTGCGTGTGCAAAAGAACCGCTGCGGATGCATCCGGGGTTATTGTTGCGCCATGCACGTGAACCGCCTTGACGCAGGGTCTGTGCGCCCCCTGCGGTTGTGTAAATCACGTTATAGTTTTGGGCAACTGCATGTGTATTTATGTTTAAATCCACGTAAACTGTATAATTCACTGTTTGGCTATCTGGTACTTCAATCTTATTTAAGTTTTCCGGGATATCGCGTTTTGGGACATCGGCTTCGTGTGCGCTTGCCCCCGTTTCACTTTGTGGTATGCCCAGTGTTCCCATCATAAAGCCGCATGTGCATAGCAGTGTTTTAAATTTTAATGACATTTTTTCTCCTTTGCAACCAAGCAGACCCGTCAACAAATGTTGACTGTCTAAATTGTTATACTGTTTTTGTTTGATTGGTTCGTTGCGATAACATCAATTCGCATCGTACATTCAGACGTAATATATTTATACGCCCCGACTTGTCATTAACCGACAGCCCGCCCCGAAATCAGGGAACCAAAGTTTGTATATACATAATATACATATATTGAAAAAAATCAAGTAAAAATGCGGATTATTTATCAAAAACCGCCACTATTTCCCAATGGTTGCTGCCGACAAACTGATCGACTGGGGTCAAATGGGTCAAATGGTACCCGCCACGTGTCAATGTTTTTGCGTCGCGGTCAAAAGTATTTGGATTACAAGAAATGTATACAATTCGCTTGATATTACTGCGTGTTAATTCTTGACATTGTGCATCTGCGCCGGCGCGTGGTGGGTCAATAATTGCTGCGTCATATTGGTTTAGCATTGCGGCCGTTGCTGGTTTTTTGAACAGGTCGCGTTTAACGCCGGTGCCGACTATATCAAATCCATCGGCATTTGTCGCAAAAGTAAAATTTCCAATTCCGCAAAACAAATCAATTACACGTTTATTGTCACCGATATATTGCACGACTAAATCACGCATTATGTCCGCGCCAATAATGGTTGGTTGTAAAAAAGCGCCCGTTGGATATTCGACGGTATGTGTACCAAATGTGACGGTTGGTGTTGCGGTCTGTTTAATTATCTTGTCGTTCCATGTTATGCGTATTGCGTCCAATTTGTCGGCGGCTTTTTTGAATTCTGGGGTAAAGTAGGGCACATTCGATGTTATTGCGATGTCTATCCCATTGTCACACGATGTGATTAAGCATGCGCCCGCGGCCGCCCATGGTAACTGTGCCACCATCGGCAGGATGTTATTTATTTTCCCGCATAAATTGGGGCAGTGTGTGATATTGATAATGTTTTTTGATTTTGCTTCATATAATCCAAATTGATTTGGTGCAAAGCAAAAGTCCGCACGACGACGTTCGCCGGCCTGTATCCAAACAGCAGGGTTGGTTGGATGTACTTTTTCAATTTGTCGCAATTTTTGTTCGCGATAATCTGGTGCTGTAAAATCGTATTTACAGCCCCCGCATTTACCAAAAAATGGACATTTTTGTGACATTAAAAACTGACCCGTGCGCCCAATCTGAATTGATGAGATGTCGGATTCAAATCGCGGACTTCTGTGATTTTTGGATTGAACATATAGAAATATCTGTATCCAAAATCCAATGCGAATACTGTATTAAATTCGATTCCAATACCCGCCATAGCCGCCGCCACAGGTGCGATTTTTTTGTCTATGTGGACATTTTCTTCGCCCGAATTCCATGACAGCCCTGCGCCAACACCGACATATGGCACCAACATTTGGCTGTGGAACAATCTGTAAATATTATCAACGCGCGCATCCAAAATGGCGTTTACAAAAACTGTGTCGCCCGTCAAAGACAGGTTTTTCCAATGTGCCTTTGTTTTGATATAGTTTGCCTCTAATCTGAAAGTGTCGTATATGCGAACGCCGGCCATTGCTTCAAAAGAATTTGAATTGCGTGCAGATACGGTTACGTCATCTGAATTTGTAAAACCGTCCCACATTGCAAAGTTATACGCACCACCAACATAGAATCTGCGCGTGCGCGCCAATGCTTCGTTATCAATCCCCGCCGGTTGTTCGATGTTTGGCATATTTACTTGTTCGACGCGATATGGGATTGCGGCACTGGCCATCGTTGGAATCAAAGTTGCGGTAACAAAAAATAAGTGCTGTTTCATAATTTTGCCTTTTATTTTAGAACTCTGCGCGAATTGTTGCCATTATGTTGCTGATATTATCTGTGCCCCCATCGCGCACATCCCAACCAAAGCCATTTCCAATCATCATTTGGTATTGATATGCAATATCAATGCCAATTAACTCATTTAATTTAACATTAAATCCAATCTCTGCGCGTGGTGCAGCAATAACGAATCCATTTGCGCCATCTGTGCCTTCGAATTCATATACGCCAACCCCTGCGCCAAATCCCATAAATGGAACAAAAGTTCTGCGTTTGGTAATGTCGCCACTTTGAACGTATCTGCGGGCCAAATCAAAATACAGCATTCCGCCCAATGTCTTTTGTGTTGCTTGTTTTCCGTCTAAATCTGAAAACTTCAACACAGAATTTTGGAAATCTATTTCCGTTCTGACGTACGACGATAAATTCCACCCCAGACCGATTTGCATTGTGTATCCGCCCGAACTTTCATAATTTTTTCCTTGGAATTGTGCGGAATCTGTTGCGAATCCCAAATTTAATCCTGCGCCCATACGAACATAGTGTGACGTTGGAACGAATACGCGCATATCGTCGTTTTTGACGGCGCCAACATATTCATACACTTCTTGTCCCAATTCCCCCGGCGCATCATCAATGATGTCGTCATATATAACTGCGGCACTGACCAAATCCAAGCCACGTCCAATTTCGTTGCGGAATTTTTTGTCGCTGTAATCTGCGTTGGCTGTGGTCGTGCTGATAACGGCCAAAGCCGCCCCTATACCCAAAAATGTTTTCATTTGTTTCATTTCCATGTTCAACATATTACTATTATAAATAATTTTATCATAAATTGCGACTTGATTCCAGTGCGATTTATGCGTACGATATATGTATGTCAAATAAAACATCGGATAAAAAGATTGCGTTGATTGCCGGCGCATTGGACTTGCCGTTCTTTACGCGTGATGCCTTGCGTCGTGCGGGTTGGGACGTATTTGTTATTGGGTTAAAGAATTTCTGCGATCCGCGTTTGGAACCGGATATGGTTGTGCGATTGGGTGGTGGTGGTCGTGCCGCGCGCCAGTTGCGTCGTCGTGGCATTCGTAAATTAACATTTGTGGGCGCGTTGGGGCATCCTAACTTTTCTGATTTGCGTCCTGACTTTTGGACAATTCGCATGTTGTTGCGCGTTATGAAACATCAACGGGGGTATGATTCTATGGCTGTTGCATTTAATAGTGTTCTGGAAAAACAAGGGTTCGAAGTTGTGGCTGCCCAAGATTTGGCGCCCGAATTAACTTTTACAGATGCGGGTGTTCAAACGCGTGCACGTCCAACGCGTTCGGATATGGCGAACATTGAACGCGCGATTCAGGTTTCGCATACCATTGGTGCCGAAGATATTGGTGCGTCTGTCGTTGTTGATACCCAAGTTATCGCGGTCGAAGCGGCCGAAGGCACGGCCCGTATGTTGGAACGTGTTGTTGAAATGCGCAAAACCCGTCGTCGTGCACGTGGTGTGTTTGCGAAAATGACCAAACCGGATCAGGATTTGCGTATTGATATACCTGCGATTGGTGTTGATACGGTAAACGCGGTTGCTGCGGCACATTTGCGTGGTATTGTTGTGAATACGCGTACGTGCTTTGTTGTTGATAAGCCCGCGGTAATTCGTCGTGCGAACGAATTGGGTGTTTTTATCTTGGCGTTGGATTAATTGTGTAATGCGTTATAATATTGCATATGGTGACGGGGGATATGTACAGATTTATAACTTCGTTTATTGCTTTATCTATGTGTTTTCTGACGCAAACTGCATTGTGTGATGGCGATGACCAACCGGTGGAAAGTGGTCAACTGCAAGCGGCGGAAAATCAATTAACACAAGATGGTTGTAATGACAAGAACCGCGTTGGCAATATGACGCCCGCAGAATTTTTTGAAAAATGTATTGCTTCACTTAATGAAATTGCCCAATTGCAAAAACAGTATAACGCGGCGCGTAAAAATGAAATGCGTTTGGGGAATCGTTTGTTGGGTGGTCTGACAACGGCGGCAACGGGTGCGGGTGGTATGATGTTGGCGATGGGGCTGTCCGAACAGCGGGCGGATAAACAGGCCGAAGATCAAATGCGTGCATACGTTTCTACTTTCAAATGCAATTACGGTAACACCAATGTGGCATATGGTACGACGCCAACAGAATTGCCAATGTCGGCCGATTTGTACAATCTGTACGCCGAATATGTTGCGCTGGCCAATGATTTGAAAATGCGCAAAGAATCCCTGGGGTTGCGTGCAGGCATTGAAAGCGAGCCGATTTTAGATTCTGCTACAACCGGATTGTATGACGATGTCTCGTCTGGGCGTTCGGCTGGTATGTACACATCTTTGGCGCGTGCGATATTGGATCCCGATGGCGAAGATGCCAAAAAATGGGACGAGCATGCCAAAAAGTCCAAGAATTTGGTTATATCTGGTGCGACGGTTGGCGGTGTCGGTACTGTTGGTGGCGTTGTTGGTAATGTGTTAATCAATAAAGATGCCTATGGGGCGGATTCGGAAACAAAATAAGTTTTTGTCTGATTATTGCTTTGATTAATTGGTTTGGTGTTTGGATTTTTATATCTGATAATCCGATGGCGCGCTTTGTGAATGCGACACAGGTTACGGCGCGTATCTTTTCAATCTTTGTGTTTGTTTGCGCATAGGACAGGGGTATAAAAATCCATCCGTGTTGCTCTAAGATTTTCATGTCGCGCCATTGCAGTTTTATTGGTGTTGCGTGTCGCCACGCACGTGTAAATTGGTACAGTGTTAATTTGTCATTGTTTGCGACGATTGGCGCAACGTGTTTCCAATTTTTGCACAGCAATCTGGACAATGTTTTGTTGGTCTTGGTTGATGCGGCTATTATTATCATAGTAACTGTTCCGGTTAATAAAAAAAATCCCCCAATTGGGGGGTGTGTTGTTGTTTTTGTGTCTTATTTTTTCAGACGTGCTGGGCCAAATTTATTTGTGGTGGTGCTGCCTTTTTGGCAGAAGAACACCAACAATATAATCCAACCGACAATTGGTAAAAACGACCAACATATATTCCAATTTGAACGTCCTGTATCGTGTAAACGACGTGCGCCCAAACAAAAGAAAGGAACCATTGTCGCCAACATCCACAGGTCACTCAAACCAAACAACATTGCGGCCCATGCTGCCAAAATGCCATAGAACAAATACGCGAACCAATATTCGGAACGTGTTGCGCGGCCCCATCCGATATAGTTAATCCAAAATTCGCTTAATGCGTCGGCCAATGTGTTTTGAAATTTTTTGCTCATACGTATCCCCTTTGTTGTACGTGTGAATAGTATCACAAAAATGCGATACTACAAAGAAAAATCCCCCAATTGGGGGATTGTATTATTTTGCTTCGTCTTCTGGAACGACGGAAACCGTTCTGCGGTCGCCATTGCCTTTTTTGAATTTAACGATACCGGCAATTTTTGCAAAGATAGTATGATCTTTACCCATACCAACATTCAACCCCGGATGTACAGATGTACCACGTTGACGAATGATGATGTTGCCTGGGATAACGCGGCTGCCACCAGATTTTTTAACACCTAATCTGCGTCCGGCCGAGTCGCGTCCATTGGTTGATGCGGAACCCGCTTTCTTATGTGCCATAACTTCGCTCCTTAGGCTTTAATGTCTGTTATTTTCAAAACAGTAATATACTGACGATGGCCTGCTGTGCGGCGATAGTTTTGGCGACGTTTTTTCTTGAATACCAAAATTTTGTCAGCACGTTTCTGTTCGATTACTTCTGCAACAACTTTGGCGCCTTCTACAAAAGGGGTGCCAATTTTGTCGCCGACCATCAATACTTGGTCGAATTCTACTGCACCGGTTGCGTCCAGTTTTTCAACCTTTACAATATCGCCTTGTGCAACGCGGTATTGTTTTCCACCGGTTTGAAAGATTGCAAAATCGCTCATTTTCTTTCTCTTGTTTATGTTTACTTTGTTTCTTTTTTTACGTCAATGACGAAAAGTTTATGCAAATTGTATGTTTTTTTATATAAAAGTCAAGTGTTTTGTATAAAAAATTATGCAAACTGTGCTGTTTTACATATAAAAAACGGTATTATTGCATAAAAAATTCCCCAAACGGGGAATTTTTATAAATATCACAATCCACAACCGAACGAAAATTAGTGTGATACTTTTGCTTCGGTCATAACGACATGCTTGCGCAATTTTTTGTCGTATTTGCGGAATTTCATTTTGCCCTGAGTATTTTCGGACTTAGTATTTTTTGTTGTGATATAGAAGACGCCAGTTTCATTGTTTCTCAACTGTACAACTTCTTTGCTACCTTTTTTTGATGCCATTTTATTTCGCCTTTATATTATTCTGCGACGGATTGTAGGTTAAATTTTACTGGAAATCAAGTAAATTTTATCATAAAATATAAAAACATTGAAAAAATACATATGAAACGCGGGTATGGTGACTACGATGTGCCGCCATATCCGCCGATATGCGGGTATGGCGAAATTGGTAGACGCACTGGATTTAGGTTCCAGCGGGGCAACCCATAGGAGTTCGACTCTCCTTACCCGCACCAATTTTTTATTTGTTTTGAATGCGCAACTTTTGTCGCGCGTATTTTTTTTGTCGTTTTCTTACAAAAGAAAAAACACCGTCAAACGACGGTGTAAATACTGGCGGGATTGACGGGGCTCGAACCCGCGACCTTGTCCGTGACAGGCAGACGCTCTAACCAGCTGAGCTACAACCCCAAAGCGTTATGCATAATATACCCTTCGTGAAATAAATGCAAGTACTTTTTTTATAAATTTTTACACAATAAAAAAATCCCCGTTTTCGGGGACTTTTATTTTTATATTAACTTGCCCATTGCAACGGCGGTATCGCACATGCGGTTTGAAAAACCCCATTCGTTATCATACCATGCTGTGACATGCACCAATTTGTCGCCCAATACTTTTGTTTGACCGGCATCAAATACCGAACTGTGCGCATCATGTGTAAAGTCAATTGATACCAATGGCAAATCATTATAACCAAATGTTTTGGATTGTGCCGCGCGCATTGCGTCGTTTACCGCGTCAACCGTCGCATCTTTTTCCAAATTTGCAACCAATTCAACAACCGATACATCCGGTGTTGGGACGCGAATCGCCATACCGTCCAATTTGCCGGCCAATTCCGGTAATACCAAACCAATTGCTTTGGCGGCACCTGTGCTGGTTGGAATCATAGACAGGTTTGCTGCGCGTGCACGTCGGAAATCTTTGTGATTTTTATCCAACAATTGTTGATCGCCTGTGTATGCGTGTACGGTTGTCATCCATCCGGATACTACGCCAAATTTATCGTTTAATACTTTTACCACCGGTGCCAAGCAATTTGTTGTGCAAGACGCGTTTGAAACGATAATGTCATCTGCGGTCAAAGTATCTTGGTTAACACCGAATACGATTGTTTTGTCTGCGCCGGTTGATGGTGCAGATACCAACACACGTTTTGCACCTGCATCGATATGAACGCGTGCTTTATCTGCGGCGGTGAATATACCTGTGCATTCCATAACGACATCAACGTTCATTTCCCCCCAAGGCAGATTTTCCGGATTACGTTCCGACAAGCATTTAATTTTATGGTTGCCTGCGATGATATAATCGCCGTCTAATTGAATATCCATTGGCAAATTTCCGTGAACAGAATCGTATTTTAACAAATAAGCGTTCTGTTCGGCTGGTGCCAAATCATTTACTGCAACAAATTCAATGTCATCGCGTCCTGATTCCAAAGCGGCGCGCAACACCAAGCGGCCGATACGACCAAAGCCATTAATGGCAACTCTAATTTTTGACATAATACTTTTCCTTTCGTTAATTAATAAATTGGACACGGTTATCATAGCACCACAATTTCGAAATTTACAATATTTTATTTACATCGCGATAACTACGGGTATAATTACATACAAATGACAGTAAAATCATATATCATTGCCGGTCCAACTGCGTCGGGAAAGTCGTCCTTTGCCCATCGCTTGGCACGTCAAATAAATGCCACAATCATAAATTGTGACAGCGTTCAAATATATCGTGGCATTGAAAATATATCTGCATCCCCATTTGCCGGTTGTGAAATTACGCCCGAATTTGAAGGCGTTCCTTATCGACTGTTTTCTATATTGCCATTGGAATCCCAGATTTCTGTATCAGAATATCTGGAATTGGCACGTGTGGAATATGAAAAATCTGTATCAAATGGTCGCCCTGTGATTTTTGTTGGTGGAACGGGATATTATATAAACGCATTGATAAATGGAATATCGCCTATGCCGGATGTGTCGGATGAAAATCGCGCACGCGCCCGTCAAATGGTGTCCAAAGATATTAACGCGGCACGTGCGATGTTGCCGGCCGAATTCACCGCCACAGATCCTCAGCGCGTCGCCCGCGCATTAGAGGTCTTTTTACAAACGGGGCGTCACTTAATTGAATTTCAGAATCTGCCACGTACGGGTGCGGTTGTTCCGCATGCGCGACGTATTTTAATAAACCCACCGACGGAAATTTTGCGTGAACGTATTGCATCCCGCATTCCGCAAATGTTGTCCGGCGGCGCCTTGGCCGAAGCGCAATCTGTTATTGAATCCGGATGGGACGAACGTCGTGCGATTGGTGCGTCGCAACTGTGTGCATATATACGTGGTGAAAAAAACTATGCAGAATGTGTGTCGGATTGGATAAATAAAACCAATCAATATGCCAAACGTCAACGTACGTGGTTTCGCACACAATTTTCGCCGGATATAATAATAAACCGCACCGGTGACGATGCGGATTTAGATTTGCTTTTATCTGAAAATTAACGCTTTTTAAATCGTTTTGGGCATCCTTCTTCTTGGAAGATGCTGTTTATTTCGCGTCTGGTTTTCAATGCTTGTTCAATGTGTTTTTTGTGTCTTTCTGCTGTTGCTGTGCGTGTACGTGGTCTGTGGTTATGTTTTTCACGTATACTAATCAGATACTTATTTTCTGTTATTAATTTTTCGTGTAAGTATTGCAATGCCAAAGTCCGACGAATTGCACGTTTTGCATTTTTTACCTGCTTTGAATCTGCGTCTGTTTCAGTTGTCTGTTCATTAAAATAGATTGGATTCTTCATGGTATATTTGACCAAATGTTTTGCAATCTTTGTCAAAACCGTTTCCAAAAACGCAGGATTGGTTGCCTTTGAATCATTGTCCACAACCGTCATTAATTTAACCCGTGCTAAATGAATTGCATATTGATTGGCATCGTCACGATATTCCAACAGTTCGCACCATTTATTTCGGTTATTATCATCTGTGATAAAATAATATCCGTATTCGCTTGCCATATCTTCGCATATTAATGCGATACATTTATTGGCAACGATTTCAGAAGCGTTTGGGGTTTTGCTGATTGTGTTATCTTTGGACATAGGGCACCTTTTTATTTATCGGAATAAATATAGCCCAAAAAAGTCCGTTGTCAACCGGCAGAAGAGATTATTTTTTTATATTCCTCTTCAACTATTTTGGAAAAGTTCGCCTGTCTCATTTTGCTGGAATATACGGCTGTATTGTTAAATTCGGTTTTTATTGGTCCCCAACCTGCGTATTCCCAATCAATTATCCCCACGATGTCTTTTGTTTTTTTGTTAATGATAACATTATTGCATATGTCATTGTGGTGCCATCCATCACCATCATTGACTTTCAAATCTGCGATTTCTGCGGGGTCGGCACAGTGCATATCATAAATAAATTGCGCCAATTGTTTTGCCCATTTGTATTTGTTGCGTTCAATTGTACGCTTGCCACAGAAATTCATATTTTTGCCACGTATGAAATTATATTTATAAAATGTGTATCCATCGCATTCAATGATTTCTATTTTTGGGATTTGCAATTTAACGATTTTTGTAAACGCATCAGTTATGCGTTTTTCGCGGATGATTCTGTCGTTATGTGCGCCGTTTTCATAGTGTTTGCGAATTTTATAAACAGCATTATTGTTCACGATAAATCCGATATTCCATCCGCCTTTTATTAATTTTACATTTTTGAATTCTGACATTGGTATAATCATACGCAGTGCGTTCATTTTTTTGCGAAAGTTATATAATCTGTCGCGTCTGATTCTATCACGTGTATCACGGTTTGGGATAAATCCCACAAAAAAATCACACAATTCAAAAAAAGTTCTCCACATATAAAACTCGATATTTATTTGAAAATAATGGTATTGAAAAATTAAAAAAAAACAAGTATTTTATGGACATGTTCTCATCTGGTACGATTGTAAAGGTTTTGATATCCAATATTCCGAATTCTGGTTATGATTATCGTTTAACCGGACCGGCGGATATTGGCACGTTTGTGTGTGTTACTGTTATGAATCGTCCGTGTATTGGCGTTGTCTGGGGCGTGGGGGACAGTGGTCTGGCCCCCGAAAAAATCAAGAATGTAACCCAAATATTTGAAAATAAATTGGATATAACCGATTTGCAGTGGCTGCGTCGTATGTCGGATTGGACACTGATGCCATTGGGGATGGTGTTGCGATTAATCATAAATGTACCGGATGTATTTTTGCCACCGCCGGTTGAAACACTGTATGTATATAATCACGATGTTAACGGTCGTATGACAACCAATCGTCAATCGGTAATGGATGCGTTTTCTGCAAATGACAACGAAGCCATGACGGCATTTGATATCCAACATATTTCCGGTGTTGCTTCATCTGTTGTGCGCACCATGATTAACAAAGGTTTATTGGTTGCATCTGGGACCCAGACAAAAAATATAATGGATTTTTCTGCCAAGTATCATGATTCTGGCGATATAAAATTAAACACGGAACAACAAATTGCCGCCGATGCAATTGGTGCGTCTTTGGGGCGGGGTGGTTTTTCTGTGTTTTTATTGGACGGCGTCACGGGCAGTGGTAAAACCCAAGTTTATTTTGATGCAGCGTGGCGCGCATACAGTGCGGGCAAATCTGTATTATTAATGATGCCTGAAATTGCATTAACGGCCCAGTTTATGCACCGTTTTGCGTCGCGTTTTGGTGCTGCACCCGTTGTATGGCACAGTAATCTGACCGCCGCGCGTCGTCGTGCGATATGGCGTGGTGTATTGAATGGTGAAATTCGTATGGTTGTTGGCACGCGCAGTGCTTTATTTTTGCCATGGACAGATTTGGGTTTGATTGTCATAGATGAAGAGCATGATACATCGTATAAACAAGAAGATATGGGAAATTACCACGCGCGCGATATGGCGATTTTGCGTGCGGCAATTGCGGGTATTCCGGTGGTTTTGGCGTCTGCGACACCTGCGGCGGAAACATTGGAAAATGTGAATATTGGAAAATACACTCACTTGCGATTATCGTCCCGATTTGGTGGCGCGCAAATGCCGGACATTACAACCATAGATCTGCGTGAAAACCGTCCAACACAATATTTAATCGGCGAAGAACCGCAAACCGGATATTTGTCGCCTGTTATGTGTGATTCTATATCTCAAACGCTTAATTCCGGTCAACAGGTTATGCTGTTTATCAACCGTCGTGGTTTTGCGCCCTTGGTTGGGTGTAACAAGTGTGGATGGGCGGCAACGTGCCCCGATTGCAGTGTTGGGATGACATACCATAAACGCACAGGAAAATTGTTGTGTCATATGTGCGGACGGACCAAGCCACTGCCGCAAACGTGTCCTGATTGCGGAACAGGTATTACTATGCGTGGCGTCGGATTGGAAAAGATAGAACAAGAAGTAAATGCGCGTTTTCCCGATGCGCGTACCGCATTGGTGTCCAGTGATATAATAACATCGCGCGGTGCATTGGAAAGATTGGTTGATAAAATGGAATCCGGCGAAATAAATGTGGTTATTGGCACGCAAATTTTGGCCAAAGGTCATCATTTTCCAAACTTGACCTTGGTTGGTGTGGTTGATGCCGATATGGGATTGTTCGGAACGGACTTTCGTGCCGCCGAACACACGTTTCAACAATTATTCCAAGTTGCCGGTCGTGCGGGACGTGGCGCATTGGCGGGGCGTGTATTGTTGCAAACCTATCAACCCGACCATCCTGTTATAACGGCATTATGTGCGGGCGACCGTGATGGATTTATGTCAATTGATATGGCGGGCCGCCGCGCGGCACAAATGCCCCCATATGGTCAATTAATCGCGGTAATAGTAGAAGGCGAAAAAGAATCTGTCCTGCAAAAGTACTGTGCGGATTTGGCGGCTGCGGCCCCTGTTTTAACCGGCGGTCGTATTATGGGGCCCATCACGGCCCAGATATATCAGATACGTAATTGGTATCGCATGCGATTTTTGGTTACGGGCGGTCGTACCGCCGCGTTACAGCCGGTTGTTGCGCGTTGGTTGGATAAAGTCAAACGTCCCGCCAACATCCGTGTTAAAATCGACGTCAATCCCATAAATTTTATGTAACAGACAAATAAAAAAATACCGCCGTCGCCGGCGGTATTTCCGAGTGTCCCGAAAGGAAGGAAAGGAGAAAAAGAAATTGGACACTCTAAACTAATGTGTTGGGGCCCAGAGTCCAGAGGAGAGAGAATGTAGGAGGGAGTCTGAACCTCTGGTCCCCACAGGTGCTTTCGCATCTGGTCATCGGGCTTTGTCCCTTTGACAATTAAGAATATAGTATACAAAAATCGATTCGTCAAGTGTTTTGTCAAAATTTTTTTTAGTATAATTTTTTTGTCCCATAAACTAGGAAATGGTACTTATTGTTTGTGCTAAAAGTATTGCGTAAAATCAATGTAAACTGTGCGACAAATTAATGCCCCAGTATCTAAAACAATGGAGATAAAAAATGACACATGATGAAGTTTGGCGTGCCATTGAACGCTTTGCAAACGAACACGGTATGTCTTGTTCTGGTCTGGCAAAGTGCAGTGGTCTTGATCCCACAACCTTTAATCGCAGCAAACGTTGGTCCAAAGAAGGTCAGCCCCGATGGCCGTCCACCAACAGTATTTCCAAGATATTGGCGTCCACAGGTTCCAAAATTCAAGATTTTACGAAATACATCGATGAACCAGACACCGCATCGCATGTTTGAATACATTTTGAACCACACAACCACAGTAAATTTAATCACTGTGGTTTTTTTATAGACATTGGGATTTAAGTGGTTTACAATATAAAACATGTTATCCGGCGTACGTATTTATACATCAGATAATATTTGGCGACAAATTTTAACCGATTTTGGCGCAACTGTTCTGGGCGATGCGACTTTAACCGATTTGAATTTTGATGATTTGGACATAAAATCCCCAATGACACCATTGCAATTAAAGTCCTTGGTGCTGGATGCGGCGGATTCCGGTCGTGTTTTGGCCAAAATTTTTGGAGAATCTGTATCTTTATCACGAATTCAATCTGAATTATTGGTTTTGTTATATAAAACCGGTGGGATGTCTGCGGCGGATTTGAAAGTTGCACTGGGGTATTCTCCTGATGCGACGACGCATGTGGTTGATACGGCGGTTTATCAATTGCGTCGTATGTACGGTCATGATTTTATACTAAATACTAATGGGGTATATAAAATTGGCGGGCTATAAATTAATATCTTTTGATAAAATCCCCAGCACCCAAGACACGGCGCACGAAATGATTGCGTCTGGGCGTGCATCGGATCATATGGCGATTTTGGCGGCTGCGCAAAGTGCCGGTCGCGGACGTTTTCGTCGTAAATGGGTTTCGCATCATGGTAATTTGTATGTCAGTTTTATATTCGCGTGCCCCGAACGTGATGCGCGTTTGTCATATGCGGTGGCCGTTGCAATGGCGGAAACTATTGCATCTTTTGGTATTCATCCCACAATTAAATGGCCCAACGACATATTGGTTGATGGTAAAAAAGTTGCGGGTACTTTAATTGAATATTCGGGTCGTTTTGTAATTGTTGGTATTGGTATAAACGTGAATTCCAACCCAACTGTTGATCGTTATCGTACGACAAAATTGGAAAACTATTCGGAAATACCAATGACAGAATTGTTGAATCGATTAATGCGCAATTTGGATAAATGGCGTCGTTCGGATTTTCGTGCGGTTCGTCAACGTTGGACAGAATTGGCGGCGTGCTTGGACAAACCGATTTTATATCGTGGTGAACCGGCGGTATTGGTTGGCATTAATGAAAATGGTGCTTTGGTATTGCGCCGTGATACGCGATATTTGTTGGTTTTTGGTGATGAAATCAGTGTTTGAAAATAAAACACTTGACTTTTTGTCAAAATTATGTTAATATTATGACCATAAACAGCACAAATAGTATCCACAACATCGTTGTGGTTTTTTTAATTTAATCACGCCTTGGCGTGATTTTTTTTATAACCCAAGGCAAAATTAAAATGATTATGGCATTAATTCCACAAACGGATACGTCCGAATGTTTGGCATATAAAGTTGCGCGTACGGTCTATTATGAAACGGGCGGCAAAACATTACCTGTGGTCGAAGCATTAACATCAATGATAAAAAATTTATCGGATAAATCGGGTATGACTATTGAACAGGTGACAGATAAATCAGATATCTTTTCGCGTAAATATGCGTCTGGGGATATGGTTGCGCATCGCTTTGATATGTGCGTTCGTGTTGCGCGTCGTATGTTAACCGGTGTGCTGCCGGATATGTGCTGTGGCGCAACGATGTTTCACCATGGTGATGTCATACCTGATTGGGCCACATCGCGTGGTTATATTGCAGATATTGATGGAATGCTGTTTTATTTATAGTGGGCAATTAACATGAACAAGATAATTCGTGGTGGTCATCTTTGTGGCTATCGCACATATATTTTATCTGCGACCGGCATATTGACGGCGGTGGGTGCATATTTGGTTGGTGATTCAGATTTGTTTACCACACTGCAATCGATATTTGCATTTGGTGGCATATATTTTTTACGTCGTTCCAATGAAAACAAAAGGAAAAGAAATGGATAACATCCCTGAAAAATTTTTGAACCCAGATGGCACATTAAATTCCGATGCTTTAATGAAATCGTACAAAGAATTAGAAAAAAAGATTGGCACAATGGTATCAATACCAACGGATGACAGTGACACCGATGTGCGACAAAAATTTAATCGTGCGATTGGTGTTCCGGAAACTGCATCAGAATACCCGACGCATGAAATATATGATGATGAAAAATTGCGTGAAAAATTTTTAGATATTGGTTTAACCTGTGGTCAGGTTGAAAAAATTTATGATATTGCAAACGAATTTTTATCACCAATATTGTGTGAAATATTTTCTGTTAATTCGCAAACAAATTCGATTAATGAATTAAGAAATTATTTTGGTGGCGAAGAAAAAATGAATGATGCATTACATGCAATACAAACATTTGGTGAACGATTTTTACCACGTGATGCATTTGATTCATTGTGTGCCACACCCCGCGGAATTCAAAGCGTGTACAAGATGATGCAAACAATGGAACCAAATGTTCACACCGAAAAAAATTCAATACAAAATTTAACAGATGCAGATTTACGTTCAATGATGCGCGATCCAAAATATTGGCGTGATAATGATATTGAATACATCAGAAAAATAGAAAATGGTTTTAAAAAATTATATTCATAATGAAAAAAAACACACTTTCTTCTTTACTATGTTTCGCATTTTCGATAAAATGCACAGTAAGAACAAAACGGATTTGTTCTATCCAAACTATTAAAGGAGAGAATAATGGCATTTTCATTTTTAAGACCATCTAAAAAAGTTGCTGCAAAAAAAGCAGCAGAAAAACCAGTTGCAAAAAAAGCAGCGGTTAAAAAACCTGTTGCAAAAAAAGCAGCAGAAAAACCAGCAGCAAAAAAAGTAGCGGTTAAAAAACCTGCTGCAAAACCGGTTGCGAAAAAAGTTGCTGCAAAACCGGCTGCAAAAAAAGTTGCTGCAAAACCAGCTGCAAAAAAAGTAGTGGTTAAAAAACCTGCTGCGAAACCTGCTGCGAAAAAAGTTGCTGCAAAACCAGCCGCGAAAAAAGTAGTGGTTAAAAAACCAGCTGCGAAACCGGCTGCAAAAAAAGTTGCTGCAAAACCAGTTGCAAAAAAAGCAGCGGTTAAAAAAGTTGCTGCGAAACCAGTTGCAAAAAAAGCATGTGCGAAAAAAGTTGCTGCAAAACCATGTGCAAAAAAGCCATGTGCAAAAAAAGCATGCGCAAAGAAAAAATAATCATTATTAATTTATTATGATTTGGCCCCCGTCTTTGGGGGCTTTTGTTTAATAAAATTATCAGTTGGATAATCGTGCACAGTCCAACTGATTTTTTTATCAGACAATCCATAAAAATTGGACCTGAATACTTTTTGTTTGTCGGCGCATTTTTGCATAACCGAAAAATAAAAAATATTTAACGGATGTCGTACGACATCTTTTTTCATTTTTTAACCAAAGGATTTTTATATGTCTGTTTCCATAGATAATGTCTTCGTGAAACAATTCGAAGCCGATGTGCATTTGGCATATCAGCAAATGGGGACGAAATTACGTTCCACTGTTCGCAGTAAATCGGGTGTTATTGGTGCGTCCACCACGTTTCAAAAAGTTGGTCGTGGTATCGCCAGTACTAAATCACGTCATGGTATTGTGCCGGTTATGAATTTGAATCATGAACCTGTTGAATGTGCGTTGTCGGATTATTATGCCGGTGATTGGGTTGACGCATTGGATGAATTAAAAACAAATATTGATGAACGTCGTGTCGTTGCGTCTGCAGGGGCATATGCGTTGGGTCGCAAAACAGATGAATTAATTGTTAATGCAATGGATACTGCAACCACCGCGGTTGGTGATTATGCTGCGCCATTAACCAAAGATTTGATTTTATCGGCTGTTGCGGTTTTGAATACAAACGATGTCCCCGATGATGGTCGTCGTTTTGCGGTTGTTGGTGTAAATCAATGGAACGCATTATTGTCAATGGCAGAATTTACATCTGCTGACTTTGTTGGCGACAATGGTCCAATGTTAAATGGTTTTGAATCGCGCAAATGGTTGGGTATCACGTGGGTTTTGTATAACGGTTTGCCTGTGACCGATGATAATCGTGATTGCTTTATTTATCATTCGTCCGCCGTTGGTCATGCGTGTGGCCAAGATGTTAAAACAGATATTTCATGGCATGGCGAACGTGCCGCGCACTTTATCAGCAACAGTATGTCCCAAGGCGCGGTCTTGATTGATAATAACGGAATCGTTCGCATTAAATGTTCGGATTCTGTATCTGCTTAATTAAACCAAAGGGGTAATATACATGGCATTTCAAAATAAAAATTTGTCTGTGATTGCATATGCAAACGGATTTACTTTATGGCATTACAGTGCATCGGAAACATTGGCAACCATTACTGCGACCGGATATTTTAACGATGTAAAAACATTGATGAATATTGGTGATATTGTGATGATTAATGCGTCTGATAATACGGCGATTAAAAAGATTAATATTACCGAATTAAATGTTACGACGGCATCATTGGCTTAATATATAAATTACAAAACCGGCATCCGATTGGCTGTCGGTTTTTTATTTAACTAAATTTTTATGGGGGGGATATGCTTACCAAAATAGATTTATGCTCTATGGCATTGTTAAAGTTGGGTGAACAACCAATACAATCGTTGGTTGATGATACAGCGGCGGCCAAGTTATCGCGCGTATTATTTGATTCTGTGATGGATACTTTGCTGTCTGTTCATCCGTGGCGATTTGCAACCCGTCAGATTTCTTTGACACGTAATGCCGATGGTGAATTTTTAATTCCATCAAATGTATTGCGTATTATAAAAACCGATGGCCATATATTGGGTGATAAAGTTTTATCTGACACAGAACACACAGATGTGTTGGCGGTCGTGCGTGTTGGTCCCGAAATGTTCCCCAGTTATTTTGTTTCATTGGCCGCAACGCGATTGGCGATGGAGTTTTGTGTACCTTTATTGGGCGATCAATCTGTATTTCGTACATTGGTTGCGTTATATGAATCTGAATTACAAACATCTAAATTCATAGATAGCACAACCACACCGAACAATGGCATAGCGTCATTTTCTTTAATCGATGTTCGTCATTAAAATTTTGTTGGGGGTATATAATGACAGATTTTATCAAGACACAAAATTCATTTGCGCATGGCGCGGTGTCGCCCGAATTTTATTCATCGGATAATATACATGGATTATCGCGCTTGGAAAATATGGACGTGTTATCTGGCGGTGGTTTGACACGCAGGGCGGGGTTGCGCACGGTTGACACATTACGTGGTGCGGGACGTTTAATACCATTTACAACATCGGACAATCATGAATATCTGATTGTGTTACAGGCCGGATATATATACATATATCGTGATGGAACGCGATATCA
This sequence comes from Candidatus Enterousia sp., assembly GCA_045645725.1. GTDB lineage: Bacteria > Pseudomonadota > Alphaproteobacteria > Rs-D84 > Rs-D84 > Enterousia. The sequence goes on along the minus strand of JAZRJG010000022.1, from coordinate 17,867 downwards.
ATCTGTATTGTCGTCGTGGACGTTGGATGAAATACAGTGTATGCAATATGCCCAACGTTTTGATACGATTATATTTGTGCATCCCGATTTCAGACCACAAATTTTACGTTATAAAAACGGATTGTTTTATTTAGAATCGTTTGGTTTTGCGCGCAATCCGACGGATTTCAGTTTGAATATGCCATTTGTTCGCTTTGATGATTCTGCGAATATCACAATATCTGTTTCGGCAAATTCTACGGGTAATAACTTTGCGACATTTACCACCAACCAAGATTTTTGGACGCCCGATTGCGTTGACGACTATTTACAGTTGTTGGGGCGTCAATGGGTCATTGTTGAATACATCAGTCCAACCCAAATCGTTGCCAACACCAATGGTACGTATTCATTGCCGTCTGAATCCGTGGCCGATTGGACCGAGTGTGCATTTGGTAAACGCCGTGGTTGGCCATACAGTATTACATTTCATCAAGACAGATTGGTGTTTGGTGGTTCGCGTGGCTGGCCATGTGGCATATGGATGTCGCATGTTGGACGTCACTCAGATTTTTCATCGGGTACCGGTTTGGATGATGAAGCAATATTTGTTTCGTTACAGTCACAGGTTCGCCAACATATCTGTACCGTGGTCAGCAGTGATGGTCTGCAAATATTAACCAATGTTGGGGAATGGGCTATATCAACTGTTCCGTTAACCCCATCTTCAATCGATATACGTCAACATACATCGGTTGGATCGTTTGCGTCACGACATTTGCCACCCCAATGCATAGAGGGTTCTACTGTATTTATATCACGCACAGGTTCTGATATTCGTGAATTGGCTTTGGATGATTTTGGCGAACGCTATAACGCCACAGACCTGTGTCCAATGTCCAAGCATTTGTTGTTTTCACCGGTGGATATTGCGTATAACGACACAGTGCGTCAATTATTTGTTGTGCGTTCAGATGGTGCAATGGCGGTATTAAATTACAATTCGTCTTTGGGCATATCGGCATGGGGCCAATATACGACCGCCGGTGAATTTTTATCTGTTGGTGTGTGTGGTGGCAAAACCTATGTATTGGTTCGCCGGCATAACCAAGTATTTTTAGAATGTTTTGATTATGACACACTGTGCGACGGGGCGGGGTATCCATTTTCATTTGTGGCATCGGGATTGCCATTGCGCATTGGGCATCATAATGCACGCAGACAACGTATCCGCAAAGTAACCGCGCGAATATCAAACACAAAGTCATTATCAATTAACAATCATCGTATTGTTTTGCCAAATTCGGTTCAATCAAATGACAGTGCGGGCTACTCTGGCGATGTGTCGGTTGGTTTGCTGGGGACCACGACAGATTCGATTGTGCCTTTGTGGACATTGCATGGTACCGATTCCAAACCTGTAACAATATTATCGGTCACCACGTATGGTTCATATGACGCATAAATATTAATAATCACAATTTATCAACAGAAAGGATATATCATGGGACAATTAGTATCAGACGTCACAGACGTTTTGAATTACAGGCAAGACAAAAAGGTGGCCAAAAACCAACGCCAAGAAATCTTGGCACAAATGGCTGCGGATGAAGCAGAAAAAACAAACCTGCTGCAAAAGGTCTTGGCAACACAACGTGCGAAATACGGTGCGTCTGGGGTTTCAAACGACGGTGTAACCGCCGGTGCGGTATTGCGTCGGTTACGGGCCGAAACGGTTGCGCCATATGACGAAAAACGCAAATCAAATACCAGAAAATTAAAAGAAATCAAAGTGTCTAAACCTAATATCTTAAAGAAATGGTTGGACAGATTGGATGAATTAAATATATAAACTGTGGGGACAACTATGTATAAAATATCATATGTCACAGATGGCACAACGACCGAGTTTCCGTTTGCCTTTCCGTTTTTTCAACCATTGGATGTACGTGTGTCCATTGATGGCGTTATAGATGATGCGGAATATAATTTTTCAATTGTGCCAAACGACGATTTTTCAGGCGGGATGGTTGTGTTTGACACGCCTCCACGATTGGGGGTTGAAATGGACATTTTTCGGCAAATATCTTTGTCGCGTGTAATTGATTATCAACCCACCCAACCGCTGGATATAGAACATTTGAATTCGGACTTTAATTTTTTATTGGCTGCGTTCCAAGATTTGCGTTCTGTTGAATTGGATACGGCCGAATGGTCGAACCGACACGATGAAATTAAATCGTTAATAGATTATACATTAAATTTGATTTCAGACAAAATGTCGGGCGGTGGTGTTTTGGGGTTGTATCGTAATTTGTTGATGGTGTTGGATGCTGCTTTACCCACTTTGATAAATGACTATGGTTATATATCGGATATGCCGCCCGCCCAGAATCGTGATGACTATGGAATTTTATAGTTTTTTGGACGAATGGAATCGTGTTTTGGGTTATAAAACGCCCGCACATCACCGACGAATTATGGAATTTTTAGTAGGCATATGGAACGAATCCCCACACCGTGGTTTATTAATGGCATTTCGTCATTCGGGCAAATCGACAGTTGTCGGAATATTTGCGGCGTGTATATTGTATTTATATCCAACGACGCGGATTTTAATTTTGTCTGCTGAAACTACTTTGGCGTCGCGTATGGTTGAACATATTCGTCATATATTGGAAAATCATCCATGGTGCACAGATTTGATTCCCAAAAATCGTAAACAGTGGGCATCAAACCGTATCACTATAAATCGACCGATTGGCATTCGCGAACCGTCGGTTATATGCCAAGGCGTACATGGAAACATAACCGGTATGCGCGCCGATTTAATTATATGTGACGACATAGAAGTCCCAAACACATCAAACACATTGCGCAAACGCACAGATTTACGTGAACGATTACGGGAATTGGATTTTATTTTATCGCCAACGGGCTGTATGATTTATATTGGCACGCCCCATACTGTGGATACCATATATCGTACGTCGGATGACACAACCGCAGATTCATTCTGCTGTGCTGATACAGGTTCTTAAACGTTTTAATAACTCTTCGCCTGTATCGCCAAACATAGGCAAATATGTTTCATATTCTGGTATGTCTGCTTGAACTTGGGCGCATATACGTTCGGTCAAAGGGTTGGACACAATTTCATTTGCGCTGTCCCATATTCTGTACGCGTTATATGTTTGTATGACGGCATTCCATTTGTTTTGCAAATCTGGTCTGGTGGTCAATGCGTTTTTAATTGCGATTGGCCATTCTGCACCATGCATTTTTACCACGTTCAAAGATTGAATCATGTCCAAACCTTGTTGGTCTGGGGTAAATTTGGCGATTCCATTTGCCAATTCGTGCCATTGTTCATTGGTCAGCTTAACGGATGTAATCGTATCGGCCATTGCGCCACCATATGGCAACAATTCGCGTTCAACAGAATCCATTTTTGTAACACCACTGCGCAGGTTTTGAATATGTTGGGCCAATTTTCGACCATTGGGCAAGTTTGACATCTCGGCCAACACATCATTTGTTGCTTCGTGCAAGAAAATGGGGTTTAATGCCGCCCAACCGCCAACGATAACGTGTTCTTGGCGGTACAGGTTTATCAACTTTAATGCGGTTGCGCTGGCTTTTGCTTTCATGTTTTCTCTCTCCTGCTGGGCGGTTATGTTATTCCATAACGATCATGATAACTTTGTGTGCGGTAACCGGAGTAATTTTTTCATCTGGTCCCGATATTTGCGCATAAACTTTGCCTTTGGCGTCTTGTTTAATCATGGCGACCTGTGCGGTAACAGATTCTTCTGTGTCGACGGCATCAAAGTCCACGTCCATGCAAACGGCCATATCGCCCACGGATGCCGGTGTCAAAGCGTCGGCCAATATATATGATTTTTCCGGTAACATACCACCCAATCTTTTGACGTTTGGCATAACGGCATAGATTCCATTTTTGCCTTCTAATGCGATGGGTGCAACAATCATATTTTTATCGGATTTTTTCAAAGCGATTGCTTTGCCATTTGGTGTACCGAACACAGGGATTAATTTTTTACGTGCGCTGTCATATAATTTTGCGCCATACAAACTGCCATTGACGTCGATTCCGGACAGTGGGTTCCCGGGTTCCAGAACGGATTTAACGCGTTCTTTTACCTTGTTGATTTGTTTGTTTAATTCACCTGACTTATACAGGTTTGCAATTTTTGCGAATAAATCTTCGGCCTTCATTGCAAATGATTCCGCCAAAGGTTCGATTTCATTTTTATAGATTTCGCGTTGGCCAACTTCGATTTTATGATATACGGACAATGTCATACCGGCTTGTTTTGCGGCCTGGGCAATGGTTTTGCCGGATTGTTGGCGGATTTTGCGCAATCCGCTGCCAAAGATTTTTAATCCGCTGTCTTCATTGTCGTTCATACGGCGTTTGATTTCCGATTGCCATTGATTTGCGACATCGTCGGATTCTTTGATAAAGATATCGGACAATTTACAACCCAAGATGTTACAGATGTTCAACAGCTGTTTTTGGTTTAATCTGCGAACGCCTTTCTCTATTTTTGACACGGCGGACAAAGACAAACCTGCACGACGCGCCAATTCGGTCATTTTCATACCGGCTGCCAAACGAATGTTACGAATATTATTTGGAAAGATAATTTCTTCTTGGGCCATTTGTAAACTCCTAAAAATGAATATTACTTGACAAAATGATAGTCAATTTTAGTTGTCAGCGCAAGTAAATTATTACACAAAAATCAACGTTGATTACAATGGCAAATCATCTGGGATTGCATCTGGGTCAATGGCCGTTGGTTCAAATTCGGGATCTGGCCCCAATGATGCTGCGGTGATTGTTGGTGCGGGCTGTGCGTATTCGCTTTCGCCGCGCGCCTCCATTTCATCCAAATTATCGAACAAACTGTAATCGCCAAAGAACGCGGTTCGTACGGTTTCTGGGCGGCCGTGACGGTTTTTGCCAATGATGATATCTGCTTTGCCACGTGCGCGTTCCAAACGTTTTTGCCATGATTCGACCATATTATTGTTGGTGGTGTTTGACAATCTTTCCGACGGATCGCGATTTTGCAGATAATACTCTTCACGATACGTGAACATAACAATGTCGGCGTCCTGTTCAATAGATCCAGATTCACGCAAGTCCGACAACATTGGTCGTTTATCATCACGTGATTCAACGCTACGTGATAACTGGGACAGGGAAATCACCGGCACATCTAATTCTTTGGCCAACATTTTCAAACCACGTGTAATTTCGGAAATTTCTTGTACGCGGTTGTCGCTGTGTTTGCCCCCCGGCGATGTCATCAACTGTAAATAGTCCACGACGATTAACGCGATGCCACCGTGTTTGCGCGCCAATCTGCGTGCACGTGTGCGCATCATTGGAACGGACATCCCCGGCGTGTCATCAATGAACAACGGAACTTTGCCAATTGCGGCGGAATATTGGCTCATTTTCAAAAAGTCCTCGTCTGTCAAATTTCCTTCACGCATTGCCCACGCCGGTACTTTTGATTGCGATGACAGAACACGCGCCGCCAATTGGGACGCAGACATTTCCAAACTGAAAAACACCACTGCGCCTTTATAGTTTTGATTTGCGCGACCGTACGCAATTGCATTTGCCGCATTAAAAGCGATATTCATTGCCAACGTTGTTTTACCCATCGCCGGACGACCTGCAATGATGATTAAGTCCGAATGGTGTAAACCACTGATAGATTTATCCAATGCGTCCAATCCGGTGGTTAAACCCGATAATTGTCCATCGGCTTTGTATGCGATTTCTGCTTCGGCCAATGCGGTCTGTAACGCGGTTGAAATAGATGTTACTTCACGTTCGGACGAACCAGTTGTTGCCATATCGAACAGTTTTTGTTCGGCGATTTCAATTTGGCGTGTGACGGGCGAATCCAAATCTTCGACAAAGGCCTTGTCCATAATGTCTTGGCCCAATGCAATCAAGTCGCGACGCAATGCGTTTTCATAAACGATACGTCCATATTGTTCGACGTTAACGACGGTTGCGCCTGCGCCGGATAACTTGGTTAAATATTCAACACCACCGACCGATTCCAACACGCCTTGTTGGTCTAAATAGTTTTTTGCCGTAATAATATCAAATGGTATGCCGGCGGCAAATTGACGTTCGGCTAACTTAAACATTTCTTGGTGTGCAGGATGTGAAAAATGTTCCGACCGCAAAAATTCCGCCACACGTTCCAGCGCACGGTTATTCATTAACACAGCGGCTAATACGGCCTGTTCGGCTTCTAAATTGGTCGGTAAAGTTTTAGGGGTAAAATCCATGTCACAATCCTTCTTTGGTTCAATGGTATATAAAAAAAATCCATTTTCAACGCCTTTTTTGTCTGGGTATAAAACCCTGAAAATTCCGTTGGTTAATACGGATGGTCAATCTGCGTGGCCGGAATTATTTCCGCCTGAACGTATTGAACATATGCGTCAAACGGTGGGGCTGCGTGCTTTTTCCGCCCAGATGATGTTGGATTTTGTTTCGCCCGAACGCATAAGGTTGGACCCCGGTGCACTGCATTTTTATTCAGACGAATTTAATGTGCGTAACGCCCGATTGGGTGACGCGATTATAACAGGTTCTGTTTTGTATTGGGATCCGTCCACCGGTCGTCGTAATCGTGACGGCAGCGCCTGCGTCTTGCTGTATCGTGATGATAAGAATCATAGTGTCTTTATCCACGATATATTATATCTGACCGTGTCGGATAACGAAGCGTATCCTTTATCCAATCAATGTGAACAAATATTGGATTTTATGCATGTGCGAAACCTGCGTCGCATAACAATTGAAACAAATGGTATTGGTGGTGGTCTGCCGGAAATTATGCGTGATTGTGCAAACCGCCGCGCCATGAACATATATGTGCACAGGGTGACAAACAATGCATCAAAGTCCGATCGCATATTAAATGCCATCGAACCATTATTATCGACGGGGCGTTTGTATGCCCATATGCGTACCCAACAAACACCATTGATGTCGGAAATGTTGGGTTGGTCACCGATTGGTGGGGTGGGGCATGATGATGGATTGGATGCGGTGGCGGGTGCAATTGCGCAAATACCCGTACCGGTATATCCGTCCAACCGTTTGCCTCAACGCTTTTGCGCCAACACAAATTTTTCGGTTTAGAAAACTATACCTATAACCTGTTTTTAACAAAAGGAAACAAAATGCAAAATAATTTAAAAACATTATACAAACGTGCGTTGGATATGCGCGCGCCGTGGCTTTCGCGTTGGGAATCGGCGCGTCGGTATGCTATGCCGACGGCGGACGATGACATTGCGACATTGTATGACGCGACGGCATCGGATGCTGCAGATAATCTGGCGGCATCTATTTACACATTGATGACGCCACCTGAATCTTTGTGGTTAACGCTGATTCCCGAAAGTGTGTCATCACCTGACTCTGATATGGCGACACATATATTGCGTTCGCACTTGAATGATTCTAATTTTTACACCACGATACATCAGTGTTACATGGACTTGGTGGTATTGGGAACGGCGTGTTTATTTATGTCTGAAACTCCAATTGGATCGTCGTCCGCATTTAATTTTACGGCAATCCCAATGTCAGATATTGCCATATTACCAAATGCAGTATTTCATACCACATCGATGCCGGCGCGCGAAGTTATGTCACGTTATCCGACGTGGACGCCGCCGACTTCATTGCGCGATGTGATTCATCGCGACCCCGAAACACCATTAACATTGGTTCAAAGTTTGGTTGGTACAGATTTTACTGCTTGGATTGATACGGATGGTGAACTGGAAAACAACATTGTTTCAACCGGCACATTTGAAACAAATCCATACATAATCTTTCGTTGGTCTGTAATCAGCGGTGAATTATACGGTCGTGGTCCGGTTATGCGTGCGTTACCGGATATTAAAACGGCAAACAAAGTTGTGGAATTGGTATTAAAAAACGCAACGATTGCTGTTTCCGGAATATGGCAAGCCGACGATGACGGGGTTATAAATTTGAATAATATTAATCTGACCCCTGGGGCAATTATACCAAAAGCCATCGGATCGTCGGGCTTAACACCATTGGCGTCGGGGGCGAATTTTGATGTGTCGCAAATAATTTTAACCGATTTACGCGACAGGATTCGTCATACGTTATTGGCAGACAGGTTGGGATTGTTAAGTGAAAAAGAAATGACTGCCACGGAAATTATGGCACGTAATGCGGATATGATGCGTATATTGGGCGCGACCTATGGACGATTGTTGCATGAATTCATCCGTCCGCTGTGCGACCGTGGGTTACAGATATTGGCGCGTCGTGGTCTGATACCGCGTATTAAATTAAACAGTGATGCAGAATTAAAATACATTGCACCAATTGCCCAAATGACCGCAATGGAAACAGTATCGGGGGGAACATTATGACAGATACAGAACAACAATATGCGCGCTGTTTTTCATCGCCATCTGGTGCGGCCGTATTGGCGCATTTGCGTGATATAACAATAAATCGTGTAATGTCACCTGATGTATCTGACAATCGGTTGCGCTGGGTTGCAGCCCAATGCGCATTGGTCCGGCAAATAGAATCCATGATATCACACGGTCGGGGGGATAAAAAATGACGGGCAACATCTCAATGGGGCGTGGAATGTTTGAAATTCTGCGTGAAAATTGGTTTTTGATTGTTTTTATTGGCGGTTTGATATATTGGGTTGCGCGCCAAGATATGTCTGTTATTGAATTGGAACGCGTAGATACGCGCATAACATCATTGGAAAATCGCACGACCTTATTGGAAACCGGTATTGGTCAGATTCAGATAAAGATAGACGACATCAAAGAAGATTTAACCATAATAAAAGGTGCGGTAATAAAATAAAAATCCCCCAAAACGGGGGATTGAATTTTGGATTAGAATCCGAAAACCATACGTTGTTTTGATTGACGTTTTTTTTCGTTACGTACGGCTTCTTCTTTCAAACGTTTGCGTTTGGTTGTTGGTTTTTCATAACGCTGACGTTCTTTCATTTCGCGGTACAGACCTTCTTTCTGCGATTTACGTTTTGCGACGCGCAGTGCCTGTTCGACGTTGTTGTCACGAACCAGAACTTTAACCATATGTATTCACCCCCTTTAACGCAATTTGTATTTATTGTTTATAAAAAGGGGATTTTTTGAATCCCCCTTTCGTTTGTTTTGGTGGAGCTGATCAGGCTCGAACTGACGACCCCCTGCTTGCAAAGCAGGTGCTCTACCAACTGAGCTACAACCCCAAAACTTTGCACTTTCATCATGAAAGCGAACGTATTTTATACATTTTAATTATAAATGTCAACGTAAAAATTAAAAAAATATAATTTTCTTTCATATTCTTTTACACTAGACATACCGAAACTCATTTTTTATAATACGAACGCTATGAAAAAAATAACTAATAAAATAAAGTCCTTTATCAAAGGCGATGAGTCCAACGGTCGTATTAAATGGTCTTTGTATGGTCGTGTTTGGCGTGAAGTGGGTCAACCATATTGGAAATGGTTGGTTGCGGGTATAATCTTTACAATTTTGGCGGCCGGTGCCGAAGCGTACACTATAACCTTGGTGCAACAGGTTGTGGATAAAGCATTTATCAATAAAAGTATTGATGCGGTCTATTGGTTGGGGTTACAGGTTATATTTGCGTTTGGTGCCAAAGGCACATTTACATACGCGAAATCTTTGATTATGTCCAAAGGCGGATTGTTGGCCAGTGCGGATTTACAGAAAAAAATCTATAAACATATCACGCATATGAATTTGGCACGTGTTTATTCCGACGGCATTGGTAAAAATTTGAATTATTTCAGTGTCCAAGCCACCGCCGTATTAAATTTGGTAACCGGCACGGTAATACGTGTTGTTCAAAATGTTGCAACATTGGTGATGACATTGGCTTTGATGTTTTATTATGCGCACCAAATGTGTATTGTATTAATGTTCTTGGCGCCGGCGATTATGATACCGATGGTTGCAATTATGCGCAAACGTCGCAAATTGTCCCGTCAATCATTTGGCATCGCGAACAGTGTGTCCCAGCAATTAAACCAAACATTGCATGGCATTAAAACGATTCAGGCATTTGCCGCCGAAGAACGCGAAGAAAAGAACTTTGCACGCGTTTTGAATAACTCTATGGTTAATTCCTATAAAAGCACCCAAGCCAATGAATTACGTTCACCATTAATGGAATTTATGATTTCTATTGGTCTGTGTATTGCGATGATTATGGGCGGACATTTTATTGCCAGTGGCGCAATCACAACCGGTGACTTTACGGCATTCTTGTTGGCTTTGACCGCGGCATATAAGCCGGCAAAAAGCATCACATCCACTGGCGACACGCTGCAACATGGTTTGTTAGCGGCAGAGATATTATTCCATTTCTTGGACAGCAAGCCCGACATTGTTGATGCGCCGGATGCCCGCGAATTAACATCTAAAAAATTGTCTGTTGACTTCCATAATGTATCATTTGCGTACAGTCCCGACGAACCTGTTTTGCGTGGTATAGATTTGAACGTGCCTGCGGGTTCTGTGTGCGCGTTGGTTGGGCCATCTGGTGGTGGGAAAACGACATTGTTTAATTTATTGGAACGTTTTTATGAACCGCAATTGGGCAAAATTACGATTAATAAAACCGATATTCGCAAATATACTTTGCACTCTTTGCGTAACAGTATTGCCGAAGTTTCCCAATCTGTATTCTTGTTTAACAGCACGATTGAAGAAAATATCAAATACGGTCGTCCCGATGCCACCCACGAAGAAGTGGTTGCGGCGGCGCGCGCGGCCAATGCAGACGGATTTATCAATGAATTCCCCGACGGCTATAATTCACCGGTTGGCGAAGGTGGCGGCCTGTTGTCCGGTGGTCAAAAACAGCGTATTGCGATTGCGCGTGCTATATTAAAAGATGCGCCGATATTGCTGTTGGACGAAGCGACATCTGCATTGGATACCGAAAGCGAAAAATTAATTCAATCTGCTTTAAATGATTTAATGCGCGGTCGCACAACGTTTGTAATTGCGCACCGTCTATCGACTATATTGGATGCTGATATGATTTGTGTCGTCAAAGATGGTCAAATAGTAGAGCAGGGCACCGATGCCGAATTATGTGCACTAAATGGCGAATACAAGAAGTTGCGCGATATACAATTCAAGACAACCCCAAAAACAAAGCGCAAGAAATAAAAAAAATCCCCCAATCGGGGGATTTTTTCGAATATATATTAAGTGCACCCTAACCAAATATAAAGCTGATTAATAATACTAGCAGGCCAATTGGTAAGATAACTTCTACTAAGAATAATAGAAGTGCAGCACCTACGGCTAAAGCCCCCAAACCAAAATTTTTAATTTTTTGTTCCGACATTTGCTATTCTCCTTATTTATCAAGAACAAGATTTTAACATAATAATAATAATTGCGATGGGAAATAAAATGCTTATTAACCAATGTACAATGCCAAGGCCGACAACTGCGGTTCCAAGGGCGACGTCGGTTGCTGATAGGTCGTTATTTGCCATAAGTGACTCCTTAGTAATATAAAACCGCCATCGGGAAATGGCGGTCGGGGTGTTCGAAAAGTCAACAGTTGCAGACCCCGCTGCTTTCAATTTATAACAACGGCACCCCAACCATAGCTGGGGAAAACAGTGCAGATGCACCTTATCTAATTGGATTACGGTGCTTCTGCACCGCAACTGCTGGGCTTTTCGAAGGCCCGAACCCAAATCCCTTTGGATTCTTACATATTATACATAAAAAAATAGATGCTTTCAACTAAAAGCATTGTTATGTCTTTGTTTTATTTTGTAAACGTAGCGAAATTTTATACGATAAAAAATCCCCCAATTGGGGGATTTTTTAACTCATCAGTTTTTGCCAGAAAGTTTGTTTCTTTGGCTGTTTTTTATGTTTGCGTCTTTGCGCATTAACCGTTGTCTTTTTGGCATCAACATGCTGGGCGTTTTTCTTTTTTGCATCTGTCGATGGTGCAAATGCCCCCAACAAATCGTCTGTTTTATTTTGTTCTGGCGCTACGCGTTGGATAGAGTATTGATCGATATTCATCAAACTGTCATCGCCAACAATAACGATTTCCGTTTCGAATTCTGCCTCCATTGCGGCCAATTCTGCACGTTTGTGATTTAATAAGTAAACCGCCACGTCTGTTGGAACGGTCATAATGATTTTTTGTGCGCTTTTCGCCAATAATTTTTCTTGCAAATGACGGAATAAAATAATTGCCGCCGTTTGAATAGATGGCACAACACCCGCCCCCATACAGTGTGGACATGGCACATATGACGATTCCATAAAACTGCTGCGCAAACGTTGACGTGATAACATCAATACGCCAAAGTTATTAATTTTTGCAACCTGCGTACGCGCGCGGTCACGTTTCATAACTTCGCGCATTTTCAATTCCAATTTGCGGTTGTTTTTTTCTTCTTCCATATCGATGAAGTCAACTGCAACGATACCGGCCAAATCGCGCAGGCGCAATTGCAACGCGATTTCTTCGGCGGCCTCTAAATTGGTGTTCAGTGCCGTCTGTTCAATATCTTTTTCTTTGATTGCGCGTGAAGAGTTCACGTCAATTGTCACCATTGCTTCGGTTTGGTTAATAACCAAAGACCCGCCCGATGGCAATTGCACATATGGCCCATGCAGACCTTCCAACTGTTTTTCAACGCCGGCTTTTACCATCAATGGCACTGCGGCATCTTTATAGTGAACCAATTGCTTGCGTGGCGCACGGCCGTACATTTGTTGGAAATATTGTTTTGCCGCATCATATGCTTCTTCGCCTTGGATGGTCAAAACATCTTCTTTATCACTTAAGAAATCACGAACGACGCGACGCAACAAAGAATCTTCTGTATGAATTGTCACCGGTGCGACCGATTCCAATGTTGTTTTACGAATTTCGTTCCACAGGTTTACCAAATAATCGTAATCTGCGGCGATATCTGAACCTTGGGCATCCATTGCTGCGGTACGCAGAACAACGGTCATACCTTTTGGAATTTTCAAAGCGTGCAAAATTTCACGCAATCTGGCGCGTTCTGCTTTGTCTGAAATTTTCTTGGAAATACCATAACTGTTTCTTTTGCGTGAATTTGGCATTAACACGGCAAAGCGTCCCGCCAACGATAGATACGTTGTCATAGATGCGCCTTTTTGGCCACGTTCTTCTTTTACGCCTTGAATCAGCAAGATTTGTTTTGGTTTGATAACGTCTTGGATTTTGAATTCACGTGCGCGTTTTGCGAATTCTTTATTGTCTTCACCTGCGCTGTGATCGTCGTATTCTGCGACTTCGTCCTCTTCATCATTTGGGTCGTCATCGTCATCAACGATATTGGCGTGTGCCAATTCCAATAACTTTTTCTTTTGTTCTGCAGAAACCTGATAATAATCGGGATGGATTTCCGAAAAAGGCAAGAAACCATTTTTTCCCGTACCATAATCAACGAACGCCGCCTGTAACGAAGGTTCTACACGAATAACCTTGGCCAGATATATATTGCCTTTGATTTGTGGTTTTGTTGTTGTTTCTACGTCAAAGTCCGAAACGCGATTTGTTGCGGTATCGACCACAACCACACGTGTTTCCTCTGGGTGGACTGCATCCACGTATATTTTTTTTGACATTTAATAATCCTTTTGTTTTGGTGGCGTATGCGATGGCAACAATCCGTTCTCCTGGGGCGTCCATGCCCATGCCAAAGAATTGTGCCACGATACTAATCAGCACCATTCGAATTGTTGAAACCAGTGGTAATACAAACACTTATAATAACCCCATTGTCATACACAAATCGTATTTTAGCACGACAATATATCACTTCGCAAGGTATTTATTTACGGATTTTTATATCCGACGTTATCTGTTTGATTTTGTTTGGAATTTCTTTTGCTTCGCGTAACCACTTTTTCATTTTTGCGCGCAGCCATCTTTCATAGATAACGAACAAACCGCCGGCACCAATCAATGGCAATACATAGTAAATAATTCTGTATGCCAACATTGCGCCGAAAATGCTTGCTTTATCGATGTTATCTGGCATTGCGACCAAGAACACGGTTTCGAACACGCCAATTCCACCTGGGACTTGGCTGAAAACGCCGGTTGTTTGTGCGATAACGAACAGTCCGATAAACGTACCGAACGGGATATCTACAAATGGAACCATACATGCGTACAGTACCAATCCAGCCAACACGCTGTCTGTAATTCCCAATACTGTCTGTGCAACCGCCATTGAAAAAGACGGAATTTGGAATTTAATTTGACCTACCTTTACACTTTTTTTATAGAACAACACGGTCATCGCAAAGTACGTCAACAGCATCACCGTACAGAATATAAACAGTGCGTTTAACCCCATGCCGACCCCGACAGAATCACTGAACAATTCGCGTGGGATTAAAAAATACCCAATAACAACGATTGCCGATGCCCCCAAGAAATATGTGAAGCCCGAAATGGTTAACATTTTCAGTATATCGCCGCCACGAATACGCCAACGTGTATATAATCTGTATCGAATTGCACCACCGCTGACCACGGCGTGTCCGGCATTATTACTGATTGCGAATCCCAACATACCGGCCAACATCCATTTCCACCATGTGACGCGTCCACCGACATACTTTAACGCCAAATAATCATACAGTGATAACGCCAAATATCCCAACAAACATGCCACACATGCCATAGTCAGGTTTAATAACGGTATATCCAAAATGGCGTGTGCGATATCGCGCAAACTGTAATCGCGCAACTGCCACCACAGCATCCCCGCCGCCAACAGAAAGAAGAATATTCCTGAATAACTAATAATTTTTTTAACTAATCTTTTTGTCTGTGCTGACATAAAAATCCTTTTTCAAAGGTGATATGATAACGATATTATAAAAAAAAGCAAACCCAAAAAAAATTGCAATATTTAATACTGGGTATATAATACCACCAACATAAACAGCCAAAAGGAATACAAAATGTTGCGTCCATCATTAAGAAAACCTGATCAAATGCGTCCTGTATCAATGGAAACCGGCGTGAATAAATGGGCCGAAGGTTCTTGTTTGATAAAGATGGGTGGTACGCACGTATTATGTACCGCATCGGTTGAAATGAATCAGCCGACATGGAAACGCATCCAAAACAAGTCCGGCGGTTGGGTAACGGCGGAATATTCGATGTTGCCACGCGCGAACGGCACCCGCAAAAGCCACGAAGCCATGACCCGTGACAACCGTGCGGTTGAAATTTCGCGTTTGATTGGTCGTTCTTTGCGCAGTGTTGTTGACATGGATGCATTGGGCCGTCATACCATAACGATTGATTGCGATGTATTACAGGGCGACGGTGGTACGCGCTGTGCGGCGATAACGGGTGGTTTTGTTGCGTTGTCATTGGCGGTGCGCTGGTTATTGGATGCGGGTCGCATACGTGAAAATCCGATACGCGATAATGTTGCGGCTGTATCGTGTGGTCTGTGGAATAATGAATTGGTATTGGATTTGGATTACGACGAAGATTGTGTTGCGGAAATGGATTCAAACTTTGTTGTGTCGGGCGATGGTCGCTTTATCGAAGTCCAATCAACCGGCGAACAGCATCCATTTACATCGGAACAGTTGGCGCGCTTGATGGACATGGCCCAAACCGCATGTAAAAAATTAATAGATTTACAGAATCAGGTTTTAAGTTAATACATTTCCCCATCCACACCGTCACCCCGATGACGATCGGGGTCCATTGTGTCATCCGGCAAATAAAAAAGAACCCACAGACACAATGGATACCGACCTGCGTCGGTATGACGAAAACTTTTATGTCGCGCCCCCAAGCAATCGCCGCATCCCCCATACTTTCTCTTTGTCATCCCGTGGCTTGCTTGTCCTACGAAACCTTGGTGAAGTAGGAAGCACGGGACCCAGGTACCGCAAATAATCTACTTATACACCACAATCCACTTTTATTCCATCCACGCTACCGCCCACCGTCACCCCGATGACGATCGGGGTCCATTGCGTCATCCGGCAAATAAAAAAGAACCCACAGACACAATGGATACCGACCTGCGTCGGTATGACGAAAACTTTTATGTTGCGCCCCCAAGCAATCGCTGCGTCCCCCACACTCTCTCTTTGTCATCCCGTGGCTTGCTTGTCCTACGAAACCTTGGTGAAGTAGGAAGCACGGGACCCAGGTATCACAAATAAATTGCTTAAACACCGCTGTTCGCTGTTTATCCATCCACACCACCACCCACCGTCACCCCGATGGCGATCGGGGTCCATTGCGTCATCCTGCAAAAAAAGAACCCACAGACACAATGGATACCGACCTGCGTCGGTATGACGAAAACTTTTATGTCGCGCCCCAATACAATACATTTTTTCACTTGCACCAATGGCACAAAAGTTATACAATTACACCTAAATAAAGGATTGGAGGATTTAATGCGCAAAATTTCTATGTTTTTAATATGTTCCACACTGTTGGCCGTCCCCGCATTCGCCGAGGACTGTCCAGAAGATAAAAAATATATCTCTGCTAAGGAAGATTGTTATACAATCGCAAGAACAACCAATAACGCAGAGGTTACTGCGCGTTTTCAGCCGTGTGATGGTGGGCAAAAACCTCCACATTCAATAAAAACTGGATGGCAATACTATCCCGATGGGCTATATTGTGTAAACGCCTGCAAACAAGGCGATGATTATGTTTGTTGTGTATGTGGTGTATATACTTGTGAAGACGACTATGAACGGAACAGTTGGGCTACGGAATGTGTGAAAAAGCAGGGCGTTCAAGCGCCGGCAGAAGCCACCGAAGAACCTGTTGCCGAATCAACAGGTGGGGTAGAAAACCCCGAAGTACCACGAGAAGGTGATAATCAGACGAGTGATTACCCCCTTGCCACAGATGCCGAAGGTAATGTCAATGTAATTGCTGACAACAACGTGCAATGTCATCAAGAGGTTATAAGATTGGTAGCACATGCAAGAGTGGGCGATTGGAGAAGTGATGCTAATGGCGCATATACTTGCAAGGACTCAGATGGCAACAATATGCGTTGTAAATGTTACATAACTGGTTGTGACGATAATTATGAAGCGGCCATTGACGGCTCATCCTGTCAACTAAAAGAAGCGACGCAACCGGCCCCAGTCCCACAACCAGCAGACCCCAACTCTATTTCCATATTGGCGGGGCGTTTGGCAAAGGTCGAAGGTCAATTTGGCCTGTCCAAATGGCGCACTGCGGATGGTGAATTCAATAAAGCCCGTTTGGCATCTGATTTAACGGCGGGTGTTGTGTTGGGTACGACCGGCGCATTGGTAACGTCATCTGTTGTTAAAAAGAAACAGGTGAAAGAGGGCTTTGAAGCATTGGAATGCACAATCGGTGGCCAACGTGTTGGCGATTATGGCGATAAATTCCATATATCCGGCAAATAACCAATCCCCCATTCGGGGGATTTTTTTATTTTCCCCCGTCACACCCGTACACACCGTCACCCCGATGACGATCGGGGTCCATTGTGTCATCCCGCAAAAAAAGAACCCACAGACACAATGGATACCGACCTGCGTCGGTATGACGAAAACTTTTATGTCGCGCCCCCCAAGCAATCGCCGCATCCCCCATACTCACTCTTGTCATCCCGTGGCTTGCTTGTCCTACGAAACCTTGGTGAAGTAGGAAGCACGGGACCCAGGTACCGCAAATAATCTACTTATACACCACAATCCACTTTTAT
>JAZRJG010000021.1:0-75651 GCA_045645725.1 Candidatus Enterousia sp. | reverse complement strand
ATTGTACCTGTTACGTCTGTTGTGCTGAAATAGAACTGTGGACGATAGTTGCTAAAGAACGCTGTATGACGGCCACCTTCTTCTTTTGTCAAGATATAAACTTCAGCTTCAAAGTCAGTGTGTGGTGTAATAGAACCTGGTTTGCAGATAATCTGGCCACGTTCTACATCTTCTTTCTTTGTACCACGCAACAACAAACCTACGTTATCACCGGCTTCACCTTGATCCAACAATTTGCGGAACATTTCAACGCCGGTAACTGTTGTTTTCTGTGTTGGACGCAAACCAACGATTTCACATTCGTCACCAACTTTGATAACACCAGATTCAACACGACCTGTTACCACTGTACCACGACCTGTGATAGAGAACACGTCTTCGATTGGCATCAAGAATGGTTTATCAACTGGGCGTTCTGGCAATGGGATGTATTCGTCACATGCTTTCAACAAAGCATCGATTGCTTCTTTACCCAAACCATCGTTCTTTTCTTCTACTGCAGATACAGCGGAACCACGGATGATTGGAGCATTGTCGCCATCGAAACCATTTGCAGACAACAATTCACGGATTTCCATTTCAACCAATTCCAACAATTCTGGATCGTTTGCCAAGTCACATTTGTTCAAGAAAACAATAATCTTGCCCATACCAACTTGACGTGCCAACAATACGTGTTCACGTGTCTGTGGCATTGGACCGTCTGTTGCAGCAACCACCAAGATAGCACCGTCCATCTGAGCAGCACCGGTAATCATGTTTTTAACATAGTCCGCGTGCCCTGGGCAGTCAACGTGTGCATAGTGACGTTCTTCTGTTTCATATTCAACGTGTGCTGTGTTAATTGTAATACCACGTTGTTTTTCTTCTGGTGCATTGTCGATTTGATCAACACCTTTTTGTGCGTCTGCACCAACGCCATAGTAATGAACAATAGCCGCTGTCAATGTTGTTTTACCGTGGTCAACGTGACCAATTGTACCAATATTGACGTGTGGTTTGCTTCTTACATACTTTTCTTTTGCCATAGTTTTCTCCTTAGGCTCTGTTTGTTAAGTTTAAAACTTCTTGTTTATTATTTCGTCAGCTTCTTGATTACTTCGTCAGCGACGTTTGTTGGGACTTCGTCATAGTGTGACAATTCCATATATGGGTTTGCACGACCTTGTGACAAAGAACGCAGTGTTTTTACGTAACCGAACAAGTTTGCCAATGGAACGAATGCTGAAATCAATTGGTTACCAAATTGTGTTTCGATACCATTGATTTGTCCTCGGCGACTGTTCAAGTCCCCAATGATGTCACCGACGTATTGTTCCGGTGTGTTAACCGAAAGCTTCATAATCGGTTCCAGCAATTTTGGCGACGCTTTTTTCATAGCTTCACGGAAGCATGCGCGTGCCGCAATTTCAAAGCACAATACATTAGAGTCAACTTCATGATACTTACCATCTACCAATGTTGCCTTGAAATCTACTGTTGGATAGCCAATCAGAACACCTGTCTGCTGTGCTATCTTCAAACCTTTTTCCACACCTGGGATGTATTCTTTTGGAATCGCACCACCAACAATCTTGTTATCGAATTCATAGCCCTGACCAGGTTCCAAAGGTTCAAATTCAATTTTAACCTGAGCATACTGACCCGAACCACCAGATTGTTTCTTATGTGTGTATTCTTCTGTGATTGGTTTACGGAATGTTTCACGATATGCAATACGTGGTTCACCAACATTAACGTCAACTTTGAATTCACGCAGCAAACGATCAACCAAAATTTCCAAATGCAATTCACCAACACCCGACAGAATTGTTTGACCAGATTCTTCGTCAACAGAAACACGGAAAGAAGGATCTTCTTTTGCCAATGCCTGTAAACCCAAAGACATCTTTTCAATATCTGCTTTTGTTTTTGGTTCTACTGCAATACTCATAACCGGCTCTGGAACGTGGATAGATTCCAACAAGATTGGATTGGATTCATCACACAGTGTGTCACCAGTAATCGTTTCTTTCATACCAACCAATGTGATAATGTCACCCGCAGATGCTTCTTTGATTTCTTCACGGTTATTGGAATGCATCAACAACATACGACCAACACGTTCACGTTTATCACGATTAGAGTTATAGATATAAGAACCGGAAACCAATTTACCCGAATAAATACGGATAAACATCAAGTTACCTACAAATGGGTCATTTGCAACTTTAAATGCCAAAGCACTGAAAGGTTCTTTTACATCCGGTTTACGCGAATCTGCTGTTTCACCGTCCATTTTTGTACCGGTAATCGCAGGGATATCCAATGGGCTTGGCAAATAGTCAACAATCGCATCCAACAATGGTTGAACACCTTTGTTTTTAAATGCAGTACCACACAAAACCGGATTAAAGTTTTGACCAATTGTACCTTTGCGGATTAATTTTTTAATGGTCGCTGTATCTGGAACATTACCTTCCATATATGCTTCCATAATTTCATCATCCAAAGTCACAACTTCTTCGACCAATTTGTCATGCAATTCTTGTGCTTTTGCTTTCAAATCTTCTGGGATTTCTGTGATAATAGGTTCTTTGCCCATATCATCTTCCCAAACAATTGCACGCATTTCGATAACATCAACAACACCACGGAAATCAGATTCTGCACCAATTGGGAAATTCACAACCAAAGGATTTGCACCCAAACGTTCACGAATCATATCAACACAGCGGAAGAAATTACCACCAATACGGTCCATCTTGTTAATAAAGCAAATACGTGGAACCGCATAACGGTCGGCCTGACGCCATACTGTTTCTGTCTGTGGTTGAACACCCGACACAGATTCAAAAACCGCAACTGCGCCGTCCAAAACACGCAAAGAACGTTCTACTTCCATCGTAAAGTCAACGTGCCCTGGGGTGTCAATCAAGTTAATACGATGATCACGCCAGAAGCAAGTAGTTGCCGCAGATGTAATCGTAATACCACGTTCCTGTTCTTGGGCCATCCAGTCCATGGTTGCGCCACCATCGTGCACTTCACCAATTTTGTATGTTTTACCCGTATAGAACAAGATACGTTCCGAAGTAGTTGTTTTACCCGCATCAATATGGGCCATAATGCCAATATTGCGGTACATATGTAAAGGTGCGGTTTTTCCGACTGACATGTATCTTTCCTTTGCCTTATGTTATTACCAACGGAAGTGAGCAAACGCTTTGTTCGCTTCTGCCATTTTATGTGTGTCAATTTTCTTCTTAAATGCGCCACCTTGGCCATTCAAAGCATCACGCAATTCACCAAACAATCTGTCTGTCATTGTACGTTCACCACGTTTACGTGCGAACATAACCAACCAACGAATCGCCATTGTTTGTTGACGTGCAGGACGCACATCACATGGAACTTGATAAGTTGCACCACCAACACGACGACCTTTTACTTCGACCGAAGGTTTCAATGCATCAATTGCTTCTAATGTAGCGGCCAATTCATCACCGTCTTTGGCAATCGATTTCAATTTATCCATTGCACCATATACGATATTTTCGGCAACTTCTTTTTTACCGTCCCACATAACGTTATTAATCAACTTCGCAACGACCAGATTATTATACTTGGAATCTGGCAAAATTTCACGTTTTGTTGCTGCTTTACGTCTTGACATTTTACTTTTTCCTTTTGTCCTTCACCTGTTTTATAAACAGATTACTCACGCACATTACATGCGTGCGGTTAACTTACTTATTTCTTTGTTTTGGCACCATACAAAGAACGACCCTGTTTTCTTGCATCTACACCCTTGGTATCCAAGACACCACGAATGATATGATACTTAACACCAGGCAAGTCCTTTACACGACCGCCACGAATCATAACAACACTATGTTCCTGCAAGTTATGACCTTCGCCAGGAATATAAGCAGTTACTTCACGGCCGTTTGCCAGTTTTACACGGGCAACCTTACGCTGCGCCGAGTTAGGTTTTTTCGGTGTAGTCGTATAAACACGTGTGCAAACACCACGTTTCTGTGGGTTTTCCATCATGTCAGGTGCAGTACTTTTTACCACAACCTTTTTACGAGGTTTCCGAATCAGTTGGTTTACTGTTGGCATTCAAACTCTCTTTGTTTTTTCTACCTGTTTTTTACTCTGCACAAAAGCCGCTTAACAAACTTATTTCAACGACTTATGTCGGATTATAACTTTGTAATCACAAGCGGTTTTTATGTATTTTCTGCTTTCCTTGTTTACACAGAAAGCGAACATACTATAATCACCGACCCCCACATTGTCAAGGAAAATCTAGGAAAATTCACACGTTTTCTGCTTGAAATCTGCGTTTTTTTACATTGTCATCAGAAACGCAACTTTTATATTAAAAAAACATTTTTTCAACGTCCGGAACGCCCCATTAACTGTTGTATTGCCATTTCATTTGCCAAGCCACGTAATTTTTTAATAAAATCTTCATATTCGGGCAACGTTTGTATCTGGGCACGCCACTGTTCAAAATCTTGATTAACCCTGTCAAACCATCGTTGCAAAGTTATACCCATATTTGGTTTTTCTGCCGATAACTCTTTGTAATTAGCCGGCAAAAAACCTTTGTATTCCGCACCACGCAACATCCGATATGTATTTCGAATACTATTGGCACGTTCAACAATTTTTGATTCACACACCCCCATCATATCAATCGAACGATTTCCAATCAAAGCATGTATTATGTTCTTCACCCCTATCTTATTCTTATTTCTATTAATATATTCAAAAACCTGTCCTAAATCATCGGTCAACGTCAGCAAGCCACCCTTATCACCATCTATTCGAAAACCATTTCTTAAAAAACCATCTAACTCAATCCACACATCACGTTCTATACAGCACTCTATACTCTCACCATGCACCTTATCCGTCTCACCCGCATTAAATTTATTGGCCCGTGCAACCTCTGCAACCTTGACCGCCATAGCAGACCCATCACTGGTGGCCTGCCATACATGCCCGCCCATTTCCATCATACATGCAACAAACGCCATATCTCGAACCTGTTGAGCCAACAAAGCATCACGTTTTTTATCACCTTGTTCCAAACTGTCATAAGAAAAACGCTTTGACCAATCAAACTCTGATACAATCATTTCTTCTTCTTCGGGGGTATAATTTGCAGATTTATAGACAATATAATTTCCACGCACATCAATCAACTTCCCATCCGTCAAATCTTGGGCCGGCCGCACCACCCGCGCACCATTGGGCAATATCATCCCCCTGTCGGGATTGGGCGAAAACCAAGTATCTGCCAACGCAATATATTCTGGATTGCCATTTTTTTCAACCATCGACATATATGGTGCAACAACAACATACGGCGCCCCGTCCCAATTACCCTCTAAATGCCCCGCCACAATATGATTCAACGCAAAATGAACCGTCGAACGGGGAATTTCAAAATTCGTCGCCATCGCAGTTGTCGGGATAAACAATTCGCCATTATCTGCCAAACGGGGCATATATTTTGTCACATGAACCAAAAACCAATTTTTCATATCTGACACCGACATTTCATCGGCCATCGACATTTCACCATAATAATCATCGGATTGCGCACGCAATTTTTCAGACGCTTCTAGAAACAAATTCTTCAGGTTCATACCCTACCCCCTATGAACCAAGATTATATCAAGAAACGTCTGAAATATCAATTCTATTCCTAGAAATCAATTCCAACCAGAACCCCCATTGTCGCCGGACTATGTTCAAAACTGTGAACAATGTCTTTTTTAACATAAAAGCCCATATATTTGGTTTCATCCAAATTATAATTCACCCCCAAATCAATCATTAAACGCTCACCATCATAATACGTACCAAACAAATCAAAATCGAACATCATCCCACCAACAATATTCCAACGACTATTCAATATATATTGTCCTTTGACCCCAACGCCCATCGCCCACGAATCAAAAGTATCTTCGGGCAAATCATCATTTAGATAATCCACCTGAACAATACCGGCCAAAGACCAATCTTCTGCCACACGCCCCACCCGCGCACCCGTCGTCCAATTATATGCAACAGTTTGCAACCCATGACGTGTGCTATAAATCTGCTTTACCGCACCATAGGTTTCGGCAATCCGCCCATCT
Organism: Candidatus Enterousia sp.; assembly: GCA_045645725.1. GTDB lineage: Bacteria > Pseudomonadota > Alphaproteobacteria > Rs-D84 > Rs-D84 > Enterousia. The sequence goes on along the minus strand of JAZRJG010000021.1, from coordinate 69,508 downwards.
TTTTCCCACAAATTCCAATCATAACCAAATTCTAAATCATTCCACGCCCATTTACCAAATTCCGGATTATCAGACGAATCATACGAACCAGATGTAGATGTATAAATCGCAAAAGAATCCGAAACACCATATCCAAATTCATCAGCCATTACAAATTTATCAAACTTTGAATTAACCTGAAAAGGTGTCAAAATATTATAATAATGTCCCTGCTTTGGATTATAAAACGGATTTCCATCAATAACATTGGCGGCATTTGCCACACCGGACAAACATACCAACACACCAGATAAAACGATACCTTTTTTCATGATTAACTCCTTTTACACAAGAATTTTAATCCATATATACCCAGATATAAACAGGAACGAATACCGCAAAAAAATTGACACAACACATACATTGCATTATCTTATGCCAACAAAATCAAAGGAATCAAAGATGGTATTATTTGAAATAAATAACGAATACCCAAGCGACTTCTGTAACGGTTGCCCAAAACGCTGCTATATATCCAGTCGTACAGACATCCCATCACTTACATCCCGTGCCAGCATAAATTACCAAACCATATACAGCATCAAACAGGGTAATAAAATTACCTATCCTGTTTTTCGCGCATCGCATTTGGCACGCAAATTCGCATGGCAAATCACAAAGAAATGTATTCACCACAAACAAAACCAAAAAGGATAAATAACATGTCATCAAAAATAGACACATTATTCGGATTCAGCGATGTTTGCACCGGCTGTGGCAAGCTGTGCACAATCCAGGTAACAAGACCAAAAAACACATATATCTATTTACCGGTAATAAACCATAAAATCGTTTATGATTATATTGCACACCCACCAAAAAATCATAATTTTCTTAAAAATGAATTTACCGAAACCACCTGTTTCAACCCATCCCATGCATTTGCCACAGGAAAAGACATCACCCAAATATGCAAACAGTACAAAACACGATAAAAAAAACACCCCCGACATTTCGGGGGTGAATATTTTTGGTTTCACGGTCAAATCAGAATTCAACACCAAACGTTAAACCAAAACCAAATCCATCGGCCCATTCCCAATCACCGGTTTCATGTCCCATTTCACCTGAGATATACGCACCAACGAATTTAGTTTCATCAATGTTATAGTTTGCACCAATTTTTGCGGCCCATTTACCGGCATCTTCAAATTGGTCATCCAACATACCCGTGTATTCAATTCCCGCAACCATATTCCATTGGTCATCCAACAAATATTGGCCATCCAATCCCAATTTCAAAGAATGAATACCATCATCTGCCCAATTAAAGGATTCTGTATTTCCATAATCAAATTCTGCATGACCGGCAACCATCCAACCCACGCCAACATACCCCGCACGCACACCCAATGTCCACGTATAGTCCGTCAGCATTTCATCCAACATAGGTTGATGATCACCCCAAACCGGATTGACCGCATATTCACCATAGATATCCGCACGCCAATCACCCACATCCATCAAACGATAATTCAAACCAACCGCAACACTGTCCCAAGACATATAATCAAAAGTTTCACGTTCGGACGCATCTGTTTTTACAATCAACGCCAAATCATCTGTTAAACCATATCCAAACTCTTCGGCCAATTTCCAATCTTCTGTGTTTTCGGAATGAGACGCCAAAGTTGTCACACTGTAAAAGCGACCTGCCGATGGGCGATACAATGGATTATTATCGATAATATTTGCCGCCGACGCTGCTGATACTACAAAAAAAGCCAACAAAGAAGTTAAAGTAATTTTTTTCATTTTCTTTCCTTTCTGTTTTGTTAATCTTCGCCTGATTTTCATCCGGCTACTGTAATTGTATCAGGCAAAAATCCCCATCCACAACACCAAAGATTTTTGATGACAATCCGGAAATATGATATAATCATGCGCGCACCCGAATCGAAAGCACAACAAAGATAACGCCATACCGCCCATCCCACGGGCGTTTTATTTACTTTGTTATAATTCGTTATATTTTTTAATAATTATAAATTACAACCAAGTGACGTCTACGAACAAAAAAATTAAAAATATTTTTTTCGAAAAACCGTCACAAGATTTTTTTACACCATTTCTTTTTCATAATGTGCCATCGGCACAATTGGCATTTTATTCTTTGCCGCATCCATCCGCTTTAATTTTGCCGCCGCAAAAATTGGTCGCATTCTTTTACACTCATTGGCAATTTTTTTGGACATTTTTTCAACACCATTTAATTGAACATTAAACGTCCCCCATCGCAAAAACGATAATAATTCACGATGTTCCGGCACATAATTCCATTTCAAATCTGGATTTTTTGTACGTGGCAAACCGTTTACATAGTCCCAAAATTCCTTGGAATCACCCAGCACACCAAAATACATAGTATTCATCATCGGTTGCCCACCTACACATTCAAAGTCAATAATCGCAATCTGACGCTTTTCCAAATCAACAATTATATTGTCACCATGCAAATCATTATGCCCATAAACCAAAGTTTTATTTTCCGGCACATTTATCATATATTCAAAAATATCTTGAATTAATTTTTTGTCTTCTGCCGATACATATTTTTCATCCCATCCGCCGACAATCTTGGCCACCATTTCCGTATCACGCACCGGCAAACAATATAACTGCGGCTGCTCTACTTTCTCAATCGGACGCAATTCGGACATATCATTGATAAATTCCGCCAATGCTTTAAATACCCAAACTTTATCATCATGCGACATAGCACCAATTACATCACGCCAACGCACACCCGATGCAAACTCTTCACGAACTTTACCATGTGCAATATGTGTTTTTGGCACCATATACGCCGGATTTTGTTTGGCACGTATTTCATCAGAATTAAATTTAGATTTTTTCTGGCTATTTTCCCACCATTGTTTTCTATCTTCTTTTTTTACACCAAATCGACCATTTTCATTTAATTCCTTTACAACATACTCTCCAGACAAAGTATCAATCTTGCGCACTTTGGTCGCATGTCCAGACGGCGTTTCGATATTTTCATCTTTTAATTTTTCTGTCACTATCTGAAAACCATCTGCCTTTACAACCATACAAAATCCCCTTTGCTCAATCTCTATTCTTTTTTATTTTACGCCAATCCGCATGATTTTTCTGATGCGTTTCATAATCTTTGGAAAACTTATGACCACCACGACCATCGGCAACAAAGAACAGATAATTTGTATCTGCAGGTTTTAATACCGCACGAATTGCGGCCTGCCCCACATTTGCGATTGGCGCCGGTGGCAACCCCGCATTTCTATATGTATTATATGGACTTTCTATCTTCAAATGACCACGCAACAATGGCTGCCCCTGCATGTCCCCCAATTTATCGGTCAAAGCATAGACCACCGTTGGGTCGGCCTGTAAACGCATACCTTTGTTCAAACGGTTCAAATAAACACTGGCCACAATTGGCATTTCACGCACCTGTGGCGTTTCTTTTTGTACGATTGACGCCAACGTTAAAACTTCATTCCAATTCTTTAATGGCTTTGGTAATTTGCGGGCATTTTTCTTTAACGCCTCTTCCACACTTAACATTTTTTTACGCGCCAATTCCAAAACCGCCAAACGTTTTGTACCTTTGGCCACAGTATATGTATCGGGGAAAATTTGCCCATCGGACAGTTTGCACACCGGCGCCAAGTTTCCATTTTCACAATCCACAGATCCGGTTAAATTCGATGCCTGCATTAATAATTTTTTTACTTGTTTTATTGTAAGACCTTCGGGGATAACAATCGTTGTCGATGCCACACGACCATTTGCCAACATATCTGCAATGGTCCAAACACTATCACCGGCCTGAATATCATATTGACCACTTTGAATTTTACCACCATTCATACGCACGGCCATTTTAAAGGTCTGTTCCGAATCGATTAATTTTTCCGCCATCAATCGTGACGCCACACCGGTCACCGTATCGCCACGTGCAACCGTAAAGACCACCGGCGTACGTGCCGTTGAATGAATCATAAACATATACAACATTGCGCACACAATTATAATAATTGGTGCAACCAACATTTGTATAACCACCCGTCTTGGAAAAATGCCTTTTCGTCTTGCCATGAATTACGATTATTACAGATTAAAACAAATTTGCAAACAATCAAACACAAAACTATTCACGTCCATCACGTTTAACCTGATTGGTAACAGAACTTTGCAACTGTTGCAACTTATCATAAAAATCCCGATAACCCGGCAAAGCCCTTAACCGTCCGTTAAATTTTGCAAAATCCCATTCTGCTTTTGTTGCCCATTTTTCTACTACCGCCACAAGATTCGTATCCTTTGCACCACCATGACGCACGATTACATCTTGACACCACTGTCGGACACCTAACAATTTACCATCTAACAATGCGCGCACATAGGGCCGCACATTATTCCCCGAAGTAATATATTTAGACAAATAATCATAAATTGAATCTAATGGCTTTTCTTTTTCTATCAACTGATTTAACCCATCCCCCAAAAACCAATTGCCATTCATAATTGCTTCATGCTGCTTCCACACCAATTCAATTTCGGCATACACAGAGCCAGAATGCCCCTTATTACTGATATTTCCCTGCAACCCCATTCCCTGTGCCACTTTGGCCACACTTTGGGCAACATTACTTAAATCCGACGCGTACCGCACATCATGTTGTCCCATTACCTTCATCGTTTCACGCATCGCCATTTCGCGCACACGCAACCCCAAAACAGCATGACGCGCACTTTCAAAAACGCCCACTAAAAATTCTTTTTTATTCTTGGCATTTTCATAAAACTTTTTACCCGCATCACCCAAAGATTCTATTATCATCCCCAACTCATCCGGATTAAAATCGGCATTTGCAAACGCATCATACTTATCACGATCGCCCCACCCCAACATCGGCAACAGTGTTTGAATTTCATCATCCGTAAAATCTAAAGATTTATACACCGTTTCATTTCCACGCACTTCAAATAACTGGCCATCCGGCAAATCATATACCGGCCGGACAATATGGGTTCCATCCGGCAACAGCATACCCCCCGTCACATCGGGCGAAAAATAAGTATCATGCACAGAAACTTCGGCCGGATTTCCATTCATTTTTACTGCATCATTATACGGCGTCATAATCACAATATCTGCATTATCCCATGAACCATACCCATGATTTGTAACAATATGATTTAATGTAAAATGAACGGTAGAACGCGGTATTTCGAACTTTGTTGCCATTGCGGTCGTCGGGATATAGAATTGACCATTTTCATTTTTCAATGGCATATATTTTGTTGCATGCACCAATATCCAATTATTAACATCGGACATATATTCAACTTCTTGTCCTTCTGTCATTTGAACATCGTTTCCCGTCAAAACTTTTATTCCATCCTTAAAGGCACCAGCATTACTCATTTACACACCTCTTTATACACCAACAAATTATATCATATAACGAAACACCATTCTACCCATTTAAACTTCTTCTTTCCCAAGACCAATGGTATTTTTGATTGGGTCAACAATGGACTCTTTTGCGCTATCCAAAGTACGAATTAATGCACGTCTGATTTTACCGCTGATTGTCATAGGCAACATATCAACAAATTCAATTACACGTGGGCTTTTATAATGGGCGGTATTCGTACGCACGTAATCCTGTAATTGACGAACCAAAACATCTGTTGGTTGAAAATATTTATTCAAAACAATTGTTGCTTTGACCGCTTGGCCACGTGACGCATCGGGCACGGCCGTAACCGCAACTTCACGCACCGCAGGATGTTCCAACAACACAGATTCAACTTCAAATGGGCTGACGCGATAACCACTGGTTTTAATCAAATCGTCATTTCGACCCACAAACCAGAAATATCCATCCGCATCAAAGTACGCCATATCACCTGTATGATAATATCCATCACGACATACCATGGCGGTTTGTTTTTCATTTTTATGATATCCTTGGAATAACCCCATTGGTTTTTTGTCCGCAACGGCGACACAAATTTCACCAACCGTATTTGGCTCGGCAATTGGTCGCGCACGTTCGTCCAACAACACAATATCCCAACCTGCCGCCGGCATACCCATAGACCCAGGTTTTGGTTTAATCCACGGATTATTAAATAACATTAAACAAGTTTCGGTTTGACCAAAACCTTCACGCATTATAACACCCGTTCTTTCTTGAAAACGTTCATAAACCTCCGGATTCAATGCTTCACCCGCAACGGACGCTTTTTTCAAAGACGACAAATCATATTTTGCCATATTTGCACCCAACATCATTTTATATGCCGTCGGTGGCGCACAGAAAGACGTAACATGATTTTCACTGATTGCATTTAACAAATCACGCGCGGTAAAGACACGACTGAAATCAAAAACAAAAACGGTTGCACCCGCCATCCATTGGCCATACATTTTTCCCCACGAACACTTGGCCCACCCAGATTCGGATAAAGTAAAGTGAATATCCCCATCGGTTAATTGCTGCCAATAAACCGCAGTATTAATATGTCCCAATGGATACGCAAAATTATGCGCAACCATTTTTGGCATATCGGTTGTACCACTGGTAAAATACACAACCATTGTATCGGTATTTTCATTTTTAATACGTTCAAAATCGGTTGAACAATTTTCACACGCATTCGCCACTTCTGCACAATCAATTATCTGAACAGAATCTTGGCCAATGGCCTTTTTAATTTCATCAACAATAACACCATCATCATACGCAATAACCGTTCTGGCACCGGCGGCACCCAAACGATACTTAATATCTTCTGCCTTTAATTGATTGGTTGACGGCACCGGAATAGCGCACAACCTGTGCATAGCCATCATCAAAACCCAATATTCCCATCTGCGACGCATAAACAACAGCACCAAATCACCACGTCCAATGCCACGCCCACGCAAAAAATTCGCAGTCGCTTTGGACATTTCGGACAATATTTGAAAAGTAATTTCTTTTTTTTCACCCGAATCATTTGTCCATAAAATCGCAACTTTATCTGGGCTTTCCGATGCAATCGCATCAACAACATCATATGCAAAGTTAAAGTTTTCTGGCACATCAACAATCGCATTTTCTTTGTAATCATCATAATTATCAAATATATATTTTTTCAAAAAACGCTGAATAAACATTTATTTTTCCTTTGGTATACATACCATAAAAATATGCTACTAAATCACATAAATTACAAGTACCCATAACAAAAAAATCTAGATTGACAAAAATCCATACGATGATAAAATCTTGGTCCTGAAGGAGTAAAAATGTCAAATAACGTTAATCCAGACACAAATTGCATTGGTTGTGACATGCATTGTGAATTTGGCTATTTTAAATTCGGTCACAACGGAAACATTTATCCAACATTAAATGGTCAGATTATTGAAAATTATTGGGTATCCAGATGCGAACATAAATTTATCAGACCCGAAGAAATCCGCACCCCAAAACAAGCAGTTGAACTGGCACGGGAAGTTGCAAAACATTGCAACCAATACCGTGAAAAACAACACTAATTGGGGGCAACAGATGACTTTTTCACAAAATCGTGGAACGAATACACGCCGTTGTTTGGGATGTTTCAAAAAATGCCAATACGGTTTTACAACTTTTAACGGAAAAACATATCCAATGCTGGGCGACACAGTAATCAAATCTTACAAAGCCCCCGGCGATTATACGATATTCGCTAACACCCAAAACGCAACCGAAGCATTAAAATTGGCAGTCGAAATTTCCAAACTGTGCGATAATTTTAACCATTCTGCGTACAAACAAAGATAAAAAGGTTGCAAAGAACAAACAAAAATCGCATAATCTATGCCACAAACATCGGAGTATAGCTCAGCCTGGTAGAGTGCTACGTTCGGGACGTAGAGGTCGTGGGTTCGAACCCCGCTACTCCGACCATAAAATTAAAATCGGCCTTGTGCCGGTTTTTGTTTTATGTATGGGGTACGGGGGCGATACCCCACATTGTGAAACAATGTCGGTTCGACAATGAGTAGATTTGACACGCAACGCACAGTCAAATCGTCACGAATGCCCCGCAGGCATCACCCTGATGCCGAGGGACCCCCAAGACGAAGACCATAAAATTAAAATCGGCCTTGTGCCGGTTTTTATTTTATGTATGGGGGTATGGGGGCAATACCCCACATTGTGAAACAATGTCGGTTCGACAATGAGTAGATTTGACACGCAACACACAGTCAAATCGTCACGAATGCCCCGCAGGCATCACCCCGATGCTGAGGGATCCCCAAGACGAAGAGCATAAAATTAAAATCGGCCTTGTGCCGGTTTTTCTATTTTACAAACCACCCAAAACGAAAAAACTTGACCCATGTTTTTTTTGTGATAGCCTGTGCCCCAATACAAAAAAAATACTACGACAAAAAAAAGGAAACAATATGTCATTCACACAGGAAAACAAAGTCAATACTACCAAATACTGCGAAGGCTGCGCGAAAAAATGTACCATCGGTTTTATCACAGACCAATCTGGTAAAACTTTATGGGACACATTGCCTGCAATTAACAATGTCGCAATCCCTAATTTTTATACAACTGGCAATCGCATCATCGACTGTGGTAAAATTATTGACCAATACAAACTGATTCATGATATTGAACCAGAATACACCGCTATAAAATTAGCAAATCATGCTTCAAAATTGTGTGATTTCTATCAAAAACAACGCTAAATTAAAACCGCCCAATCGGGCGGTTATTTCTTATATTTTCTTCAGTACAATACTCGCATTCGTACCACCAAACCCAAACGAATTACTTACCGCAACATCAACTTTACGTATTTTTGCGACATGTGGAACCAAATCCAATCCATTAACCGCATCTTCTGGATCATCCAAATTGATGGTTGGCGGAACAATACCGTCACGCATCGCCAAAGTACAGAAAATCGCTTCTACTGCACCGGCGGCACCCAACAAGTGTCCCGTCATGGACTTGGTTGACGACATAGATACATCAACGCCTGCAAACAATTCTTGAACAGCGGCCAATTCACCAACGTCCCCCAAACCGGTCGATGTTCCGTGCGCATTGATATAGTCAACATCCGCCGGTTTCAACCCCGCATCTTGTAACGCCGATTCCATTGCACGTCTGCCACCTTCGCCATTTTGTGCCGGCGCAGTAATATGATACGCATCGGCCGACATACCATACCCCGCAACTTCGGCATAAATTTTTGCACCACGCGCAACGGCATGTTCATATTCTTCCAACACCAAAATCCCTGCGCCTTCGGCCATAACAAACCCATCACGATTTTTATCCCATGGGCGCGATGCGCGCATTGGTTCATCATTACGTGTACTTAACGCACGCATAGCCGAAAATCCCGCCAAGCCAATACGCCCAACTGCACTTTCTGTACCACCACAAACCATAATATCTGCATCGCCATATTTTATCATACGGGCCGCTTCACCAATTGAATGCGCACCGGTTGCACATGCCGTAACCACAGAAATATTTGGACCACGCAGACCATATTTAATAGAAATATTTCCCGCCGCCATATTGATAATACCTTTTGGAATAAAGAAAGGACTGACGCGACGTGGACCACCTTCGTGCAATTCAATACAGTTATCATAAATTGTATTCAGACCACCAATACCACTGCCGACCGACACACCAACACGGGTTTTATCACCCGCATAATCAATCAACCCCGCATCGCGTAACGCTTCATCTGCAGCAACCAAAGCATAGATAATACATTTATCTAATTTACGTTGTTCACGTGGTTCAATAACCGCATCCGGATTCAACATCCCTGCATCTGTTCCAACCTGTGGCACACCCGCAATCTGAGACGCCAAATCATCGACATTAAAATCGGTTATTTTATTAATACCCGATTTACCGGCCAATATATTTTTCCATGCGTGTTCAATTCCCGTTCCAACAGGCGACACAATACCCATACCGGTGATAACAACTCTTTTCATATTATATATTCCTTTATCATGTTTTAACACACGTACATATTAAACATTTTACATCCAAAAATACAACAGAAAAATCCGCCGAACAAACATCCGACGGATTTCATAACCTTTTTCGAAAAAGAAATTAGTTTTTCTTGTGTTCTTCGATGTATTTTACTGCATCACCAACTTTTTCCAATTTAGCCGCTGCATCATCTGGAATAGTGATATCGAATTCTTTTTCAACTTCCATAACGAATTCAACAACGTCCAAACTGTCTGCGCCCAAATCGTTAACGAACGCTGCAGATTCTGTAACTTTATCTTCTGGCACACCCAGTTTTTCTGCTACGATCTTTTTTACTTTTTCAAAAGTTGTCATATTTTTTTCCTTTGTTTTTGTTAAATTGTTTGGTCCTTACCATGACCGTCATTGTTAGATAAACTATCATTTTACAACCCCCATGTCAAGGAATTATAACAAACGATAACAAAACTTGACAAAACGTCACTTACTGATTTTGATACAAAATATCGTCTAATAAATCGTTCAAATTATTGCGCAAATCTTCACGATCAGACGCCCACACAACACGACGCATTAAAAATTTATACACGTCATCCATTGTCAAATTTGGAATACCCGCCGCCGCCGCGACACGTCGCCACGTTGTTCGCGGATCGGTCAAATGCATACCACCACGTCCTGCGAATACCCATTGACCATCTTGTGGCAAATCCTGTAACAACACAATCGCCCTGTCCGACAAAGGCCAACCATTCCACATATCATGATTAAAATCTAAATCTTCCCATGACATAGCAAACACTTTTGAACGTGGCGCAAAACCATAAATCAGCATATAAAACGCAGACCGCAAAACAATATCTTCAACCGCGCCAATTGCATCAATCAACCTTAATAACCCCGCCTGATTCAACGGACGCACACGTCTGTTTTGTTTTATCTTTTCCAAACCAACAACCGGATTAGATTTTACATACCCCATATCAATCGCATAATTAAATATACTCTGCAACAATTCTTGCATACGCGCGGCAATTGCCCGACCACAAATTCCCGAAATTAAATTACGAATATCATCGGTGGTTACTTCACAAATTTTTTTATCAAACAAAGAAACCAAATGCCGATTAACCGTACGCAATAATTTCATATAAGAATCTTCACCGCGTCGCACTTTGTTTTCCAAATACATATCCAAGAACTGCTTAAAAGAAATTTTCTTTCTGCGCACAGGCGGTTTCTTCATTGCATTATCCAAAATATTTTGTACAGCACTGCGTGCTTCTTCTATATCAACATGCGGATATGGGCCAATTAAAATACGCTTGTCTTTACCACGCACACGCTTACGCACAAAAAAAGTTTTCACACCACGACTGGTAACATACATACGCAAACGCGGTTCGGAAATATCTTGCACCACATCGAATCCCTTGGCCGGTGCCGGCAAGTTATCCAAAATATACGGATTAAAATAAAACTGGTGCGCCATATTGGCCCCCTTTGGTTTTGTTACGACACCTTTAATGCATTAATAAATGCGGACTGTGGTATTTCTACATTACCGAACGAACGCAAACGTTTTTTACCCTCTTTCTGTTTTTCCAACAATTTACGTTTACGTGTAATATCCCCACCATAGCATTTTGCCGTAACGTCTTTTCTATACGCAGCAATTGTCTCTCTTGCAATAATCTTGCCACCGATTGCGGCCTGTAATGGTATTTTGAATTGATGACGTGGGATTAAATCTTTTAATTTTTCTACAATCTGACGGCCACGCTTTTCTGCGAACGAACGATGACACATAAATGACAACGGCTCTACATTTTCTTCATTAACCAATATATTTACTTTGACCAAATCGGACGCTTGATACCCATAAACCACATAGTCAAATGACGCATATCCCGACGATATAGATTTCACACGGTCATAAAAATCAAACACAATTTCTGCCAAAGGCAATTGATACACCAATACCGCACGATTTCCGACATATGAAATATTTTCCTGTACGCCACGACGTTCCGCACACAGCGACATAATACCCCCCATATACTTGTCGGGCATCATAATTGTTGCGCGCACCCACGGTTCTTCTATGGCGGCGATTCGTGTTGGCTCGGGCATATCTGCCGGATTTTCCAAATCAATCACCGAACCATCACGCAGATGAATTTTATACAGCACACTTGGCACCGTGTTAATCAGATTCAAATTAAATTCACGACTTAATCTTTCACTGATAATTTCCATATGCAGCAATCCCAAAAATCCGCATCTTAAACCAAACCCCAGCGCAGATGATTTTTCAACCGTAAACATAAACGACGCATCATTTAATGCCAACTTTTCTGCACTTTCACGGAATGTCGGATAATCATCTGCTTCGACCGGAAAGAATGATGAAAACACCACCGGCACAGACGGTTTGAACCCCGGCAACATTTGCGCATTATCACATTTGGCATCAATGATTGTATCCCCAACTTTACAGTCATGTATTGTTTTCATACCCGTGATAATAAATCCAATTTCACCGGTATGTAATTTATCAACATTGACCATCTTTGGCGTAAAGTATCCAATTTTATCCACAACATATTCCGCGCCCGTCGCCATAAATTTAATTTTCTGACCACGTGACAAAGCACCATCAACCACACGCACCAAAATCACAACGCCCAAATATGAATCATACCAAGAATCCACCAACAACGCACGTGTTGACGCATTTTCATCACCATGTGGCGCGGGCAATTTATTTACAATTTCTTCCAACAATTCCGGCACACCATCGCCCGTTTTACCCGATACAGCCAACGCTTCATTTGCATCCAAACCAATAACATCTGCAATCTGTTCACGGGTCGCGGCAACATCACTGGACGGCAAATCAATCTTGTTTAACACCGGCAACATTTCCAAATCATTATCCAATGCCAAATATGCATTTGCCAATGTTTGTGCCTGAACACCTTGGGTTGCATCAACCAACACCAACGCACCTTCACACGCCGCCAACGAACGTGACACTTCGTACGAAAAATCCACATGTCCCGGCGTATCCATCAAATTCAATTGATATGTTTCACCATTTTTGGCGGTATAATTCAAACGTACGGTTTGTGCCTTAATTGTGATACCACGTTCACGTTCAATATCCATGGAATCCAAGACCTGCGCCTTCATTTCACGTGATTGTAATCCACCCGTATATTCAATCAATCTATCGGATAATGTAGATTTACCATGATCAATATGTGCAACGATTGAAAAATTTCGGATATTGGACTGCTTCATCAAAACCACCTATGTTTATGCGGCAATGATATACCAGTATTAACGATTTTTCAAGTTGTAATTCTGCCAATATTTCAAAAAAGAACCCCTGTTTTGCAACTCAACAGGAATATGTGCATGTCGTAACGCAATGAACATTTTCAACATTTTTTCTAAATAATAAACACTATCAACACCCATATTCGCTAATTCCAAATAAAAACCATCCTTTTGCCGCCGCACATACAGGCAGATATACGGATAAATTTCAAACGGATGACCACCATTATAGGCATATTCACCATACCATTTTTGAAATTCTATTGGACAGTCCGGATTTTTAATAGTTCCAAAATTATCAATCGCATCACCCACCCAATTTATGGTATATTTATTATAGACACAAACGTCATACGACATAAAAATATCCGGATTTAATTTATACCGTTGCGCCTTACGATACATTTGCCCCTGCATTTTTTTCACATACGTCACATCAGGACGCAAAACAGTCCCATCAAACCCAGATAACGCATATTTAACCGCACGGAAATAATAATTTCTTGTCAAATTATGAATTGGCTGTCCCGATATCTTTAATTCCCTTTTTAACACAGACAATTCAGATTCAGAAAATTTATACAATTGTCTCATCTATAAATTACTTAACAATTCGTCGATTTTTTCGGCTTTTTCCAACGTATCATCATATTGGAATTTAATATCCGGCACATATTTTTGATTCATTCTGTGCGCCAATTCGAATCGGACCATACGTGTGATTTCATCCAATCTTTTTTGAACGGCATCAATATCCGGATTTCTGGAATAAAAGAACAATCGCACAAATTGCAAACCGCCGTGTGCCACAGACCCAACCAATGACACCCCCGACACCAATTTATCATCACCCCACACATCACGCAGAATTTCTGCGACCAATGTCTGTACTTTGGATGCGATACGTTCACCGCGATTTGAATTAAATTGTCTTTTTGCCATTATGTAATCTTTTTATTAATCTAATTGTAAAATATAAAATATTTAATTACAATCAAGTAAATTTTTTTATAAAACGGGGGAAAAATGAAGTTTTCTGAATACATTCTTAACAAATCTGAATCACGTGCATATTCATGGATTGTATTTTTATTAACGATATGCGAATCGATATTTTTATTCATCCCACCCGAAGTTTTTATGACACCACCGATTATCGCAAATAAAAAGCGTGCCATACCAATCACCATTGCCGCCGCATTGGGTTCAATCGTCGGTGGCGCAATTGCATATATGATTGGTATGTGGCTGTACGATTCGGTTGGCCTGTGGTTGATTGACACGTTTTCCAGTCGCGAATTAATTGAAACCACAATCGAACCAATGTTTACAAAATACGGGATATTAATTATTGTCCTGACCGCGGTAACCCCAATACCATATAAACTGTTGGCAATATGGCTGGGCTTTATCGGATATCCAATATGGTTATTCTTGGCGGTATCGGCCATATTCCGCACAGGTCGCTTTGCAACCATTGCAGCCCTGCTGTACTTTTTCCAAGAACGCGCAAACGCAATTGTAAAAAAATATTTCTGGCCATTAACAATTGCCGCAATCGTGGCGGCCGGATTGGGAATTGGATTAATTGGATTGTTTTAATAAACAACACCGCCAAACGGCGGTATTTTTTTATTCAACCCAAATTTCTGCCACACCGGACTTATCACTGCCCGCCGGCAAATAGCCATATACACCCGATGTTTTTGCCGCCGTAACTGCACCATTTGCAATATTTGCCGTTGCAACCGCACCACTGGCCAACTTGGCCGACGTCACAGACGAATCCGCAATCTGACCCGTTGATACAGTATTCAAATCCGCCAAAGCGCCCAAAATAATATTCGCCGATACGGCATTGGCAGAATTCGCAGAAAATTCCGCAACCGTTGTGCCATTTTTTTGTATTTTTAATACGGAATTATTAACCGTCGGAACAACAATCGCATCCACAGCCGCTTTGGCCGCCGACGCCGTATTTTGCGCACTGTTGGCGACACTTTGCGCACTGCTTGCCACATTTTTGGCCTGTGTGGCAATATCCGCCGCCAAAGCCGCATGATTCTCCGCCCACTGCGCGGCATTACCCGCCGCATCAACCGCACGGTTCACATAAGCAACACTGGCAATACCGGACGTTTTATAACCTTCCCACATCGTCCAATCATACACATCACCCGCCGCAGTCCCCGAACCATCATTTACAATAGAACCTGCTTTTACCGAAGCAATCGTTGCAGGCGAATTTCCACCCATCAAAGTCGGTGTTTCCACCACCCCCGCCACGGCAGACCGCATCATTACGCATAAAACACCTGAAATAAAAACAAACCTATAGAAAACCTGCATAATGCGCGAAATCTCCGTTACAAATCTGTAATTTGCCCTCTTTCCTTGTGCCAAAGATAACAAAAACAAAAAATTATGTCTATTAAAAAAGTCCCCGTTCGGGGACTTTTTTATTAATTTACAGTACTTGTAATACTTTCAACCCAATCTGAAATCGCCTTTGGCGCCGGTGTTCCTGCCGCATGACCATTAATCGACATACATGTCACAATCTGTTGACGGCATGCATTAATTGCGATATTCGCTGTCACGCTGTAATTATTCTGGGACAGACATGATGACACCTCTGGGATACAATTTTCGGCATAACTTGCCATAATTTCATCCTGACGCACCTTAATCTGGGTCAAAGTACGTTGCAGATATTCACGCACAACCGGATTATCTGGGTTATACGCACCATCATCACCCGTATATGTAACGTCCTGACACTTGTTCAACACAGACATACACATACCATAGTTACGTCCATCTTCATTATTGTGGTAACCAATTCTGTATTGCAGATAAGACGACATAGTATCACCCGGTTTTTCTGGGTACGCGCCTTCCTTAGCCATTGTCGCATCTATATACTTTGCCAATGTTGGAACATATTTATCCCCACCTGTTGTATCCACAGTTGGCATCCACGCATTATGATCCGTATTATCTACGGTATAATTCCAAGTCGCATGCAATGTATTCGTATCATATGTGTACCCCGGTTGCAATTTGTCGGTTTCGGTCGACCCATCGATCCACTGCCCCGGTGTTGAACCAACAACAATTGCACCATTTACGATATATTTACCGGATGGATCCAAACAGTTTTCATAATCCGCCCCACAGACAAATTCATCCTGCATACATGCATCCAAAGCACTGACGCAACCACGCAAATCATATGAATTTTTCTGTTGACGCACCAACAAACGTGCACGTTGCAAAACGTTCTTTGCATTGCGAACCGTGTTGTTCATTGCATCGTTTGCGTCTTTCAAGCTACGTTCATATGCAACGCATTGTTTATCGATTTCCATATCATACGCATTTGATACAACCGCTGTATTTACACCTTGACCTGCGCAAGTATCCAAAACCGCCGCAGTACAACGTTTTTTCGCGATATTATATAACGCTTCCCCACGTTGGTTATTGATACTGGACGCTTCGGCATTATTATCCGAACCAAAATTGAACAGCCAATTTGCACCAACATTTGTATTTCCGGTAAAGATAGTATTAATATCCAACAATCCCATTACATCCGAACTTGAAGAATCCAATACAGCACTTGCTTTGATTTCTTTTGGTTCTAACAACAGTTTTTTAATATTATCCAAATCGGTTGCCAAAGTGGTACTGTCTTCCCCAACTTCGGTCATTTTCAATTCTGCTTCTGTTTGTGTGAACAGTGTTTCTATATCATCTGCAGACAAACCAATATATTGAATTTGCTGTGCGACATCCTGTAATTCTTCGGTCGCCTCTTTCAAAGCATTTTCAACACTTAAATAATTTTTAATATTTTTCGAACAACTGCAGCGTCCTTGGTTATCATCCAACACATTACAGAAATTATCCATACAAGACGTATATTGCGCTTTGCAATAATCTGTCATTTGTGACAATTCGTCCATTTCCGCCACTGCATCGGCCGCAGTGGTCGCCGACGTCGCCGTCCCACCCGACACCAATCCGGTCACAGATGGTATACGTGCACGCACAGATGACACACGCGTACCGACACGACCATTATACAATGGTTTATTAACTGTATCGGACGTAACGATTGACGCACGTGCTTGAACACCTTTTTGATTATCCGCCTGCATAGCGCGACGTGTTGTTGCAATTTGATTTGTATTTTTTCCGGACGCTGCGCGTGATGGACGTACGCTTGCCGCACGTGTTTTGGCCACACCACGACTTTCCGTCGCAACCGGCTGCGCCACGGTACGCGCACGTACACCCGCACCGGTCGTTGAACGTGTTGCACGCGTATTCCCAGATGTACGCCCCGCCACACGTTGCGCAACATTACCCGAACGCGGATTCACACGCGACGGTTGGGTTACCGGAACAACGGGTTGATTTTTTTCATCTGCGACAACATCTTCTGCGGTCTCTGGTGCTTCTACTTCTACGATTTCTTCTTCGTAGAAAACAGGCATTACCTCGGCAAACGCGGGCAAAGCCAACACTGCACCCAATACTGCGACAAATCTTTTCATTGCAAAACTTCCCTTCTATTATGCACATAATATCATATTTCAACACTTCAATCAAACAAAAAACACACAACCGCGATACAGACGCCTGATTTACAAGTATTTTTTCCCATACGCTTAATTTACAGGTACGTTTTCCTAATTCATTAAAAAATATAATGATTTTTTATTGCACATGTGATATCATGGGCCTATAATTGCACACGTAAAAAATCAAAGGGAACATAAAAAGTGTCACTGTTGCGCAAAGTATCTGTTTGGCTATTGACATTACCATTAATGGGCTGCACAACTGTGCCGACATCGACACACGACGAACGTTTGGAAAAATATTCACCAAAAGTCACCCAATCTGATTTTAATTACGACCCATATTCCACACCGATTGCATCATATTATTTGGACGAATTAACCGCGTCACCGGACGCATCGGGGGCAACTTTAATCGAAGATGGACTGTCTGCATTTATTATTCGTTCTGCATTTGCGCGCATGGCGACCAAAACCATCGACCTGCAAACATATATATACAGTAACGATTTCACATCCCGCGTATTAATTGGCGAATTAAAAAATGCCGCCGACCGCGGGGTCAAAATCCGCATACTGTTGGACGATTACGGCACAAAATCGGACATTGCCGACGTCATACTGTTAAACCAACACCCGAATATAGAGGTCAAAGTTTTCAACACGGTCGCCAACCGGACAAAGATATTATACTACCCACAAATTTTGGCGGACTTTAACCGGCTAAACTCACGCATGCACAATAAATTATTTATTGTTGACAACATTGCATACATCACCGGCGGTCGCAACGTAGGCAGTAATTATTTCTATCCCGAAACTGCATCGAACTTTTCGGACACGGACGTATTATTCATCGGCGACATGACGCACTATGCCACGGATAGTTTTAACGAATATTGGAATCATCATTTATCAATACCCGCATCTGTATTTCCAAAAGCAAAATCGAAATCCGCGATGAAGAAATTGGAACGCACATTTAATAAACTTGAATTAGACAGCACTGCGGACGTCCGCCGATACAACACGGTCATATCAATGGCGCAACGTGATTACAAGCAGCGTAAGTTTGATTTTTCATGGGGTCACGGAAAATTCTTGGCCGACCCACCCCAGAAAGTAGAAATGTCCATGGCCAAAAAAGAATCATATCGTGGCGAAATCGTCCGTGCACTGCAACACCTGTGGAACGAAACTACGAAATCGGTATATATGTCTGCGGCATATTTTGTTCCGGGCCAAGTCGGTTTGGAACACATGCTGCGCGAAGAAAATTCCGGCGTACACATGACCATTGTGACAAATTCATTATCATCAACAAACGCGCCCACGGTATATGCCAAATGGGAAAAATACCGTCGCAAATTAATCGAATCCGGCGCAGACGTATATGAATTTATGACATCTGCGGAAAACCTGCGCGGCAAAACCCACGACCGCGAACGTAAGCAATCCAGTTTTTCCGTCCTGCACAGCAAAACCATGGTATTCGACGACGATATTTCATGGATAGGCAGTTTTAATTTGGACCCACGCAGTGCATACTATAACACGGAAAACGTTGCGATATTTGAAAGCCACGAATTTGCGAACAAATTACGCGACATGATAATCAAAGACACCAAAACATCATGGCATGTCACATTGGATTCAAATGGCAACCCGATATGGACGGGCACACGCACAGGCGACACCAAACCACGGGTTCACAAACACGCCCCCGACACCGGCGTATTTCGCCGTATATGGAAAAACATATGTAATTTAGTACCGGAAAAATTTGTGTAAAAAATCCCGTCACCCCGATGGCGATCGGGGCCCATTGTGTAATGGCGCAACTTTTACCTTGCAGATAAAAATAAAACGAATAGAATCAAATCATCATGAAAACCGGCGGCTGGGTCTATATCTTATGTAACAAACAAATGGGCACATTGTATATTGGGTCCACCACTGATCTGATTGGCCGAATATGGCAACATAAACACCATGAAATACCGGGGTTTACATCCAAATACAACATAGACAAATTAGTATATTACGAATGGCATAACAGTATAAAAAATATGGTTATGCGCGAAAGAGAGTTAAAAAATTGGCATCGCACATGGAAATTAAAATTAATAATAGAATTTAATCCAAAATGGCGTGACCTGTATAACGACATACTAACAGAATCCGGATACAGCATAATATAGTACACGTCATACCGACGCAGGTCGGTATCCATTGTGTAATCGTGCAAATAATCCAAACCGCACCACGACCAAAGTAATCAAACCCAACACAGACCAACACCGTCACCCCGATGGCGATCGGGGCCCATTGTGTAATCTATTCCTTTTTTATTCGCGGAATTACACACCACTCGTCATACCGACGCAGGTCGGTATCCATTGTGTCTGTCTTCCTTTTTATTCGCACAGAAACGCAATGGACCCCGATCGCCATCGGGGTGACGGAGTATGTGGGGTTTACGGCGATTTCTCGGACACTCTAACCACCCCGCCCTGCGGGCAGCACTCCAACGGCGGGGAACTGTTGCCCCCACAAAAACAATGCAAAAAAAGGCGGGGTATCCCCCGCCCTTTTTACTTTATGGTAATTAATCAAATTATTCTTCGATAATTTCCCATGTAAATGTGCCTTTTGAAACAGACAAAGAACATTTGTTAGTTCCATTAGCACCGCATTTTTCTGGAACAGTTGCCAAGGCAACTACAGCATCATTGATAGATTTTTCAGAAATTGCAGTTATAACACCATCTACCTGGGTCACGCCAGTTACAAAGTTATTACCAGTAACTGCTTTGTTTGCATCCAAATCATTAATAGCATCAGTATTCGCCGATTTTGCGCCTTCAATAGCAGCATATACCGCTTTGGTTGTTGGTGCAGTATTGTCTGTGCCCGCTGATGTAACCGATTTATCAAATGCCACACGGGATACAGTTACGATACCACTTTCTTCTGTTGTTTGAACGACATAGCTTCCATCTGCAGTACCAGCAACTGTTTTACCATCCAATTTCTGAATTTCATCATCTGTATACGCTTTTGTTGCACCACCAGTCAAATTGCCTGCATCATCCAACTCAACCGCTGTATCTAAAGTAGTAGCAACTGCTCCCAAAGCACCACCAGTCAAATTGCCATCTTTATCAAAAGTGGCGATTTGAGAAATAGTTGTAGATTGATCACCTAAATTTCCTTGGATTGTGGCAACAGATTTATCAACGTAAGTTTTTACAAAACCGCTAGCCAATGCACCTTCAGCATCCGCCTTTGCAGCAGTATCAGTATAAGCTTTCAAAACTGCGTCTTGCGCTTCTTGAGATGCTGTCAATTCATCTTCATCAATATATTTTGCCGCATCTGCTTTTGCATCATCCAATGCTTTACCAGCAGCTTCATCTGCATATCCTTCCAATTCCTCCTTGGCAGCTGCAATCTGCTTTGCAACAGAACCGTCACCATCACCACTCAATCCCGCAACAACACCTGCAACTGCATCGATAGCATCAGTCACATTACCTTTATGAGAGGCAGCTACACCATTTGCAAATTGAGCATTACCAACTTTGGCATCCAATGGGACTATTGTTTCAGTATTAAAAGCTGCAATTTGTTTTCCTACATAATTTGTAGATGCGATTTCCGCGTGAGCAGCGGATACAGCCATAACCGCAACCAACGATACTGTTAATAATTTTTTCATTTTTCTTTCCTTTCTTTCTTGGTTTTATTTCGCCACAGATTGGAAAACCGCACCGTGACATTTTGTTTCGCCAAAACCGAATCCAAATCGATTATGACTGTTTTCAAACTGACATACTTAACGTGAAATATCTTCCCACGAATAAGCATATGATCCATCACCCTGTGGCGTCGCCGTCAATACCAAAGTACCCGTCGATGTCGCCGCATATGATTCCGGCGCCTGTAAAGCACCATTTAATTGATTCTGAACCGCCTCGGCCAACTTGGTGGCATCAACGGCACCCGCACCAATCTTATCTTTTGTTACCGAACCGTCACCCAATTTTTTTCCGGTAACCGCACCATCACTCAATTTATTGCCCGTAACCGCACCGTCGGCCAATTTATCTGTCGTAACCGCACCATTGGCAATCATACTGGATGTGATTGCACCATTACGGATTACCAAATTTTGCAAACCACTTTTTGTTGCAACCAATTGAATCGAACCTTCGGTATCCGCCAACATCTGCATCAACGTGCGCCAATCTGTACCATTATCGATACCAACCTGACTAAGTGTAATTGTTGGGATATCGGACTGTTTCAATGCACGACGTTCAACCGAAATCTTACCATTTGTTTGTGAAACCAATGTCACAAATTCACGATCCTTGGCAACATCGACCAAAGACATTGCCTGAATAGAATCAGCAATCTTTTTCGCGACCGAACCCTCAACAGATTCATTACCATTTAACGTGGCAACCGCCGCAGTATTCGCATCAATTTTTGTTGTCTGGGCACTATTTGTCGCCTGGGCCGCAGCAATTGTTTCATACAGTGCTTCTGCTTCTGTTTTCAACAAATAATCACCCAATGCCGCAGAAACATCACCTTCCATTGTATCTTTCACAGCATCGGCAATTTTCGTATCGGTTTCGCCTTTGGTATACGCATCTGTAATACCATAATCGGATAATTTTGTACCTTTATCCGCTTTACCCGATTGCAAATTCGAAACTGCTGTTTCATTTGCGGTGATACGCGTATCCAAACCCGAACGCGCCGTCGCAGCATCGGTCATAACCGTATGCACCAAACCCGCCGACGCAGGCACAACACTGTTCGCGGCCGCAGTATCGGTTGTTTGAACATTAATTTTATGATCTGATGAAATAGTTACGTTTGTTCCGGCATTATCATTGTCCAACAAATCTTGTTTTTTAGCCAATTCTTGTCTAACCCATGCTTCGGACGTAACGGCAGCATCTGCACCATTAACGGATACCAAACCCATTAAAACCGCAAAGATACCTGCTGTTAAACGTTTCATAAAATCCCATCCTTCCTTTCGATGATTCTATAATATCATTTTTTGACCAAGTGTGTAAAGTGCAAAATTACACTTTACACACTTTTTTTTTAAAAATATTTTTTAGGAAATAATTATTCTGCCGGTGCAGTCAAAGAAATCCAGACATACATTGGGTTTCCGTCTGTTCCGGTACGTGCCGACAAAATACAATTATTTGAGTCAGAATCCGCAATACATTCACTTGCATTGCTATAAATTGTATTCAACCCTGCATCTGTATATTGTTTTGCCTTAGCATAAATACCATTGGTGTCGTTATTAATCGCATTAATTGAATTTTGCAGACCTTCTTCTACACCCATTGCACGTTCTTTCTCCGCAGTTACCAAACCCTCAATTCTGGTTTCTTCACCTTCGGCACGTGTTTTTTCATTTGAAATCGCAGTCGCCAATTCGGCTTCTTTACCTTCGGCACGTGTTTTTTCCGCCGCCACTGCCGCAGTAACCGTACCATTTGTATCATCCATTAATTTTGTTTCCAAAGCAGAAACTTTCTGATCAATCGTACCACCTTCTTTTGCAATATCATCAATTGCCACCCCAGCAGCATTTACATCTGTACGCAATTGAGCAATCGCACCCGTATTATTGGCTGTCTGGCTCGTCAAGGTCGAAACCTGAGAATCTGTATAAGCGTTTGCAGTGGTCACTGCATCTGATTCTGCGGCATCCGCATAACCTTTCAATTCTGTTTTTGCATCTAAAATCGCCTGTGCATTTGCTTGTTCTGCTGCTTCGGCACGTTCTTTTTCTGCCGCAACTTTTTCATCTGCATAACCTTTTGCCGTCGCCAAAGCACCCGTTTCACCGTTATTAATCGCATTAATTGCAGTTTGCAGACCTTGTTCTGCTGCTTCTGCGCGGGATTTTTCATCTGCAATTGCTTGGGCTAAACCCGCTTCTGCTTGTGTTGCGCGGTCTGCTTCGGCTTTTACTTGATTTGCAACCGAACCAGTTACACCTTCACCGCCTTCTAATATTTCAATAGAAGCTGTATGTTCATCAACCTTTGATGTCAATGTACCCAAATTAGCGGAAACAGAATTAACATTTTCCAAAACCTGTTGTGCTTTTGCATTTGCGATTTCAACCGCCGCACCAACCGTTGGGAATTTTGTATCATTACCAACCAAAGTATTCACTGCATCTTTATTAACCGTACCATCTGTGTTTAACAAATCGATTTGGCTAGAATCTAATTTATTTGCTGCATCTTCTTTTAGTGCCAACGCCTGTGACAAATCGCTGTCCGCGCTGTCCAAATTCATTTTACCGGCCAAAGTATCAACATCTGATTGGGCGGCATCTGCGGCACCTTGGGCGGCGGCAATTGCGTCTGCAACCGCACCACCTGTTTTATTTGCATCTTCCAAAGCCGTAATTTTTACAGACAATTCGGTATCTTTGGAATTCAAAGTTGTGACCTTATCGTCAACATATTTTTGTGACGCAACAACAATTTGTGCATTTGCCGCACCACACGCACCGGCCAAGACCATCGCCATAAAGCCCGAGAACATAATATTTTTAACTTTCATGTTAATATCCTTTCTTTCCATCATGCCCCGCCATTACGACGGGGTCTTGTCCGTTATTTTTATTATTCAGTAATCTCTGCGTTACCTTCGCCATCAACACCAGTTGCAACCAATACTTTGGTATAAGTAAAGTTACCTGCACCGTCGCTTGTTACCATGTATGTACCAGCCGCATTGTCAATTGCAGTTTTGTTCAATTTCTTGGCCAATTCTGCATTAACATCTGCTGTTTTTGCATATGCTGCTGCACTTTCTTTTGTTTCATATGTCGCTGCAACATCTGCTGTTTTTGCATAATCACCGATATTCAATGCATTTACAGCTGCCGTTGCATAACCTTCTGCTTCTGTTTTAGATGCATAGTTAGCATTGCTTATTTCAGTTTTTGTTGCATATGTCGCTTGAACATCTGCTGTTTTTGCATAATCACCGATATTCAATGCATTTACAGCTGCCGTTGCATAACCCTCTGCTTCTGTTTTAGATGCATAGTCAGCCTGGGTTATTTCAGCTTTTGTTGCATACTGAGAAACATTTAACTCTGCAATTTCATCATCAGTATATTTCTTTGCTTCAGCCAATTTAGATGATGCATCGTCTTTTGTTTCATATGTTGCTGCAACTTCTGTCGCCTTTGCGTGACCAGAATTTTCAATAGCAAGTGCTGCCGCAGCATCCGCCGCATCAACCGCTGCCTGCTGTGCTTCAGCCG
This sequence comes from Candidatus Enterousia sp., assembly GCA_045645725.1. Lineage (GTDB taxonomy): Bacteria > Pseudomonadota > Alphaproteobacteria > Rs-D84 > Rs-D84 > Enterousia. The sequence goes on along the minus strand of JAZRJG010000021.1, from coordinate 44,183 downwards.
CTTTCGCATCAACATACGCTACTACGCTTTCAGCTGTGCCCAATTCGCCAACTTTTGTATTCGTATAATCTTTTGCATCCGCCAATGCCTTATCAGCTTTTGTTGTCGCATCATCTTCTGCAGTTTTCAAAGCTGCTGCGATAGAATGAGCAACAGACCCCTCTTCTTCAGCATCCCCCTTTAAAGTAGCAACATCAGAAATCAAAGTATTCAAATTACCCGCATTGGCATTTACTTTTTCCAAAACAGATGATGCTTTTTTATCAGCAATTTCAACAGCCGCTGCAACAGATGGATAATTCGCTTCATCAGCCGCCAAAGTATCCAAATTCGCCGCTTTCGCTGTTGTTGCATTCATTTTATTTGCAACCGCTTCTTTTTGACCAGCGACCAAATTAACTTTCTCATCAACGTAGCCCTTATCCGCCAAGGTTACAGGACCGGTGACAGCGTTTGCTGCGCCAACGCCCATCAAGATTGCTGCTGCAAATCCTGAGAACATAATGTTTTTTACTTTCATGGTTTCCTTCCTTTCTTTTTTTGTTTTGTTTTGTTTTTTTGTTGTGACCCATGCGGGTCGTTTTTACTTTCCAATTCCTGTGTGTACGTGTTATTCGGAAACGTTTTGGGCCGTCGCAACGTTCACCAATACCCATTCACCAACACCGCCATAGTTCATGAACATCGCCATTTGGCCCGGTTCAAAACCGTTAACGCTCATTTTACCCGACGTAACCGCACCATCTGCCAACTTTGCGGTTGTAATCGACCCGTCGGCAATTGGTATAGTAATTTTGTTTTGTTCAACCAATTCTTGAACCGTGGTTGCCAATGTCGTACTGTCAACTTTGCCGGCAACGGCCGTACGCAATTCTTCAATTGCCGCTTCATTTACCGAAACACGTTTACCCAAACTTTCCATCGTTGTGGTCAAACGCAATTCCGCAGCCGATAATTCTTCCTTGGTTGCATATTTTTTATAGATGTCTTCCATCTTGGACTGCAATTCAGCAATTGATTCCGCTGTTTTAATCGCACCGGTTTTCAAATTACCAATTTCATTTTGTGCCGCAGCCAAATCCGCCGCCGCCGCAAAATTACCATTCTTAATTTCTTCGGCAATCAAACCATTCAAATCATCCTGCAATTCGGCCAATTCACCTTTGGTCACCAATGTTGGTAACGTTTCATTAACCGTAACCAATTCGGCCGCATTTGAATTCGCCAAATCCAACGCCGATTCCGCCGTTGTTTGTACCGACGCAATCGCAGACGTGTTTGTCGCAATATCCGCTGCATTTTTCGCAATCGCAGATGTATTTGCCGCAATCGCAATCGCATTTGCATCGATTAAATCTTGTAATGCATTGCGCGCCGCCGCAACCGCATCGGACACTTCACCGTCTGTGGCATAGTCCGCCGCGATTTCCGAAACTTTATCCTGTAACTCCGCAAATGTAGCATCCGTCACAATACCGGCAGATTTCAGTGCTTCCAATGCACCCTGTAATGATTCGATATCCGCGTTATGTTTGTTGGTAACGGTCGTCAGTAATTCTGAAAACGCATCTGATAATTCATCCTTGGCCAAATTCAAATCAGCGATTGTCGCGAACGAAGACAAATCAACACCCGCCAATTTTGTTTCCAATTCAACAACACGTTGCGTCAAATTGTTTGTGATTTCGGTGGTTGTAAATGTTTCCAATGCCTTTTCAACATCCGCCATTGCTGTTTCCAATGCCGCAACATCCGCCACAATCGCTTCAACCGCGGTATTAATACCCGTATCGGCCGATTTCAATGCTTCGATTGCCGTCGCCAATTCGGACAAAGACGTTGTGTTTCCACCCTGTAAATCCGCAATCATTTGTTTAATCAAATCGTCCGCAGCCGTCAAATTCTCAACCGCGCCCGCAACCGCAGAATCAACATACGTGTCTTCTACGAAATTTTTGGACGCCAAACCATCAACCACGGTCTGCAATGATTCTTGGGCGGCTTGCAAATCTTCAATCTGGTTCGACAATTCGGCTGTTGTTGAATCCGTGCCACCCTGTGCCGATTCCAACGCATCAATCGCATCTTGTAACGCTTTATCCGCTTCGGTCAATGTAGAAACTTCGGATTTGATACCTGCAATATCTTGTTCAACAACATCCAACATATCAGATGTCACAACACCATCAACCGCATCATTAATCGCATTTTGCAAATCCGCCGCGGTTACAAACTTTTCCGAAACAATCGTATCCGAACCACGTTTAATCGTCAAAACCCCATCTGTGCCATAAACAACGTCAATTTGCGTCCCCAGCATTTCGGACAAATCTTGCTTTAATTTCTGAACATCCAATTCCATTGCGGCAACACCGGCCTTCAATGGCGCATCACCTTCGGTATAGCCCAAATAATCTTCCAAAACTTCAATACGATCTTGCAAATTACCCGCAGACAATTCCGGATCAACCGGTTTTACAGTACCACTGACGGCGGTGCTGCTGCCCGACAGGTATTTACCAATTGACAAACGCGGTGTTGACGACGCACGGGTTGATGACGCACGTGTTGACGTGGTGCCAGATGTCGCCGCCGGATTCACACGCATCGATCCACCACGAACCGATTTCACCGTTGCTGTTGCCGGTTTAGACGTACCCGTTGCTTTGGCCGCCGTCGCACCCGTTGAACCAACGTACGTACCCGCACCACCCAACGAACGAACCGCCGGCGCACCAAACGCAGGCGCAGACATCGCCGCACACAACACGCAAACAATCGATAAAGTAGATATTTTAAATTCGTATTTCATGTTCTCTCTCTGATGCTTTATATAATATCACATTTGCGAATCGCCACAAAGCACTTTTTTTATTATTTCCTATTTTTTTTTAAAATTCGTATCTGATGCCCACAGATATCGAATTGTCAAACACCATACCGGTATCGGCACTGATATCATAAATCGCAAAATTACCGTCGGCACCAGTGTCAACATTATGACGGAATTGGCGCTCAATCTTTGGGCCCCAGAACACACCCAAACGATAACGCAAATCTAACAACAGGTTATAATCCAAATGATATGACCAACCGCCCATAAAGCCCAACATTGGCGAAACACTGCGTTTTGAACTGTCACCACTTACAAAATGAACACCTTGCAAACGAACCTTTGGCATTGCCATACCCAACCCCATACCAACATAAAAATCATTTGCAAAATCGTAATAACCATTGGCCATCAAATATGGAACCGTCATTTTGAACGAAGTACCAGAATCTTCTTCTTCGAATTCCGAAATAACACCGGCTTCTAATTCTGCGCGCCAAAAATATTCAAATGTGTGACCAACAAAAATATTACCACCCAACAAAACTTCGGTAAAAGAATCATCAGACAACAAATGCGCATCAGACGCCGCCGCATCAACCGAATTTTCGTTTGTCCAACTTAACAAATTCATATCCAAACGGCCACCCAAATACCAACGCCCCACTTCGGAACGATCTGTATAATCATATGTAACTTTGTAACCACCGTCATTGTTGCGCTCCAATTGACGTGGCGCCGCATCCGCCATACCCGAAACCAACGCAGCCAAAACCGCAACTGACACAATCTTTTTCATAACAAAACTCCTTTCCATTTGTGTCACAGTATATCACAAATCGCACCCTATTCCAAAAACAAAAATTGATTATTGACAACTTTTTGTAATTTTTGGTATTCTTATCCTATGTTCGAACAACAATCAGGAAAGGATAACCATATGAAAAAATTATTAATTTGCGTGTCTGCTTTGGCAATATCGGCATGTACATACACACCAAACGAAATCGAAGGAAATCACGCGTTTTTCGCATATAATTCCGCAGAAATCTCTAAAGATGCACGCAAAGAATTAGAATCCCAAGCATTATTCTTAAAGAAAAACCCAGACACATATATTGTCTTAGAAGGTCGCTGTGACGAACGCGGTTCGTCTGAATACAACATGGCACTGGGCGCATTGCGTGCCGGTAACGCCGCACACGTTATCACACAAAACGGCGTTGAATCAGAACGCGTAAAAACAATATCTTTTGGTAAAGAAAACCCAATCTATGTGGGCACCGGCGAAGAAGTTTGGCAAAAAAATCGTAACACAACCACACGTGTGCGCCAAATGAAAAAAGCCGAATAAAAATATGCCCCAAACGGGGCATTTTTATTTGACCATATAAAAAAAATTTACTATATTCCAAACATGGAAGAAAAGACAGCTATATCATTTGCAAACGTCGCCGCAAAATATGACGGAACACCGGAAATTTTGACGGACGTTTCTTTTAACATCAGCAATGGTGCATTTTATTTCCTGTCGGGCGTATCGGGCGCCGGCAAAACAACATTGCTGCGATTAATATATCAATTGCGCAAACCTTCACGTGGGCAAATAAAGTTATTCGGACGCGTCACAAACGATATGACACGCGACGAAATCACACAACTGCGCCAAAAAATGGCAATTGTATTCCAAGAATATTCATTGCTGTCCCATTTAAGTGTTTTTGACAATGTTGCCCTGCCCCTGCGCGTGCGCGGTGTATCCGAAGACAAAATAAAAAAATTGGTAACCAAAGTATTGGATTGGGTCGGATTGGGAAAATTCGCAGACGCAAATCCAAAAACTTTGGCCGGCGGCCAACAACAACGCGTATCCGTTGCACGCGCAATTATTACACAACCATCTATTTTATTGGCCGACGAACCAACAGGAAACTTGGACGACGAAAATGCCAAACGATTAATGGAACTGTTTATCCAAATGAATAAAATGTTTGGCACAACAATTATCTTGGCCACACACAGTCGCGATATTATGGAAACTTATAAATTTCCGGTAATCCGCGTGGAAAACCATCACGTAACCTTTACCGGCACACAAAACACACAAACCGGCCCAGATGCCGAAACAAAAAAGATGTGGAAAGGCCCACGTCCAAAAAACTATTTCACTGAACTTTCAAAACAATTTGACGATATTGGAAACGCACAATGAAAAAACCAATCGTATTTTCTTTGGTACATGAACAATCTGTATTCATGACAATTATTATGTCGCTGCTGACCTTTCTGTCCGTATTGGCGTTGGGCATATGCCTGTCAATTGGCACAGGCGTAATGCGTTGGAATAATCAATGGGAACTGTTCGCCACGGTCCAAGTCACCAACACAGACAAACAAGACACCATAAAAAAAATACTGGTAACAAATGCCGACAAAATCGACACAGTAACCGAAATATCTGACACCCAAATGAACGAATTAATGGCGCCTTGGGTTTCCGGTGGCAATGTTTTGAAAAACTATCTGCCCAAAATGTGGGAATTAAAGTTCAAAAACAAAGATGACATGGAAACAATCGGCAACGAAATATCCAAAAACGCCAAATTTTTAACACATGCAGCCGCGTTAAAACCGTCAACTGACGCGGGATGGTATATGATTTTAATGACCGCATTAATATTGGCAATGACAATGTCTGTTATCGGCATATGCATATCATATATCGCCAAAAACACCGCTATGTTACACCGTCGCGAACTGGAAATACTGAACCAAATCGGCGCATCCGATAATTTTGTCGCCCGTCAAATGCAAATTATCGTTGGTCGCATATGCGTTGTCGCGTGTGGTTTGGGCTTTGTTTGTGCCACCCCCATACTGTTATTAATGCTGTCTGCGGCACACAGCACCCGCGTCGGCTTAATGGCGATGATGGGACTGTCGGGTTGTGGCTGGTTAACATTGGCACTGTTACCCATTGCAATCATTCTGTTCGCGATATGGGTAACACGTCGTACAACTATCAAAATATTAAAAGATTAAAATGCAGGCCCGAATACTGACACCATCATTGTTATTGCTTGGCTGCTTTATTTTGGGCGGCATGATATTCAAAGCCGCTGCCCCAATTCGATGTGGCGAAATATCGCCAAACGACAACATATTCGTATTAACCGGCGACGAACGTCGCATACCGTTCGCCATGAAAAAGACCCAAGAATTCCCAAACGCAAACCTGTATATAATTGGCGCCGGATTTTCGGGTCACACGATTGATACACGCCCCGCAATAATTGAATCTAAATCAAAATCTACATATCAAAACGCATTGGCAATAAAAGAAATCGCCACACGAAACAAATTGAAACGTTTGGTAATAATCACAACCGAAGACCACATAAATCGCGCAAAGTATTTGATAAAGCACGAATTACCCGACGTAAACATAATCGCATGTCCGGCAATCTTGGCGGGAATGCCGGTCGGTAAAAGATTAGAACGATGGACGACCGAATATATAAAATACATCGTCACATTAATTGGAATAAAAGAAAGTTAAAAAAAGGAAAACATATGTTCAGAACAATATTATTCAAAACAACACTGGCGATATATTTTACATTATGGGCACCATTTTTATTGGTCGGTATGATATCCAAAAAACTTTGCCGAAAATTGGTATTCACAGACGCGGCCGGCGTATTGGTCTTGGCGCGTTGGATTTGTGGCATAAAATACGACGTACATTATCCAACAAACGAAGAGAACGGCATTCCCGCCATGCCAAACGGAAACAAACGCAGTGATGGCAAAGCCGTAATCGCCGCCAAACACATGTCTATTTTGGAAATCGCAATTATATCACGCGTTGTTCCAAAATCATTTTTTATATTAAAGCGCGAACTGCTGTGGATACCAATCTATGGATGGGCATTTTGGCGTTGCGGTATGTTGGGGGTAAATCGCGCACGCGGTAAAACAAACCTGAAACAATTGGCAGACGCAGTAGAAAAACGTATCTTGGACGGATATACATTGGTAATATTCCCCGAAGGCACACGTGTAAAACCCGGCCAACGCATACCATTAAAACGCGGCCTGCTGTTATTGGCCCACACATTAAAATTACCGATTTTGCCGGTCGGCACAGATGCAGGCGTATATTGGCCAAAGCGCGGTCGCATGCAATCTGGCACGGCAAATGTATGGTTTGAACCACTGTTGCCATGCAACGCATCATTGGACGAAATATCCGAAGCCATCAACCGCCACAGCGCATAAACACAACGATTAATAAATTAAAGATAATGGTATTGATAAAATGATTGAGGTGTCGTAGTGTACAGAAGTTACTGAGCCAGCACCTCACCCCCTAGCGGTGAAAAAATTAAAGATAATGGTATAGATAAACGGATTTGGGTGTCGTAGTGTACATAACGCTACATAAGACACCCCCAATCCGCTTTAGATATGCCATTAGATTTAACTTTTACACCAAGACATACGTTTGCCACCACTATACACCCGCGCCAAACCTTCGGAAACCAAAACTTTGCCGACGTCACGACCATCTGCCATAATTACGTTCGCATCAATCCGCCCCAGATATTTATCATCTTTGATATTTTGCAAATCAACAACTGTGCCAACGGGCAACAATTCCGCAAGACGATCTTTGGCAATATTCGCCCGACGAATTTCATCGTCACATGCCCCATTCATTTCAGGCGTATCTACATTTATCAATCGGACACGAACCGTAATGGCGATATCCGGCGCAATATTTACAGCCGCCGAAAAAGTATCACCATCCAAAACATAGTCAACCACCGCCGGCACCGCATGCGCCGCCACAGACATCAATACCCCAAAAATCGCAACCAATATTTTATTCATTTATAAAACAATCCGCCCAACGGGCGGTTTTTTTATTGTAATCTGGGCGACCAAGTCGGCTCTAACCCATTGACCCCTTCGGGTAATTCTATCTCATAAATATTCTGGCCTGTAATATCAACACTGCGAATATGACTGATACGTTCAATACCATCTATTGCGCGTTCTGTTTCATAATACACAATTCTGCGCGACCCCGGGGCCCACGAAGGCGCCTCCATAAACCAACCACCGGCCAAAATCTTTTCATTACGCCCACGCGTATCCATAACACCAACATAAAATGTATCATCGGCAATTTTGGTAAAGGCAATCAATTGCCCATCTGGTGACCACGCCGGTGTCGCATAACGTCCCGAACCATATGTCAAACGTTCAACTTCACCCGTTTCCAAATCCAAAACATGTATCTGTTGACGTCCCGAACGATCCGAATTAAACGCAATCTTTTTACCATCTGGGGAATAAGACGGACTGGTATTAATCGAATGTCCAAAGGTCAATTGACGTAATTCTTTGGCATCCATATCATATTCATAAATATGCGTAATACCATTTTTAACCAAAGAAATCGCGACACGTTTTCCGTCTGGCGAAAAACGTGGTGCAAAATTCATACCACCGAACATACCCAAACGACGTTGTTCGCCCGTTTCTAAATCCAAACTCCAAACCATTGGGTCATCATTATAATAAGACAAGAAAACAATAGATTGCATATTTGGCGAAAAGTGTGGCGACATAACCATAGTATCTTTATCCGACAAATAACGCATACCAAAGCCATCTTGATCCATTATCGCCAAACGTTTTGAACGGTGATGAATTGGACCCGTTTCTGCAATAAACACAATCTGAGTATCAAAATATCCAATTTCACCGGTCAATCTTTCGTATATAGCATCGGCCATAATATGTCCCAAACGACGTACCGATTTACGGGATGCGACCAAAGATTGCGCCTCTATCTGTTCGCGACCATTTACATCCCAAACAAAAAATTCCAATCGATATTTATCATCATCACGGAAAACTTTGGCTTGAACCAACACTTGGGTTTTAATCGCCTGCCAACTTTTAAAGTTTGGCAAACCGTGCATTTTTACATATTCGGGAAATGCATCATGATTAACAATACGGAACAGTCCCGTACGTTTCAAATCCGCTTCAACAACTTCACGCATAGTTGCCGCATCCGAAGAACGAACCCCATCTGCAACTTCAAACTTTTGCACCGCAATTGATATAGGGTCGGCCGCACCGGCAACAATATCAACCTTTAATTCCGCATGCCCTGCACCGGCCCAAGCCATTGCAACACATAACATCAATATAATTTTTTTTAACATATCTGAATCCCTTCCATTTAATAGATACGGCAATTTTATACTTATAAATATCAAAAATCAATTTTTATATACACAACCGCGTCATCACAACCAACAACACAAACGCCATCACAGCCGTGATTACAGACGTAAATATATTTGTATTGACAATTGTAAATACAATGGTATAGTTGCCTGTAAGTACTGCGGTATTGTAACAAGTATAGAGGTTCGTATATGCCAAACGTAATGCAGCAATTATTTGTTATGAATATGGAAAGTTTGTTGCGCGAATATGCCGCATACAAAGCATTCAATAAATCCGACTGCGTAATTAATATGCGTATCCCCCGCCCTGTTCTGGATAAAATAAAAGAACTGGCAGAGCAACAGCACGTGCCATACCAATCTCTGATATCATCTGTATTATTCTCATTGGCCAATATCGAAGATTCAAAATAAATCCAAAACAAATACAACCAAGGATTAAAAATGTCTCTGCCCAACAAACAAACAATATACGAAACACTGAACAACAAAAGACACGTTATTGATTGGGCCGGACAGAACAGTTTATTCCCCGAACTGCGACAACCAACAAAAAATATACACGCCGAATATTGGCTGTATTCTGATTTACACAATCTGTATGCCGAACCATATTTTCCCATACAAACCGATTGGGCAACATACGCACGTTCACAACTTGTTCAACCCGCAATCCCAACAAACAAATCACATAAAATACACCTGACTGTACCTTGGGCTGAATTCTGTAACGAACACATAATACCGGCCAACGAATTACACACAAACACCACAACGACCGATGTCGCATTATCACGATATGCATGTTGGTGCGCCGTACGACAAAATCCCGCTATGATTTTTTCACGCACATATTTTATATTACCACACGGCACATCATTTACCGACACATACAACGCATCATACCAATTTGCACGCGTACACCTGCGCAACGAATTGGCAATATGGGAAAGAAATCTGGCCGGCGTATTAAAACAACTGCACGCAAATTTTCAACAATTCAATCACCAAACCGTTCAACGTGCATTTTTCTATGGATACAATTCCGAAGACATAAAAAACGCACACCAGATTGAAGTCAAACCAAACGACCCATTGGCCAACTACCTGGGGCCGGCATCACTGTACGCCAAAACGTGCGCAATAATAAAAGCATTAAACCGATTTGAAAAATTACACCACCCACAATTAGAACCATTTAAAATGATTATGTACGAAGAATTATCCAACGCACGCGTACAAACAATCAAATCAACCGGCCACAGACCGGAACAGGACATATATCAAACGCATATATCAAAAATACAAAACCAATTATTTCAAACCGAACAAGAATTCATCCGCAAATTCCACAACATTAAACTGAAATAAAAAATGTGGCTTTCGCCACATTTTTTAATTCGCCTCAAACCCTGGGAACAAACCACCCAAATTCTCACAATTTAAAAACCCACTGCCACCAGTCGAAGTCATCAAAAATTGCAACAACGCGCCAATCGCGAACAACAGCACAAAGCCGACCAACATACCAATTCCCTTACCCTTAATATCATCAATCGTTACTTTACCGGCCGAAATAAAGCCCCATGCCCAACCTGCGATAATAAATCCCGCACCAACGAATGCCAGAATACTTAACACTTTGAACAAAGGTGCCAATTTGGTCAACAAATTGCAAATTGCCGATTCCGCATCACTTTCGGCCGCAAACGCGAATGACGACGCCATCACCATCACAGCCAACATTGAATAAAAACGAACTTTATCAAATAACTTTTTCATATGTAAACTCCTTACTTTCATACGCAAATTATAACACAGAACAGACGTACATTCAAACAATTTTTACATAAAAAACATACGCCATTTCGGCGTATATTAATTATTTTACAAACACATATTTTCTTTTTTTACATTTATTACATGTGTCACATGTTTTTTTATCTGCAACCGGCGTCACAACCAAACGTTCAACACGCGCCCCCTGTGCTGCATTATCACGCGCATACAAATCCGCACAACGCGTATTGCGATAAACAATTTTCTTGTCCAAATCCAACGAACGAACATCTTCAGAATAATGACGACCGCGTTCCACAGAATAAAATATACAATCATCACCATCTTGGGTATAACGCACACCGCCTTTGTAATAATCATAGTAAGCAGAACACCCCGCCAACAAAACCAAAGACAAAACAGATAAAAATACTTTTTTCATATCCGACACCTTATCGTTAAAGTTTAATCTCTGTCACACCCCCGACCGTAACCATTGTGGCACAAATCCACCCCCTGTCAAGAATCAAAGAAATTTTTTCACCACAAAACCCATAATATATGCTATAATCACAAAAAACTGGGGTAAAAATATGAAATATTCAAAATTCGGATTAGTAAATACAAATCAAATGTTTGCAGACGCATTGCGCAACGGTTATGCGATACCTGCATTTAATTTCTATAATATGGAAACATTATCATCAATAATGGACGCAGCACGCACAACACACAGCCCCGTTATACTGGCCGTATCGGAATCCGCATTAAAATACATGGGCGACGATATGTTAATGGCATTAATATCGGGCGCAAAAATTTCCCCAAACGAACAAATCGCCCTGCACTTGGACCACGGCGCAACCTTTGACGCATGCAAACATGCAATAGACCTTGGGTTTTCATCTGTAATGATAGACGCCAGCAAACATCCATTTACCGAAAACGCAGAAATCACAAAACGCGTCACAGAATACGCACACCAATTTAATGTATCGGTAGAATCCGAATTGGGAACATTGGCCGGCATCGAAGACGAAAACACATTTGGCACGAATTCCAGTTACACCAACCCATCAGACGTTGAAAAATTCGTATCCGAAACAAACACCGACTCTTTGGCCATCGCCATCGGCACCAGCCACGGCGCATACAAACGCGCCACCGATGACACAGAACTGCGCTTTGATATTTTGGCAGATATCGCATCACGTATGCCAAATTTCCCATTGGTTTTACACGGCGCATCAAACATACCGCAAAATCTGGTTACCAAAATAAACGAATATGGTGGCAACATGAAAAACGCACGCGGTATCGATACACAACAACTGCGTCACGCAACACAAATGAACATCTGCAAAATCAATGTAGACAGCGATTTACGCATCGGATTCACCGCCGCAGTCCGTGAATTTTTGGCCACCAATCCTGATAAATTCAATCCACGCGACTTCTTATCCGCTGCGCGAAAAACCATGACAGATATATGCATATCAGAAATAGAAAACATAATGGGCTCTGCGCATCGCGCATAAAACGACCCATTAATTTTTCATCATAACTTTTTCTAATTTTGAACGCAGTTTTTTCATATCATCATATTTGGTGAACTTACCCTTTTCGGCAATCGACACATCACCACTTTCTTCGGATACAACCAAAACAATTGCGCGCGAAACCTCACTTAACCCCAAAGCCGCACGATGACGCGTTCCATATTTCCAATTCAAATTATTTTGCGACAAAGGCAAAATCGCACCGGCATATGCAATTCTGTCACGTTCAATTATCATCGCACCATCATGCAAAGGCGTCTTATCAAAAAAAATCGTCAACAACAATTCCATTGATATTTTTGCATCAATCGCAACACCTTTTTTATCAATCGCGCTTTCATCCAACATACTTGGGAACACAATCAAAGCCCCCGTATGCTTTTCCGACATAAATTCTACTGCCGACACAATCGCATCCAACGCTTTTGTGTCTTTGCGTTTAACACCACCATTTCTTAACACACGTCGCCATCCATCAATATTCCCCAACAAAGCCATAAATTTCCGCAATTCCGGTTGAAAAACAACAATCAAACTGATTGACAAAAACAACGCAACCCAATGCAAAAAGGCCGCCAAAATATCCAACCCCGTCCAAGACAGCGCAAAACTAAGCACCCACAGCAACGCCAACCCAAACAAGCCACGCACCAACTTTTCCGATTGAGTATTTTGGATAAAACTTTTATAAAACACCCACATTATCGCCGCAACAATTCCAACCTGAATCAAACCGATCCAACTAAACATATCAACACCCCTTTATTCTTTACCCAACACGGACACAGCCAACTGCTTTACATCATCGCCCATCCATTCGGGATCACCATCCGCCAATGGCGCACCACGTTTCATCGCCGTTTCACACGGATGCGCATCGGCCAACCAATTTTCCAACAAATCTCCCGCCAACAATCCAACACCGGCCCCCGCGACCAAGCCAATACCACCCGTAAATGGCGCCAACAATAAACCCAATCCGGTCGCAGACGCAACTTTACCGGCGACGGCCGCGCCACTGATTTTTATTTCCGGTTCGGCCAAACTACCCGTCAATTCAATAGAATTAACAACATTACCCGTCAAAGATAATTTCAACCCACGAACCGGCACAGTCGTCAATGCCAACCGAATTTCTTCGCCCCCCAAATCCAACAATCCCGCCAAGCGAATATTTATCGCATTTGTTTCTACGGCAAAACCATTTTGTGTAAAGAAAGCCCCATCACGCAACTTTGCATTCAAAGCAACACACGAAATCTTAATCTGATTATGTTTTTTATCCGACGTAAACAAATCTTGAATTGAATGACGCAACGAAGTCAAAAAATCCGTTCCATACATATACGCAACAACCGCAGGATACGCATATCCGGCACCCATAGAATAAACCTGTATCGGTCCCGTCATCGTTTGCATAATTTGACTTAAATCCATCCCATTGGCATGAACATAAAAATCAAACCCCATTGGCAATTCCGCCAATAAATTATCACGACCTATTTCATGCAACAATTGCCCCACCAACACCCCACGTGCACGGGATGCGGACTGTAACCATATACGCCCCACTTCATCTATATCCAAATCAATTCCAACATGCACATCACCATTTGCAACAACCGACTGTACATCAATACGTCCACGTGCGTTTTCAATATTTGCAATAACTTTTGTTTTTTTCAAATTTAACTCTTTATAAACCACAAAGTTATCCAACCGCACATCCACGGTCACTTTCTTGTCACGAAAAAATTTACCAAACAACGGAACATCATGAAAGACATTCAATTCACGTTCGGGTCGCACGCGCACACCACCATAAATACCCGGAAACAGTTTATCCAACCGAACATTACCCGAATACAAATCCAACCGTATCAGATTATTTTTTTTACCCCAATCATATTCACCCGACACCGTAAATTCCGTTTCACGCAAAACAATTTTTGATTTTCGAATTGTAACTTTTTGCCTGTCCATACCACCGGCAATATCCAAATGCACATGCGGCACACCGTTCAAATTCCAATTCGCCACACGCCCCAACAATGCAACATCCGGCAAATCACCTTTGATAATAAAATCAATAGGCATCTTGCTGGTGCCTTCTAAGGCCACATTTGCGATTAATGCATCACCACCGGTTGACAGCGCAACACGCACAGGATAAACCTTGCGTTCGGTATTATATTCGCCCATCTCAACGATAAAAGGCATTACCTCTTTTTCAATTTTAACCCATCCGGTGTACTCTCGCCCATCGGCCCGATGATTCTGGCGAATATTAAATCCGGCCAAATCATATTTTTCACCAAACAAATTCGCCTTGATTTTTTTAATCTCGACCCCACCCAACCCCGTATCATTAACAGGATATTTTTTTGGCGTCACACCCGCATCAACCACATCTGACTTTTCAACCGGCCACGACAGCGTACCATCACCCCTACGTTCAACATTCAATTCCGCATCATACACACGAACATTCTGAATTGTTGGGCGATTTCGAAACAAAGAAATCAAATTCAACCGCACATCAACTTTATCTGCCACAAAAGCATATTTTTGCTTTGCCCAATCCGGATTTGCGACCCGCACCTGATTTAATTCTATACGCGGCCGCAAAGACAACTTCCACGATACCGGCCCATCAATTTCAACCGGCAACCCCGTCGCGTCACGCAATACCGCAACAACATTTCCACGCACACTTTCTAAATCAATTTGGGTAAACGCGACAACAACTGCAACCACCAACCCCATCACAAACAGTGATAAAATTCGCACCGACGAAAAAAATATATTTTTTTTCTTTAATCTCATGGCAAATTAAATTCCAACAACCGCATAACCGGCACCATAAAATCCGGCACAGTCGCACGCAAAGTCAACATACGTCCATTGGACGGGTGCTGAAAAGTTAATTTATACGCAAACAAAAATAAATTATTCGTTTCTAACATCGCGCCCATCGGCCCATCCGCAGGCACACGACCACCATACAACGCATCACCAACAATCGGCGCATTTAATGAAAACGCACTATGTAAACGCAATTGATGTGTACGACCCGTTTTTGGCGAAAACTGAACCCATGACACACACCCCGCCGCATTGGCCAACACAGAATATTCTGTTATCGCACGTTGCGGTCTGGGTCCCGTCCCATCATTCAATCGGGTTGGCGCATCCATCACCTGACCCTTTATGACAAAGTTATCAATTACACCGTGACGCGGACTGACATCACCATGTAACAAAGCCAAATATTCTTTGTGTGCGGTCTTTGCTTGGAATTGCGCGGTCAAAGATTGTGCTGCTTTATGATTTTTTGCAACAACCAACAATCCACTGGTTTCCCTGTCCAAGCGATGCACCAATGCAATTTTATCATACGGAAACATAGCGGCCGCCATTTTATCTACGGACTTTCTGATACCCGTGCCGCCCTGAACCGCCAAACCCGCCGGTTTGTTAAAAACAACAACATCTTCATCATTATAGATAATACACTTTCTTAAACTCTCTAAATCCGACAAAGAAAATGCATTTCCGTCTTCGGTTTTCTTTACCCGCACATTTGCATATTGCGCAATTGTTGGCGGAATACGTATTGCGTCACCATCACGCAAAATTTCGGTCCCCCGAACACGCTTAGAATTCACGCGTATCTGACCGCCACGACATAATTTATAAAACTCACGCTGGGGCATAGATGGGTACATACGTAAAAACCAACGCAACAAACGCGTACCGTCATCAACCTTGGAAACTTCAACAAAATCTGCCATAGCGAACCCCCACTTGGCCCATCAGTTTAAACGACTATTCGCCATAAATAATCTGAACCGAATTAGTCCCATTTACCCCGACACAATTACCGGTTGCGCCACCATTTTTACCTTCGGATTCAATATAGCCCACAGAATCAGACCACGCTTTGGCCACCAAAGCTTCGCATTCCGAACGATCCAGCCCATTAATACCAACAATAAACTGACGCGAATTTGCGGGATTGACATACAATTCATACGTACCGCCATATGGATGCTTATTCGACATACCAATTGCATTAAATATTGTATTTCCATCCATATTTGAAAAATCATCATATTCGCCGTGCAGATTACGTACCATAGTCACCATCTGAACAACTTCATCATTAATTGCGGTCAATTTTTGTGTTCTCATTGCCGCCGAAATCATACCAATTGCCCCCACAGTGATGACCCCCATAATGGCCAACACACCCAACATTTCTATCATAGAACGTCCTGATTCATGTGTCATTTGCATCCTCACTTGCTATTATTTGCTATTTGATATTTATTATTATACCATAACAATTATGAATTTTCAATTTTCTGATTTAATAGAAAACGCACCTGCCGCCCCTGGGGTCTATAAAATGTACGACACCGACGGCAACCTGCTGTACGTGGGCAAAGCAAAAAATTTATCCAATCGTCTGCGCCAATATACAGACATATCAAAATTAGAATTGCACAAACAAGTTATGCGTTCTTTGGTCACGCGCGTTGAATGGGAAACCGTTGCAACCGAATCGGACGCATTACTGCGCGAACAAGAATTAATCAAAACGCAAAAACCAAAATACAATATAATGCTGACCGACGGGAAAATGTACCCTATGCTGGCCTTAACAACCGGCGACTTTCCACGTCTGTTAAAATTTCGCGGAAAAATATCACAGCGTCGCGACGTATACGGTCCCTACCCATCTGTTTCTGCATTAAACGAAACAATCAAAACAATTCAACGCGTATGCCAAATCCGCACATGCACAGACACGCAAATGCGCAACCGCGCACGCCCATGCTTATTACATCAAATTGGCCGATGCTGCGCACCATGCTGTTTTCCAAACAATGAAAAATACGCAGAAAACGTGCGTACAGCGCGAAAAATATTAACCGGAGACAGCGCACCTATTATCGCAGATTTAACACAACAAATGAAAACATTTTCTGCAAAAATGGACTTTGAATCCGCCGCAATTATTCGCGACAAAATCGCCGCATTAACACACACATCAAATCGTGGTATACAGCGGAAATCAACGTATACACCAAATTTGAATTGGGATAAAAACGTATCAGAATTGGAAAATTGGCTGGGCATAAAAATAAATACCGCGGCCGTTTTTGATAATTCACATCTGTTCGGCAAACAGCCCGTCGGCGCAATGATAACCTTTGGCCATAACGGCTTTGATAAATCGGGCTACAGACATTTCAAACTGCGCGATAAATCACGCACCGGAAACGACATTGCAATGATGTCCGAATTTGTACGCCGTGCAATTGAACACACCCCCACCCCCGACTTAATAATTGTCGATGGCGGACCTGCGCAATGGAACATCGCAAATCGTGCTGCAAATGGAATTCCGGTTATGGGCGTAACCAAAGGCGAAGTACGCGACGGCGATGAACATTTTATATTACCCGATGGAAAAATCTCACACGACCTGCCAAAGGACAGCCCGCTGTTTTTAATGCTGCGCACTGTACGTGATGAAGCACACAGATTCGTAATCACATACCACCGCAATGTACGCGCAAAACAAATGACCGCATCCGTTCTGGACGAAATAGACGGCATTGGCCCGACACGCAAACGCGCCCTGTTACAACACTTTGGTTCCGTTCGCGCAATTATAGATGCCGACATAAACGCATTAAAACACGTTCCTGGTCTTGGGAAAAATGCCGCAGAAAAAATATATGCCCATTTTCATTCAGAAATGGTATAATTACACCATCAAAACAACAAAAGGAGAAACAATGAAATTCTTTGTAAACTTTTTATCCGCATTTCGCATTGCAGCGGCTTTTGCGATTATCCCAACACTGATGCTACACATGCCATGGACTACATTTATTCTATACGCCTTGGCGGCGGCATCCGATTGGTTTGACGGCTATCTGGCACGCAAATACAATGTATGCAGCAAAATTGGCGGTGTTATGGACCATATTGGCGATAAACTATTGGTCGTTAATACTATGATTATGTTGGCGATTTTAATGCCCACTTGGTTCATAATCATTCCAATCATCATTATGATTGCACGCGAATTATATATTTCCGGATTACGCGAATTTCTGGGCACACAAAAAATAGAAATGCCTGTTCCAAAAGCCCGCTTTTCTATGGGTAAAATTAAAACCACATTACAAATGATTGCGATTGGCGCACTGTTGTTAATTTTTGCAATTGCAACATTAATCACCCCAACAAGTGACAGCCAATTTTTAATGGTAATGATTTACATTTTACCAAATATTGGTATATGGGGATTATGGTTGGCATTGATTGCATCAATATGGTCTGCGGCACAATACACAATGACATTTTTGGGCCACTTAAAAAAGATAAAGTAAAAATGCTCTATACGCATAAAAACCGGCATATTTGCCGGTTTTTATATTTATCAGAACCAACCTTTTTTCTCTTTTTTGGTTTCTGCAAATTCGTTTAATAACTTCTTTTGTTTATCGGTCAATTTGGTTGGAATCTGTATTGCAACGTCTATATACAAATCGCCAAACGTACCACTGCGACGAACCGATGGCATACCGTGCCCACGCACACGCAGTTTTTCACCAACTTGGGTTCCGGCCGGAACTTTTACATCCAATTTTTTATCATCAATTGTTTCAATTTCTATTTCACCACCCAACGCCAATGTTGTAAACGGCACATCTACACGCATCACCAAATCATTACCACGACGCTCAAACCTGTTATCGGGACGAACATGCACATCAACATAGAAATCACCCGCAGGCCCACCATTTGCACCTGCTTCGCCTTGACCGGCCAAACGCAAACGTGCACCATCTTCTATACCGGCGGGAATTTTTACCTCTAATGTACGTTGTTTATTGATTGTACCCGTCCCGTCACAATCTTTACATTTATTTGAAATCTTATGTCCCAAACCATTACATTCCGGACAAGGTTGTTCCATCGCAAAGAAACCTTGGCGCGCATGCACAAAGCCCGTTCCACGACAACGTTCACAAACCGGTGCCGGTTTGCCATCCGCCGTACCATATCCGTGACATTTTTCGCATGCGACATTACTGGAAAATTTAACCGTATGTGTTTTACCGAAATAAGCGTCTTTCAAATCAATCACAACTTCGTCCAACAAATCACGTCCGCCACGCTGTGATGCACCGCGCCCACCGGCCCCACCGCCAAAATCACCAAAGCCAAATCCACGCATTGCCTCACGCAGAATATCTTCCATACCGCCGCCGCCACCCATATTAAAGTGGAACGCACCATCACCAAATGGATTTCCACCAAAACCCGCACCGGCCCCATTACCACCGGCAAACGCAGCATCACCAAAACGATCATATGCAGCGCGTTTTTGTGGGTCCTTTAAGATATCAAATGCATTATTAACTTCTTTGAACTTTTCTTCTGCATCTTTATTATCCGGATTTCTCTCCGGATGATATTTCATCACCAATTTATGATATGCTTTTTTAATATCTGCATCGGATGCATCGCGTGCAACCCCCAGCACTTCATACGGATTTTTATTCATTTTATTCTTCCATCTGTTTTCGGTTAATTGATATATAAATAAGCCCCCAAAAAAATTCAACCCCAAAATTAAAATTAGGCCAAAATTCTTTATACTTGCCAAAAATTGAAAAATGTTTTAATAATATGGCATTATGACAGAGAAAAAGACACAAACATACGACGCATCAGATATTCAGGTCTTAGAAGGTCTGGAACCGGTTCGCCTGCGCCCCGGCATGTACATTGGCGGCACAGATGAAAAAGCATGGCACCATTTGCCAATTGAAATTATGGACAATTCAATTGACGAAGCGGTTGCAGGTTTTGCAAAAAAAATTACGGTTCGCTTAATTGATTCTAAAACAATTGAAATTACCGACGACGGCCGCGGAATTCCGGTTGACGAACACCCAAAGTACCCCGGCAAATCCGCATTAGAGGTCATATTAACAACACTGCATTCGGGCGGTAAATTTAACAATAACGTTTATAAAACCAGTGGTGGTCTGCATGGTGTTGGCTCGGCGGTTGTAAACGCATTATCATCGGAAATGATTGTAGATATTGCACGCGACGGATACAATTGGCATCAAACCTTTTCACGTGGGATAACAACATCACCTATGACACGCGGTGACGCAACCAAAGCCCACGGTACAAAAATCCGTTTTACAATTGACGACAATATTTTTGGTGCAAACGCAACATTTAAGCCAATAAAAATTTATCGTATGGCACGCGCCAAAGCATTTTTATCACGTGGTGTAAAAATTGATTGGCATTGCAATCCGGATTTATTAACCGAAGATATGAATATACCGGCCACGACAACATTCTTTTATCCAAATGGTGTTGCGGACTTTCTGGCCGAAAAAACGGATACCAAACCGCGCATTTTGCCACGTATTTTCAGTGGCTCGGTCGATTTTCCCGACGATTGTGGTCGCATAGAATGGGCATTAACATTTTTAACCGACGAAAACGGCGCGGCATCGGACGACGGATTCTTCTCATCTTATTGTAATACAATTGCAACGATTGACGGTGGCACACACGAAACCGGATTCAAATCCGCAATTACCAAAGGCATCAAAGCATATGGCGAAAAAGTAAATAATAAAGCCGCCGCAACAATTATCGGCGAAGACGTTTTTGATTCTGTTGCTGCGATTGTATCTGTTTTTTATAAAACTCCGCAATTCTTGGGACAAACCAAAGAAAAATTATCCAACCCCGAAGTTGCCCGTTTCACAGAAAACGCATTACGTGACCCATGGGAAATGTTTTTGGCATCCGACCCAAAAACCGCAAACGCGTTATTGGAATTTGTAATCAATTTGGCAAATGCACGCATAAAAACCAAAGCGGTCAAAGACGTTGCACGTAAAACCCCAACCAAACGCATTCGTATGCCGGCAAAATTGGCGGACTGTTCAAAACACGGCATTGCAGGTACAGAATTATTTATCGTCGAAGGTGAATCGGCGGGCGGTACCGCAAAACAGGCGCGCGATCGTGCAACCCAAGCGATTATGCCCCTGCGCGGTAAAGTTTTGAATGTTATATCAAATTCCGACGAACGTTTTGGCGCAAATAAAGAATTAAACGACTTAATCGATATCATTGGTGCAGGTACCGCAAAAGATTGGAACGAAGATAAATTACGCTATGAAAAAATCATTATCATGACCGATGCCGACGTAGACGGCAGTCACATCGCATCATTATTAATGGCGTTCTTTTACCAATATATGCCACAATTAATTTACGGCGGTCATTTATATTTATCATGCCCCCCATTATACAAATTGACATGCGGCACAGAATCAATTTATGTTGATACAGATGAAGAATTGGAAAATCTGAAAGCAACAAAATATAAAAACAAACGTGTCGAAATCTCACGATTCAAAGGTTTGGGCGAAATGATGCCAAACCAATTAAAAGAAACAACAATGTCACCAAAGACACGCCGCTTGATACGCGTTGACCTGCCACCACGCACCGAAGAAGGTGCCGAAGACACAGAAAAAACACGTACAATCGTTTCCGAATTAATGGGTAAAAAACCTGAATTCCGTTTCAAATTTATAACGGAACACGCCCAATTTGTAAAAGATTTATTCGTATAAAAAATCCCCAAAACGGGGATTTTTTTATTCAAATCTGTAAATTTTTATATAACTAACACTACTGCTGTTAACGGCACCACCATTTGTACCTTTGCCCGTACCAAACAAACCACCTGTCGCAACCGCGCCACCGCCATACGCCCCCCTAGTGGGGTAATAAATTAAAGATAATGATTTAGATAAAAGTGAAAACACCGGCGTAGTGTACAGAAGTTACATGAGCCGGTGTTTTCGCTTTTAGATAAATTATTAGATTTAATTTAGTGGTGCACCCCAGTGCTGCTGAATACTACGTTCAACATCCATCGGACTTACCAATACCTGTGGCGTCAAAATAACAACCAATACTTCACGGGTGGCCGATGTTTCACGTGAACCAGACAATGCCATAAAGTCCGGATCACCCAAACCATAACGTGTATCTTCACTGGTCTGTTTTTCAAAGCCGGAAACGACCAACATTTGTCCCGATTCCATAATAACTTCTTGCATGAAACTGCGTTCTTCTACTTCGGGCAATTGCAATGTTACTTCACCAATTGTCTGGGTCGACATACGCAACAATTCACGCACCGACATACGGAACAACAATAAAATCTTACCGTTGTCCAAGACATTTGGCAACAACTGCATTGTAAAGCCCGTTTCCAAATCATCTTGGTCAACCGTACTGGATTCAACCGTTGTAAAGTTACGTGATTCAAAGCGTTTGATATACCCCGTTGTACGCGTATTGCTAACTGGTGCAACACGATTTGAACGCGTTGTTACACCAACATTTGTAACCAAAGATACTTTACCCTGCTTTGCCAATGCTTCTATCAAAGCATTACTGCCCGCGGCACCCGCCAAGGAACCGTTCATAATCTGATCGTTTGTATATGCGCCTTCGGCCAAACTGCCATTTTCCATATGTGTTGCACCCGTCAATGCCGAAACAGTATTAGACAACACCGCAATATTCATAGAACTGGCTTCGGTTGATGCCAAATTATTTTTTGGATTCGCAACAATATTCAAACCAGACGTTGAATTAATTGCCGCCGCCAAATTCAAACCAAACGCAGAATCATTTGAAATAGTTACCTGTAAAACCTTTACATCAATTGTAATCAATTGACTTAAACGTTTATTTTGACGTTCAATATATTCCCCAACACGCGACAAAATCGAAGGCGATGCTGTAACAGTAATCGTCCCCAAACTGCGCGAAACGGTAAAGTCCGCATTACTGCTGTTACCAATAATAGATGAAATTGCGCTTTCTACTTCATCCCATTCTTTCAAAGTAGACGCCAACGATACTTCATTTGCATCGTCTGTTGAAACCGACGTCTGATATGCCACTTCGGTCCCCAATGCATACAATGTAAATGTACGCGTCTCTGTTTCATAGAATACAATTGAATTTTTATCATAATACCACAACAAATCTAAATCCGTCGCAACCTGAGATAACAATCCGGACAACTTACCCGTATATGCAACATTAACCAACTTTCTTAATTTATCTGCAGCAACTTGACTGTCTATTTTAACGGGGATACCGGTAATAGAATAAATATCATTTGCCAAAACCTGTAAAGAAACCGGTTCGTTCAACAAGATAGTAACACCCGTATCGGATTCAAATTTTGCCGGCAAATTATTTCTGTGTTCCAAAACAACAGATTTATTTCCCAACCACACACCTTCGGACATAGAAACGGTATCACCACTGGCCACTTTGGCGCGCGGATTTTTCGCCATTTCAAATGCATCATATGCATTAATAAAATCTTGGTCAACAGATGCCGCCACTTGGGCCGATTCACGCTTTGCACAACCTGCAACGCACGCCACGACCAAAGCACCCATAACAACACGTTTCAACATTTTTTTCATCTATTTTCTCCTACGGCATCTGAACAACGAATTATTCTTCTGTGGTTGAAATCACCAATACTCTATTACCTTTATAGAATTTTGCATATGGGATTGGTGTCGCACGACCAAAGTTACGAACCAAAGCCGACGCAACATCAACAAAACGACCTTTGAAAACAGCACTGGCTTCTATTGGATATTCACGTGCAGTTGTCCAAACCAAATCCCAACCTTCTTTATCACACCAAGATTGCAATACTTCACGCAATGTTTGACCATTTGCAACCACCCAAGAACGAACTTGGTCAACCGCCTTAACCGGCGCTTCGGCATCTGCAGATTCATTAACCGCAACCATTGTTTCTTCGGTTGTAACAACCGTTTCTTCGGTCACAACCACAACATCACCATTATCTGCACGGAACGCAACCGCACGATTTCCGGCCATATCCTCTACAATCATACCGCTTTTTTCAGACACAACGACGGTTTGACCATTTTTGTCCGAAATCGCCACCATTGTTTCACCCATTGCGTCTTCTATTACCTGACCAACATCAGATGGCACAACCATCATTTCACCGTTTTGATCACGCACCGCAACCGCACGATTACCATTTTCATCTTCGACAACACGACCAGCATTTTCGGCTACAACAAACATATCACCCATACCCGCATCCAATGCAACGACCTTGTTACCACCCATATCCTGTTGCAACGAACCAACCGACACTTTTGCAACGGTTGTAACATTTTTACCATCGGCTGTAACACCAGAAACCTTCATATTATTTCTGGCGGCAAAACCTTCGTACGTATCGGCATAGCGACCACAGTTTTTACGTCCACCACGCGAAACGGCCAAAACACTGCCCCCATCGTCTTCCAAAACTTCACGATGCAACAATGGCATTTCAGAATTATTGGCACACTCATCATCAAAACCAACCGGAATCTGATTTCCGTGTAACATATTTGCACCACCCGACCAGCCCAAGAATTGACCACGTGTACCCAAATTAAAATTATTTTCAACGACCAAATCCGGACCAACTTTTGTCACAACACGCACAGAATCATCCATTGATTTTTTTGAACACAAACCATCTTTACAGCCAACCTCTACATCGGCATCCGAACCAACCAATGGCCACGCCGGTATATCACGCGCCATTTTGAACGACGCACGGTTAATAGGTTCCGTTTGAACATCTACGATTTCATCAATGTATTTTTCTTGATCATAATAAACCTGTGACGTAACGGCCTGAGGTGCATCATCCGATGCAAAACAGTACCCAGCAGCGGTTGCGAACATCGCAGCAATCAAAAATTTGCGGAACATAATTTAACTTCCTTTTCCTAATATTATTCCTATCTTATGTATTATTATAACAATTTGACCGAATCTGTGCAAGACCTAAAACACACATAAAACAACCTTAATTTTTAACCACAGATAAATTCAAACGAATCGAAAAAAGTATGTTATACTAACACCGACAAACAAACTAAATCCATGGGGGCACAGAAATGCAAAACATCATAATGTATATATTTTTTGGTCTGATAACAATCACATGCTTTACGATTGCGTTTTATATACATCGCACACACACCCAAATCACAGACATTAACAAGACATTGGAACACCAATATAACCTGATTGTAAAAATGCAATCGGTATTAAAAAACAAATACGCGACAAATGCCATTGCCGAAAACGCCGAAATGATTTACCAAGATTTACTGCAAAATCTGATTCCGATTATGGCGGCAATCGACGTAATGCCACGCAACACCCCCGAACACCCACTGTGGCGCGCACTGGGTGGCATAATGGACGAATACGCAAAAAATCCATTCGCGCTGGAAAAATTACGTCGCGCGATTAAATTGGACTCTGAAATTGCACGTGTTGTCGATAACTATATGCGTCGCGCAGATAATTTCTTGCACCATTTGACAACAACGGAACCGGATGGTTTACTGTCCAACACATTTACAGACGGCCTGTTGGGGCAATCATTAACCTTCTTTGCCCAAGCCAAACAATTGGCCACCCAAGGATCATAGAAATAAATGTCAAAACTGTCGCCCAAACTTATCCGCGAAATATCCGCCAAACGTCAAGAGCCCGATTGGTTGTTACAATGGCGTCTGGACGCGTATAAGGCATGGCGCCAAATGTCCGAACCACATTGGGGGATAATTGATTATGCGCCAATTGATTATGACGCACTAAATTATTATAACGAACCCGCACCGGTGGACAATTCAGACCTTGGTGCAATATACGACAAAATGGGATTACCCGAAAATGAAAAGCGCGCATTAATGGGTATGGCCACAGACACGGTCATAGACAGCCGTTCCGTACATACATCATACACAGCCGAATTACAACGTTTGGGAATTATATTTATGCCAATGTCTGATGCGGTCATACAGCACCCCGAACTGGTAAAAAAATATTTAGGCACCGTCGTACCAAAAACCGACAACTTCTTTGCGGCATTAAATGCGGCGGTATTTTCCGACGGCACTTTTGTTTACATTCCACCAAACACAAAATGCCCAATCGATTTGGCCAGTTTTTTCAGAATAGAAACCGCAAAAATTGGACAATTTGAACGCACATTAATCATTGCCGACACCGGCGCCGAATTAACCTATATGGAAGGTTGCAGCGCCCCCCGCCGTCCAAACCACCAACTGCACAGTGGCGTCGTTGAAATCGTCGTATTGGACAACGCAACTGTAAAATATGCAACTGTACAAAACTGGTTCGCGGGCGACTTTGACGGAACCAAAAATATCGGCGGCATATTAAACTTTGTAACAAAACGTGGCAAATGCGCAAACAACGCAAAACTGCTATGGACACAAATGGAGATTGGATCCGCCCTGACGTGGAAATATCCATCCACAATTTTATCCGGAAACAATGCGTCCAGCGACTTTTATTCTTTATCTATCACACGCGGCGCCCAAATGGCCGACACAGGCACAAAAATGATACACATTGGCAATAACACAACCTCAAACATTGTGTCATACGGCGTTGCATTGGATTCTTCGACCCAAACATTTCGCAGTTTGGTTTCTTTTTCTGGCAACAACTGTACAAACGCATCAAAATGCGACACACGTTTAATTGGCAACCACGCGACTGCGAATACCCTGCCCCGAATTATCCACGGCGGCACAAACAACGACATATCACACGAAGCAACAACCGGAAAAATAGACGCCGCAACATTAACATATTTGAATATGGCGGGCATTGACACCGACGCAGCCACCGCATTAATTATTGGCGCAACGGCCGCACCGGTTATTTCACGTCTGCCGATGGAATTTTTGGTTGAATCAAAACAATTAATACAAATGGCATTATCCAAGGATTGATACAATGTTAGAAATCAAGAACTTAGACGTATTTCTGGGCGAACGCCAATTACTATCAAACATAAACTTAACCGTTAACCCGGGCGAACGTCATCTGTTGGCGGGACATAACGGCTGTGGCAAATCCACATTGGCAAACACCATTGCCGGCAACCCCGAATTCACAATCAAATCCGGCACAATCAAATTTGACGACCGCGACATTACAAACGAAAACACTACAACGCGCGCATTAATGGGAATATTTTTGGCATCACAACACGTTCCCGAAATCCCCGGTCTGACGGTAATCAGTTTTTTAAAACACTCTTGTGCGGCCCACACACATTTTCAAACAGGCCACGATTTATCTATGGCAGAATTTTTAGAAAATCTGGAAACCGCACGCACAAAATTAAATATCCCGCGCGAATGGCTGAACCGCAGTATTAACGTCGGATTTTCCGGTGGCGAACGCAAAAAATTAATGCTGTTACGCCTGCTGTTAACAAAACCAAAACTGGCAATATTGGACGAACCTGATTCTGGCGCCGACCAAGAAACCCAGCGCACAATTGCCGAAACAATTGCATCAATGACCGACACCACTTTTTTGATAATCAGCCATCAAAAATCCTTTACAGAATTAATACCTGTAACCGGCACAACTACTTTATCGAACGGTAAAATTATGATATAATTAATCCAAACAAAACCAAGGGGACAACAAAAATGAGAGAGAACAAAACCACAAAATTAATATCTTGGGTTTTATGGAAACCATTACAGTTTTCGGCCCTGTTCGTGGCTTTAACAATCGCATGTTCGACAATATTATTTGGCACCAAAATACACGCATTACAAATCGCCACACCAATCATCACAGTGATATTGGGCATACTGCTGCTGGTACGCATGTTACCCAGCACAACATACATCAATCGTCGCAGCTTCATATTAACCACCAATACCATATGGATAATCAGCACATTGGCCATCGCAATAATCGCCCCAATTATCGCGAAATACAATGCACCTGACACACCCATAGCAACCAATTGGTTTTTACCAACACTGGAATTAATCGCAATGGTTATGTTGGGGGTTTACGCACTGGGGCTGACCATAGTCGCCATTTATTTAACATACCGTCGTCTGCGCACATTAAAAGTCCCTTTTTGGAAAATTATATTGGGATACCCTGTTGGCGTATCGGCTTTGACGACAATGGCATACATATTAGACACAAACGATAAAAACAGTCCTTGTATTGAATCGAATTCAAAGACATTAAATAAATTAACCGATTGGACAATGGCGCGCCCACGCAACGCAATAATCCTGTATACTTTTGTATTTCTGGCCACCAGTATGTTCACCAGTGGTTTTATCGCGTTACTATTAAACCTGACGGCGATATTAATTATGGCATTAACCGTTGTTAACGTCGGTCAAAAGAACTTTATCAAAGACATGGGTGGCAAATACGCAACCGTATGCGTGATAATGAATTTAGTTGTCATTATCGCAACATCATTGTTCTTTACACTGGTCCCTGCAATAACAGACCCAGTTACAATAAACATAAACGACACAGTACCTGCCGTTGAACAAAATATGTAATCACACAAAGGACAAATCATGCGTGGAATATTTACATTCTTGGCCCTGCTGTTACTACTGTGGTTGGGGCGTTCAATTTTGATACCATTATTAATCGCGGCATTTTTATGGTACCTGTTAAACGCAATTTCCGATTACTATCGTCGGGCCTTGCCACGCAAAGAAAACTCACGCTTTTGGTCGCGCGCATTTGATTGGCTGGCCAATCTGTCATCATTTACCACATTGGCATTAACCATATATTTCTTTGTGACTCAAATCCGCCCCATGTTCTCTGAATTGGTTGCTGCACTGCCTGCACTACAATCAAAATTGATTGCATTGGGCGAATACATGTCTGAAGCATTGGACATCAAATTTGACACATCAATGTTACCCAACATTACCCAAATGGCATCAAACATAGGGTCGTCGATTGCCGGCATCGCCACATCCATGGGCATGGTTATAATATATCTGATATTTATGTTTGTCGAACAAAGCACATTTAATCAAAAATTTGCATCAATGTTTCCGTCCCGTCGTCAATCAAAAAAATTACGCTATATACTGGACAGCATTGATACAAACATGAAAAAGTATCTGTTTGTAAAAACCGCTATCTCTGCAATAACCGGCATTGTTTCATACATATGGTTGCAGATAATCGGTGTTGAATTTGCAGGCGTCTGGGCATTTATCGTATTTATCACCAGTTATATTCCAACAATCGGCGCATTTGTTGCATGCGGATTACCAATTTTATATTCATTGGTCACCGCCCCTTCATTACAACAACCTTTATTAACAGCGGTCGGGTTAATCGGTCTGCAAATATTATTTGGAAATATTATAGAACCCAAATTAACGGGCAAAACCTTAAACCTGTCTACATTGGCAATATTAATCAACTTGGTATTCTGGGGTATGGTTTGGGGCATTGCCGGTATGTTTTTCAGTGTCCCTATGTTGGTTGCCGTTTATATCACATGCGCACAATTTGATTCTACACGTTGGATTGCGGTATTACTGTCCGCAGATGGCAACATCCCCGACAAAAGCGATGAATAAAAAACACGCTATACGCATTAAAAACGGGCTTTTTATTACAAAGCCCGTTTTATCATTGCAATTGCATTTTCTAAAATCACACGTGCAGATTCAGAATCCAACCGTTCTTTTAAATCACGAACACGCACGCGGCCCATTTCATCTTGTGCGGTGGCCGACGTCAAATTTTCTTCTATTGTACAAATCGGCAAATCGGTCACACTGGATAATTCTGTAACAAATTGCTTTACCAAACGTGTCGTATCTGATTCCGATCCATCACCACGAACCGGCAACCCAACAACAATACCAACCGCCCCCTCTTCTTGGGCAAGACGCGCAACAACCGCCGCATGATTATTTGCACCACGCACAATATTTATCACCGGTCGCACAAAAACAAATTCATGCGACGGATCAGATATCGCAACACCAATTCTGCGTAATCCCCAATCAATTCCCAATATACGTCCCGAACGTGGAAAACCCTTGAAATCTGGCAAAATCATTGTATAATCCCTTTACTCTATAAATAATAGGATTGAAAATGGCATTTAGCAAGCAACAATTACAAAAATTCGCAGACCTGATTAAGATTGAAATATCGGATGAAAAATTGGCCGAAATGAACATTGATTCGGTCGTTGAATGGTTGGATAAATTACAGAAAATTGACACAACGGGCGTTGAACCATTGTTAAACCCATCTGAACACAAATTACCAACACGCCAAGACGTTGTAACCGACGGTAATATTCGCGATTTGGTTTTGGCAAACGCACCCGACAACGCCGGCACATCACGTGGATACTTTGCGGTACCAAAGGTTATGGATGGGGATTAAGTAATGTCCGACACAAAACGAAACATTCCCGTGAATATGGTCGCATATGATCCATATGAAAACTGGCCAACCCACATTTCTCTTTTGGGCTATGTCACGCATAACACAATAGAAAATTTGATGAATGTCTTTGCGTCCGCCACACCGGACAAAAACGCATGCATTCTATCAATGGGTTTACAATATACGGATCGCGTCCGTTTCGGCCGAACATATGACGCCGGCGCACGCACACCACAATTGGATTTGGACGGAATGTTCTATCCCGACAGATACCCAAAGTGCTGCGCACAAAAAAAGAATCAAACCGACGCACAAAAAATTAAACGCTGTGCCAAAAATTTGCGTAACGGCAAATGTTGTGATGAATTTATACAAAAAACCCTGGGGATGGTTTTATTCCCAGAACACTATACAAAACAAAAATAAAAGATTTATATATGGCAAATAATATAACGGTAACTTTTTACGATACAGATACAGATGTTACATACAACATCAGTCAAAAGATATCTATTACAAAAACACGTCAAATGTCCAGATTTATAAAATCCACCCAAGACACCAAGGCGCCATGTTTACAGGAAATATACATACATATGTTAAGTGACACAAACGCCGCTGTTATCGGTTCATTTGGCAAAACATTATGCGCACCATGCAACCACGCAACGGGCGGCAACATTAACGCATTACGTCCAACGGACAAAATGCGTGCATGTCTGGGCCGCATGTCACGTGGCCTGTGCCAAGACCCAATAGCAATCAAAAATATCGCCATGGTATTTTGGCCCGAAAGTTATAACAAACAACGATAAAAATGAAGACAGTACAAACATTTTTTGGAACAAAACCATTTGGTGCGAACACACCGGTTGGCACACCTATACCCGCATCTGCTGCGATCCAAGTGTTAAACAACCTATCTACAACACACCTACAATGTCATTGCATGAATTTCCCAGATGTGTATTTTGGCTATGATGTCGTAACCGGCAAAACGCACGTCACATTTGAAATAATTTGCGATATTGATTGCAACACCAAAATGCCATGCAAATACATTGGATTAAATGCAATCCGTGCATTACCAACATCAAAAAAAATACAAGAATGTATTAAACGTGCATCGGCCGGAAAATGCGCAGACGAATTCATGCGCACAAACGTGTGGTCTGTAATTTTTGCAAACGCATACAGCAAACAAATACGCACATCACAGATAAAACAGGAACGAACCAAATGAAGTACACAATATCAAAATGCAGCAGCATAGTGCCACTGGATCCCCAGTTAAACGTGTGTGACATTCAAAATGCCACATTACAGTTAGAAGTATATTATTCTATCGAGGCACCACGTACAAAAATTGGCGTTATTGGACCATCAACGGGTCGCTATACATATTCCCCGGGCAACCAAGTCCCAGTCACACCAAAAATTATTATAAATCGTGGTCGCTATTTAACAAATATAGTACGGACAAAGTTCTTAAAAAATTACTTAAAACACAGCAGGTAAAAAACAACAAAAAACGGAAAGTGAGCAAAATGATAAACTTAACATTGACCGAAGCATTGGCAAAACTGAACAGCGGCGAAACTTCTGCTGTTGAATTGACACGCGCATATCTGGACCGCATTGAAAAATATGGCACAGATTTGAATTGCTATATCACTGTGACACCGGAACGCGCACTCGCTGACGCTGCTGCATCTGACGCCAGACGCAGTGCCGGCAACGCCCTGCCCTTGGACGGTATTCCAATTGCGATGAAGGATTTGTTCGCAACACGTGGCATTCGCACAACTGCGGCATCACGTATGTTGGAAAACTTTGTGCCTGAATACGAATCGACCGTATCACAAAAATTTATTGATGCCGGTACAGTTATGTTGGGCAAAGCAAATCTGGACGAATTTGCGATGGGCACTTTCAGCAAAACAAGTTACTTTGGCGCCCCGATTAATCCATGGCAAATGGAAAACAAATTAACCGCCGGCGGTTCTTCGGGCGGCTCAACATCGGCGGTGGCTTCTGGATTGGCATTGGGCGCAACCGGCACAGACACAGGTGGCTCTATACGCTTTCCTGCGGCGATTACAGGATTGGTTGGCATGAAGCCAACATATGGTTTGTGTTCACGTTGGGGATGCGTTGCATTTGCATCTTCTTTGGATACCCCCGGCCCAATTGCACGTACCGTCGATGACACCGCATTATTATTGTCTGCAATGGCCGGACACGACGAAAAAGATTCAACCAGTGCGCACGGTGATTTCAAATGCGATGCACCATTAACACCCGTATTGGGCGATGGCAAAACACTGCGTGTCGGCGTAATCAAAGAATTTGCAGATGTCGCAATTTCCGATGATATGAAAAATTTATTTGAAAAAAGAATTGCCGACTTAAAATCTATGGGTGCGGAAATTGTCGAAGTGTCCATACCAAATATATTGGATGCATTGGCGGCATACTATATCATTGCACCGGCCGAAGCATCATCGAACTTGGCACGCTATGACGGTATGCGCTATGGATTGCGTATAGAAGGCACAGATATATACGACACATTCAAGAAAACACGCGCCGCCGGCTTTGGCGACGAAGTCAAACGCCGTATGATTATCGGCACCGCGGTATTAAGCAGCGAATCCTATGACGTATATTTCATGCAGGCCGCACGCGTTCGTCGCATGATTGCCGACAGTTTCAATGCCGCATTTGAAAAATGCGATTTAATTGTATGCCCTGCATCTGCGGGAACGGCAATGCCATTGGATGCGGGTTTAACACCATTGGAATATTATGCATTGGATTTATTCACCGTTGCAATGAACTTGGCGGGTGTACCTGCATGCAGCGTACCATGCGGCTTGGCAACAAACGGTCTGCCATTGGGAATGCAAGTTGTTGGTCCACGTTTTTCAGACATGCGTGTTCTGCAATTGGCCAAACATATCGAATCGGCCGCCGGCATTAATAACCGCCCAACAGTAATTATGGGGAAATAAAATGAATAACCGCACCATCTCCTTTGACAATAAAAAAACGACCACAACGGTCGCAATCAGAAAGGAGATGGTGGCTAGGGACGGAATCGAACCGCCGACACAGGGATTTTCAGTCCCTTGCTCTACCAACTGAGCTACCTAGCCAACGCGAAAGCAATAATAAGATACAAAAAACAAAAAAGCAAGGGAAAAAGAAAAAATGTTTACGATAAAAGGCAAAACATGTGATTGGGAATTGGTAATTGGTTTGGAAACACATATCCAAGTCCTGTCTAAATCCAAAGTTTTCAGTGGCGCATCCGCAGATTACAACCCATCGGTATCCCCCAACACCCAAGTATCTATGGTTGACGTTGCAATGCCTGGTATGTTACCGGTATTAAACAATTTTTGCGTTGACCAAGCCATAAAAATGGGTCTGGGGCTGAACGCAGAAATTTCCCGCATCAGTCGTTTTGCCCGTAAACAATATTCATACCCTGACCTGCCCCAAGGTTATCAAATTTCACAACCGGCCGACGAACCACCAATTGTTGGACGTGGTTGGGTTGAAATTATGGGCGATGACGGCAAACCAAAGAAAA
The DNA here is from genome assembly GCA_045645725.1 of Candidatus Enterousia sp. Taxonomy (GTDB): domain Bacteria; phylum Pseudomonadota; class Alphaproteobacteria; order Rs-D84; family Rs-D84; genus Enterousia. The sequence continues at coordinate 9,680 of JAZRJG010000021.1, read as the reverse complement.
TCTTAATTGAACGCGCACACTTGGAACAAGACGCCGGCAAATTAAAACACGATGTACATCCAACAAAATCCTTTGCAGATTATAATCGAACCAGTGTCGGATTGTTGGAAATTGTAACATATTTGGACACCAAAGATCCTGAAAACCGTTCGTACATTTCATCACCCGATGAAGCCGAACGTTACCTGCGCGAAATTCGCGAAATCGCACGTGCATTGGGCGTTTCCAAAGCAAACATGGAAGAAGGTTCAATGCGTGCCGACGTTAATGTATCGGTTCGTCCGGTTGGCGACACAAAATTCCGCACACGCACAGAAACAAAAAATATGGTGTCATTCAAATTTATTAAAACTGCAATTGAATTTGAAGCACGTCGTCAAATCGAAATCTATGAAAACGGTGGCACCGTTTCCCAAGACACAATGCACTTTAACCAAGGCGATGGCACAACAACCGTTATGCGCAGCAAAGAAGATGCATTGGATTACCGTTATTTCCCAGATCCGGACTTGTTACCATTGGAAATAACAGACGAACAAATAGAACGCATCCGTGAAACAATGCCGGAATTACCATCTGCGACACGCGCGCGCTATACGCATGAATTCGGGCTGTCTGACTATGACGCGGCACGTTTAACCGAAACAACCGACATATCCCATTGGTATGACACAGCGGTTGCCGGCGACACAAAACGTGCCAAAGCGGTTGCAAACTGGATGATATCAGAATTATTCGCCCATCCTGAAAACTGGGACGTATTAAATGAAAAATCCGGCATCGTTGATGAAATGCGCATCATCACTCCATCAGATTTGGCCGAATTGGTTGATATGATTTCCGACAACACAATTAACAGCAAACAGGCCAAAGAAATATTTATCAAAATGTTGGATGGCGAATCGGGCACACCACGTGACATCGCCGACAAATTTGGCATGAAACAAATGACCGACACCGGCGCAATCGAAGCCATCGTTGACGAAGTCATCAATGCAAATCCATCCCAAGTCGAACAATACAAATCTGGCAAAACGGGTTTATTGGGTTTCTTTGTCGGCAACGTAATGAAAAAAACCGGTGGCACCGCAAATCCGGCTGTTGTAAATGAAATTTTAAGAAACAAACTGGCATAAAACAAAAAAGGAGACAAAATGGTAAAAGTAATAAAAATAGTTGAAGATAATTCTATCACAGGCGTAAAATACGGAACTGTTGAAATGCCTGAAACACCAATCGAAATAAAACGTGCGCACGACACATTTAAAAAAGCACAACGTGCACACACCGCCAAAGTTCGTGGTGAAAGAACAAAAAAGAAATAATTATGATTAACGAAATTGCACATAACGGACAAGATAAAATGTTTGAAGATATAAAAAGAATCTTACGCGAAATATCTGTATCAGAAGCACGCAGTCAAATCGACAAACGTCAATTATCCTACCGTATACGTCAATATCACAAAGCATACAGAATTAAACAAGCGCAAACAAAATTGCGCATACAATCACAAAACACCAAGAACAAATAAAATGCAACCAAAACAGAAAAAATTCTTTATCCAAACCTTTGGATGCCAAATGAATGTTTACGACGGCTGGCGCATTGCCGCGATGTTAACGCATCACGGTTTAACGCAAACAGATCAAGTATCCGACGCCGACATAATCATATTAAACACATGTGCGGTTCGCGCCAAAGCAACCGATAAAGTATTTTCTGCATTGGGGCGCATTCGTCGTGCAAAAAAGCCAACCGCCCTGTTTGGCATTGTTGGTTGCGTTGCACGTGAAGCCGGCGCAACCGCATTTCGTCGCATCCCAGATCTGAACTTTGTATTGGGTCCACAATCATATCATAAATTACCACAAATTTTGGAAAATCCAGACGCACGATTATTGAACATTGATTTAGGCGGTCTGGAAAAATTCGATGAATTGCCACAAATGGAAAAATCACCACGTGTTGCATACATACCAATCCAAGAAGGTTGCAACCATGTCTGCACATACTGTATTGTTCCATACACACGTGGCCGTGAATTATCACGTTCATTCGAATCGGTAATGCACGACACAATTCACGCCGCAAAAACAGGCGCAATTGAAATATGTTTCTTGGGTCAAAATGTAAACGGTTACAAATACACCGATGAAAATGGCACAGAATATCGTCTGTCTGATTTAATACGCGAAACCGCAAAAATCCCAGAAATCATGCGTATACGCTTTACATCCAGTTACCCAACCGAAATGACCGACGACTTAATTGATATGTTTAGAACCGAACCAAAATTATTGCCATTCTTAAATATGCCAATCCAAAGTGGTTCTCAAAACGTATTAAAACGAATGAACCGTCCGTACAGTTTGGAATTATACAATGACATTATCCGCAAACTGCGAAACGCGCGTCCCGACATACAAATATCATCGGACTTTATTGTTGGGTTCCCAGACGAATCGGATTCCGACTTTGAAGAAACAATGAACATCGCACGTCAAGTCGGCTATATCAATTCATATTCGTTCAAATATTCACCACGCCCACATACAGCGGCGGCATTAATGCCAAATCAAATACCCGAAAACATCAAAGCAGAACGCTTGGCAAAACTTGATTCTTTGTTAAATGAAATTCAACGCGAATTCAATTTGGGATGCATTGGCAAAACATTATCCTGTCTCTTAGAAGGCCCCGATAAAACCGGACGTCATTTGGTATATCGTACACCTTTTATGCAACAATGTATTGTTGAATACCGTGACAACGCACCCGAATTGGCAAATATCGAAATTTCTGATGCCAACAAAGCATCTTTACGCGGTAAATTTTCTGATTAAGTTCAGAATGCCATCTGGGCATTTATTGTAAAGTTATAACTGGTCGTATCATACATATGAATTCCACCAAACTGTAAATGCCCACCTATTCCATCCATTTCCGACCAGAATCCGACACGCCCCATAACAGATGGCACCCCATCGTTGTTAACATACCCTCTGATTAAATATTTATATTTAACAGAATTAGATTCAAACAAATACCCAACATCGCCACCCGCATGCAGAAAAACATCTGACACGGCATAGTTTTCAATTTCATAAAAATGCGCATTTGTACCGACAATTGGCGCAACATACACAGATTTATTCAAATTAAATTTATACCCGACATCTATATCGGCATACCCCGACACAGATGTCGGATTATCAAACTCGTGATTATCATAAAATACGGTCCCTATATCAAAATCCGAACGTACAATCCCCATCCCCGCACGCACAAATAAATCTTCGATTGGCATATATTCCGCCATCACAGTCCCCATATACAAATTTGCATCAAATTCATCTATATCCGACGCATACAGCATTTTTCCAACACGTAAATCCACTCCAAATTTCAAATTATTATTATACGTATGCTTATACCCTGCGCCAATGCCAACAACCATCATATCCGCATCACCCGCGCCAAACAAAGACAACCCCGCCCCATAATTTTCTATATCCATATTCAAAATATCTGCCATATGCAATGTTTCAATCTTATTCATTAACAAATTCGGATTCATACGAACTGTTTTGCCAATAATTTTATGAATTCCATCCATATCTGTGGCAGAATCCAGCATCCCCATCAACTCTGCCGCAGCACTGTCACGACGCAACGAATTTATATACGCACCGACCTTCCCGCCCAAAACCTTATCATAATCTGTCTCACGTACACGTTCTATATACAGCCCACCATCGTGAACATATCCACGATTGACATACATAGGATTGTCGCCTGCACCATAAAATCGCAATCCATTATCGGTCACAACATTATCCAAGACCAAAACATTTCCAACAACGTCTAAATCCCCAATATTAATAACAACCCCCGTACCAAAATGAACAGAACGTCCAACATCATTCGGCAATTCATCCAAATTCAATACAGTATTACGAACAAATAAAGTATTTGCACCATTTGAAAAATCAATAACTTCATCAAAATTCATTACATCTGACGATTCTAAAACAACATCATAATCCACATTAAAATCGATTCGTTTCATACTGTCATTTGCATCAACATATTGAATAATTTTTGCCCCATCGCCCAACACAAATCCTGAATTAACCACCCCATAATTAGTAATTCTTAATTCACACCTGTCACACAAATACACATCGGAATTAATAACACCAAAATTATCTATACGCATAGAATCCGCCACTTTTATATATTCAGCATTAATCGTAACACCTGAATTAACAACAACATCCGAATCAAATGTTTTTGCCGCGCCCACAATATCATTATCAATAACCATCCCCAATACCGGCCCGCATCCAAAAAACAAAACAGATAATACAGTGACAAAGAACTTCATATAATCTAACCTTTCAATATACGTTAAATTATACGCAACAAAACACCAATATCAAATACAAAGTAAGCCCCCAATTTTGGGGGCGACATATAAAAACAAACAATGAATTATTTTTCTAATTTACCCCAACCCGCCTTATATCCACCATCACGTTCCAGATATACATTTGCACCATCTAATCTTGATGCGTCCAACCCGTGAATCATATAAGTTTCCTTCAAATGACCACTTGCCCCCGTTTTCAAGATTGGCAATTTTATATTCATTGCTTTGTTCGCATTACAACATCTGACATCATTATGACAGGACCCACATTTATACAAACGTACAGAATATGGAACATTTGGTCTCATATCCTTTAAATCAACCATCATTTTTAAACCATCTTCTGTTTCACGGAATTTAATATAACCCATTTTTGATTCACCACCATGACTACTATGGGTATACATTTTTGCATACAAATGATTAACATCTGCATCTTCATATGTTTGATACACAATAATTGTATCAGATTCCATCACTTCCACCGGTTGAACATATTCCGGATGTCTTGGCTGATGCATTACGCCACGTTTTTTTGGACATTCAACTGTACACCCACCCAACACACCAGCGATTGCAAAAACAGATGCAGCACAAAAAGTTTTCTTGAACATATTTTTCATTTAATTTCTCCTTTATTGTATCTTGGATAACCATACAAATATTGTACAAAAAAACCACACCAAATACCGCAGGTATGTTTACCCATTTTCCCCAGAAACAATGCGTACAGACAATGAATTCATCCCTATATAGGTGCAATATAATTTATGATATTTTATTTACACACAACCAAATAAACAAAAGGAGAAAAAAAATGTACAAACTGATACAGCATTTAATTGCATTTAAATATGCATGCAAAATAAAACATTGGTCTACAAACAATTATGCCGAACATTTGCTATATGATCGTCTTACCGAAGAAATAGATGATTGGGTCGATGCAATTTCAGAAAATTACTTTATGGCCAATAACAACAAATCTGTTTTCAAATCAGACGTATTAAACAGCAAATTAATCCAATATGATTTACCAAAAATGTGTTCAAACATTATATCCTTACTGGAAGAATTACAAACCAATGAATACAGCGAAGGCATTAATTCATTATTAAGTTCAATTGAAGATGGATTTTTAAATAAACTTGCACTTGCAAATTTAACCTGAAAAAAATCCCCCATTTGGGGGATTTTTTATGTTTAGAACATAAATCTGACACCGATATCACCTGCAAAATTATGCATTCCGGAATTAATATCGACATATGTATAACGTGCTGCGACATCAACCGCAAAGCTTTCCATATCAAAGGTCATACCCAATGTCCCCATGGCCGAAAAACGTGTTTCTTCTTTGCGATGACGTGGTGTTTCATATCCATGACGTTCAACCTCTGTCATGGCAATACCCGCACCAACACCGACGAATGGGCGAATCATTTTATAGTCACCAAATTCCATATAACTATTCCACAACAGGGTCTGCATTTTTGCCTCTACATCGACATTTCCCCCCGTACCAAAGCCCTTAGAATCGGACATTTTGCCAAAATACGACCATTCTACTTCTGAACGTGCAGTATCACACATTTCCAACCCCAACGCTGCACGACCTTGGAATACAAAGTCCGTCATAGATTCTCTGTGACCATTGTATTTATAGTTCAGGTTGGAATAGCTCATACCACCTCTCATACCGACATATGGGTCCAATCCCCACATTTGCCAGCTGCTGCCTTCACTTGGATGATTGATGCCTGCAAATGCCGGACACGCAACCAAAACCGCCAAAGCCGATACTACTAACTTTTTCATTTTTTCTCCTTTTTTGTATACATTTTGTTTGAATGAAAAGTTTCATGCCTACATTACTATTCTATCAACACAACAACCCATTTTACATAGGTATGAATACCTGTGCTATACGCATAGAATCTGGGATTTTATTCATATGAAAGCAATAAAAAAACGGTCAAAAATTTGACCGTTTATTTCTGGTGGACGCGCAGGGACTCGAACCCTGGACCCACTGATTAAGAGTCAGTTGCTCTACCAACTGAGCTACGCATCCAAAAGCCCTTTTTATTTAATCAGCGGGCATAATTATATCCCTTTTTATAAAAAAAGCAAGTTTAATCCATCATCCGGCATTTGCCGCATTAAAACCATGACTTTATGTGATTAAATAATCCATGGAACCAATCGGCAATATAGTTAATTAAATCCAATACATTATCATAAATATTAAATTCACGGAACGCGACAATCATCATCGCAATCGCGCAAATCAAGATAAACACACGTACAATCGTTTGAATCATTTCTTTCTCCTTTACTTTTTTAAATAATTTGCAGGGTTATATGCCTTTGTACCCTTTCTGATTTCAAAGTGTAACTGTGGCACATCAACTTTGCCTGTTTTACCAACAGTTCCTATTTTTTGTCCAACACCTACACGCATTCCACGACGAACCACCATAGAATCCATATGCGCATAAACCGTCATCCAACCACCCGAATGTTGGATAATAACCAAATTACCCATACCCTTAACCTCATTACCTGCATATGCGACAACACCATTGTCCGCCGCCACAACATTTTTACCCACCGCCGCACCAATATTTATACCATCATTAAACAGTCCACTTGACTTTGCCCCATAGTGCGACAATATCTGACCACGAACCGGCCATTCAAATTTAGACGAAGAACGCGCCGCAATCGTTGGCAACTTTTTCTTTGGATTAGAAGAAATCTTCTTAACCTCCTTCTTGGCAACAGTGCCCATTTGCTTGGTTATTGTTGTATTATGCTTTGCAACGTTTTCCGGCGATGTTTTTTTGGTCTGCACGCTGGGTTTCTGGTCTTTTTTCGCATTTTCCACTGCAACTTTTTGTTGCTCTGTTTTCAAATCCGGTACACGTAATTTCTGACCAACCGTCAAATTAAACGGCGCAGACAAATTATTCATAACCGCCAAATCATTAACCGGCACAGAATACTTGCGCGACACAGAATACAATGTATCACCCGTCGCAACAGTCACGGTTTTCATTGGAACTTTTACCGCACTGCGAACACCGGCGGTTGGCTTTTTTGCATGCAATACATCAACCTGCTTCAGCGGTTGTTCTTTTACAACATTAACCGTTTCAACAAAACCACCACCATAAACAGGTACACTTAAAACATCATCCGTCTGACTTTTATTATCATCTGATACGGCTTCTGTGGTATCGGCCTCTGTCACATCCCCTGTCCCATCAACATTTTCAATCTGTGGCGGAACAACGTAATCATCAACAGAGGCATACATAACATAATCGTCATTTATGGCCGATGCATCTGAACCATACAATTCGGGCGATGCATATACACCATAGTCCGTCGCCGCCGAATTATAAATTTCCGGATTAGTATTTGGGTCGGCCAACAAAGCAGGATATCGCGCAGAAATAAATTCGCCAACACTGTCCGGCAAAGATACAATTTTCGGTTGCAAATCACACGCGCTTTGCGTGCACAACACCCCGATAAAAATCATCCAGATTTTTTTCACACACAAATTATATCATAAAATCAGTCACGACGCATGAATAAAATACTGATTTCAAACAACAACCACATCGGCACCGCCAACAAAATCTGGGAAACGACATCCGGTGGTGTTAATACTGCGGCCACAACCGCAATTAACACAACCGCATATCTGCGCATTTTAATTGCACGACTTCTGTGCAAAATCCCAATACGATTTAACAAAACCATCACCAAAGGCAATTGAAATGCAACACCAAAAACCTTCATCATACCAATCGCAAATGACAAATAGTCACGCGCCACAGGCAACAAAACACTTGGCACCATCGCACTCTGATTTAACTCTAAGAAAAATCGAAATGTCATCGGAAACAAGAAATAAAACGCAAACACCGCACCAACAATAAATAATACGGGCGACGCAACCAACACAGGCCAAATAAAATTACGTTCCCCCACCTTTAACCCCGGGGCCACAAAACACCACACATGCCACAACGCCACAGGGATAATAACCACAATCGCAAACAGTGCCGCCAAAGAAAAATGAATCATCAATCCATCTGTTAACCCCGAATACAGCAATACACCATCCGCCCAAACCTGCATCAAAGGACGCGTTAACAAAACCTGTAACATTGGCGCCACATACCACCCACCAATAAACGCAAGCAAAAAAATCAGTCCCACCCACAATACACGACGACGTAATTCGGAAAAATGTTGAACCATAGTCATTTTTTTCATTTCTTTACAACCTTTTTCCGACGAACCCGAATTGCAGGTTTCTTATTTATGACCGATGAAAATTCATTTAACACATCATCTGTTGTCGTTTGGATTAATTCATCAATCGGTTTTTCTAAATCTATTTGCTGTTTAATATTTTCAGACGCGTCTGTAATTTTCCATATAATCGCACGCACCATATTAACCAAGCGCGCAACAAAGCGTGCCACATCTGGCCACATACGTGCCGGTATTACCAAAACCGCCACCAAGATAATTACAAAAAATTCAGCCCAACTGATTCCAAACATTTTTAATCGTAATAATCATCACCGCCACTGGTGCTGATGGTTTTATGTCTTTGAATTTGAAAATAGTTTTTATCAAATTTACTTTTTGCCTTCAAACCATGAAACACAACGTCCGTTGTCGCACCCGTCGCATCCACCACAGTCCAAGAATTCAAGCGTACAGGGCTTTTATCAAATTGCACCGCCATATTCCCCAAACCTTCTTGACTACGCAAATTCATCCTGATTACAAAAGTATTATCATAATCATTTGTTTCAATTACATTAATATCTGCATTTTTCAAATCGATATTTTTTCTGATTAAAATTCCTGCGGGCGTACTGGTAATCGGCACAGTTGTAATTTGATCCAATGATTTATCAAAGAAATACAAATCTTGGCCATCGGCAATTAATTGCACCGGCATATTATCATAATCCAAACGAACACGCCCCGGACGCAACATAGAAAAAGTACCGCGTTCCGAACGTCCATTTGCCGTTTGCACAAAATCACCCGTCAATCCGGTCACAGAATTCAAATACTTTTCTGCCTGATTCACCAATTTATTATCAACGGCCGCATTTGCCCCCCAACAACAAAAAGACGCAAACATAACTGCGAACAATCTTTTCATATTTTATTCCCCCTTAAACAACTACAAAACCTGTGTACGGAC
>JAZRJG010000020.1:0-17481 GCA_045645725.1 Candidatus Enterousia sp. | reverse complement strand
GTTGTAATTGGTTGCCCCCGTTATAGTGTAAAAAGGGTATTAAAAATGGCGAAAAAATTTTCGATAAAACATTCGGATAAGACCGTGTTCGCGCATTGTAAAAAACCGGCGCCACGTTGTTATTTGTATCGCGTGTTTGCGCCACTGCCTAATGTGCGTGTTTTGGGTGATAAAAGGTTTGATAATTCCTTTGATTGCAGTATAATTTTGCGTGGTACGCTTGACGAGGTTAATGAAGCAATGCCAATGGTATTGGATTTGGCACGACAGACGTGTACGATATGTCAAAAACAGAGATGATAAATGGAAAAAACAAATTTATATTTGGCGGATTTGATGTGTGATATTAATCGTGTGTCGGCTGTATGTGAACGTGCGTCGACAGAATGTCCGCTGTGGCGTATGTTGGTGGAACAGAAAGGTGCAGATTGGGTGTTGTGCCAAGCACCAAGACGTATTACAATTTATGCCAATCGGTTTTATGGTCCGGCGACACATATATATGGCGATATGAAGCAGTGTTGTGTGCCGTGTGCAGAACAATATCAAAAAGAAATATTGCGTGCGGAAATTGCTGCAGAATGTAAATTACGTCAGGTTCAAAAGTAAAGGTTGAAGTATGATAAAAATGATTGAATTTTCAGGTGTCAGAATTGTCAAGCATTACTCTAAAGTACAGGTGGATTGTCCGTTTTATTCCAAGGATTGTGCATGGGGGCAGCACATCAGTAATCGTATGAACGTTGCTTCAATGCGAGAGTATGACAGCCCACGGTCTGTAATGGTGTGGGGTGCGGGATTTTCTTGGCCGACAGATGAAATTTTTGCCGATGCACAACAGGTGTGTGCGCGTTGTGTGGCGCAACAAAAACAACGTGTAAGGGGGTAAAATATGCAAAATGTATTTGATGTAATTATTACCAGAAGTTCATCTGAATTAACCGTAAAATGTACAGGGTACAGTTACTTTTGTATGTTTGGTAAGTTGGTTGCATCTAAGCCACGTGCCGTTGTGACGGCGGAAAAATTGCAGAACAATGGTGGAATAAGAATTAAGCCAAGTGCATTTTGGACGTTGGATACGGCATTTATGGATGCAAAACGTACATGTTCGGCGTGCCCAAGAAATATTGGGCGTCCTGTGCGTGTTATTCGTACAAGGTAGATAGATATGCATTTTAACATATTGACCATTTTTCCAGAAATGTTTCCAGGCACACTGTCGGGGGGTGTGGTTGGTCGTGCATTGGATAAAAAAATATGGACCTGTGATGTGGTCAATATTCGTGACTTCGCAATCAATAATTATGGCAGTGTTGATGACACACAATTTGGTGGTGGTGCCGGTATGGTTATGCGACCGGATTGTTTGGGGGCGGCATTGGATTCGATTAAAAATCGTGGTAAAATCATATACTTTTCACCACGTGGCCCAACTTTGAATCAAAAGATGGTGCATGACTTTGTCGCAGACCAAGATGCGGTATATACTCTACTTTGTGGTCGATACGAAGGAATTGACGAGCGAATCATTGAAGAATATGATATAATGGAACTTTCCATTGGTGATTATATACTGTCGGGTGGCGAAATTGCCGCGCAAGTTTTTATTGACAGTTGCGTGCGTCTGATGGATAATGTGGTTCATGGTGGTGCAGATACCACCCAAAATGAAAGTTTCGAAATCGGGGGGTTGGAATGGCCGTTATATACCCGCCCGTCAGTATGGCGTGGACGAAGCGTCCCAGAAGTCCTGCTGTCCGGTCACCACGGCAATATCGAACGGTGGCGGAAACAACAATCGGTTGACATAACCAAAGAACGTCGACCGGACTTAATAAAGGAAAATGAAAAATGAGCATTATTAAAAAAATCGAAGCCGCCCAAGTTGCAAAATTAGCGGGCGACAAAACAATCCCAAACTTCAAAGCTGGGGATACATTGAAAGTTCACGTTAAAATTAAAGACGGTGACAAATTCCGTATCCAAATTTTTGAAGGTGTTGTTATCGCACGTGATGGCGGTATGGGAAATAATGCATCCTTTACAGTACGTCGTGAATCATACGGTGTTGGTGTTGAACGTAAGTTCCCATTGTACAGCCCTGCAATCGAAAAGATTGAAAAGGTTCGTATTGGTAAAGTACGTCGTGCTAAATTGTTCTTCTTGCGTGGTTTGTCTGGCAAAAAAGCTCGTATCGTCGAGGATTTGGCAGCAACATCTGCAGAAAAGAATGCAAAATAATAAAATCCCCCTTTCGGGGGATTTTTTCATGCCCTGTTCTATGTTTTATTGTTGATGATTATGCTTTTTAATGCTTTGGAATATATAATTTGACTTTGTTGGGGGGCGGGGATATGATAGGGATATGAAAAAAATATTTGCAATGTTTTTGTGTATTGTGCCTGTTGTGGCAAATGCCTATGTTAATCGTGAAAATGCCGTCGTTCGCGTGATGAATAAAGATGCCGGTAAAGTGCAAGAGTTTATCGTTCCCGTTGGTGAAGAATTGCAATTTGAAAAAATGTATATAAATGTGCGCGCGTGCAAGCAGACAGATCCGTTTGATGCCGAAAATCATTGGGCGTTTTTGGAAATTACAGAAAATGCCAAAGGACCGGTCTTCGGTGGTTGGATGAACCGTAATGAGCCGGGGAATAATCCGCTGCAACATCCGGATTACGATGTATGGTTGGTGCGCTGTCAGTAAATAGAACTGGGGTAAAATATGAAAATTAAAAATTTTACCGGATTTATGTTGGGAAATGAACACAGTGTGCATCAAATTGGTGTGCCTTGGATGAATTATGATGCGCATGTGTGGGTGTGTCAAAATTTGGCCAAAGCAAAAAAGGTGTTGGCCGAATCACAAAAAAGGTGTTGGCCGAATCACAGCAGCGTATGCATATTGAACCAAATGCGATATGGACAACAATCTATCAGGTGTCGGGTCATGATATGGTATTTGAACAGGCGAATAATGGATTGTTATATACGGAAACGCCGACCAAATTATACGTTGATCGTGTTGTGTTGCGTCAGCCGCCCAAAATGATAGATGAAGAATTTTTACTGCAAAACGCACAAAAACATACCGAATTTTTTGATTTGACAAACAGGAGGGTCAGATGAATTTTATAAAAAAATACTTTAAGATTTTTATTGGTGCGTGTGTCTTGTTGTTGGTGGGTGTGGTGTTTTTCTTTGCCCAGCGCAGCGGGACATTGGAAACGGGAACATTGAAAGATTGGCGTGCCGCCGATTTTGAAAGACGTATTGCCGCCGCCCAGATTTTAACGGGCGCGGATGCGCATGTTGATATTTTGGTTGCATGTGTGGATAAAATGTCGACTTTGCCCGATAGTGGTGAAATGGCAATTCGCGATGCGATGTCATTATGCTATACGGGTGTTCAGTTAAAAGAAAATCTGTAATTCATTATGCGCAAGATTTTGCCGTTATTTATGGTGGTGATGGCGGGATGTGGCGATGTAAACCATTTGGGTAAATCGTACGTTGGTGCGCCGTATGCGGTATCGCCTTTGGGGGAATGTGCCCTGCCCGATGATGGACCTTTGATTCGATTTGATGCGTTTGATTGCACGACGTTCGTTGAAACGGTCTTGGCGGGTGATGATGTGGAATGCTTGAATCGAATTAGGTACAAGAACGGCGAAGTTGGCTTTTTGACCCGTAATCACTTTATTGAAACAGATTGGCTGGGCAATAATGCCGATTGGGTGCAAAATGTTAGTGCAAGGTATGCCAAAACGCAGTGGCGTCGTGTGTATATTGATAAAGCCACTTGGTTTAATGTTGTGCATGAAATAGATGTGGATATCCCATCGCAATGGGTGGATATGGAATATATACCATACGAGTATGTGTGTGATGTAGATATAGATGTGCCTATGGTTGTGTTGTTTATTGCTGACAATCCAAAAATTCGTGATAAGATAGGTACGGATATTGCGGTTGTGCATATGGGATTTGTGTTCCCAAATCGTATTCTTCGACATGCATCTAGTGAACGTGGAATGGTTGTAGATGTGGATTTTGATGAATATGTTCGGCAACGTATGAAAAATCCGTATAATATAGGTATATCTTTGGTGGAAATAAAATGATGGATGAAAAAATTATTCGTTTAGATATGGGGGCGATGGACAGTAATGTGCACAGTGTGCGCCCTGCTGTGTGTTTGGGGATTGAATCGTCGTGTGATGAAACGTCTGCGGCAATTGTTGACAGTGACAGAAATATATTGTCGCATATTATATATTCCCAAATACCGGAACATCAAAAATTTGGTGGTGTTGTGCCAGAGTTGGCGGCGCGTGCGCATATATTGGCAATAGAAGATGTTGTAAAACAAGCGTTGGAAAATGCCGGTAAAACAATTGATGATATTGATGTTGTCGCGGCGACTGCGGGACCGGGGTTGATTGGTGGTGTTTTGGTTGGATGGATGGCGGCAACCGGTATTGCGCAATCTGCGTCAAAGCCATTGGTTGCGGTTAATCATTTGGAAGGTCATGCGTTGGTGCCGCGTTTGCGTGCAACAATGGCAAGTGGGGCCGATGGGGATGTGTCGGTTGAGTTTCCTTATTTGTTAATGTTGGCGTCTGGCGGTCATTGTCAGATTTTGCTGGTGCGTGGTGTTGGGCAATATGAAATGATTGGTCAAACTTTGGATGACAGTGCCGGTGAAGCGTATGATAAAGTTGCCAAAATGTTGGGATTGGGGTATCCGGGTGGACCGGTTGTGGATAAACGTGCGCAAATGGGTAATGCGAATGCGTTTAAGTTCCCACGCCCGTTGTGTGACAAAGGTGGATGTGATTTTTCGTTCAGTGGTATTAAAACTGCGGCGCGTACGTTTTTGGACAAAGCGGTTGCACCATATTCGGATGAATATATAAATGATTTTTGTGCGTCTTTTCAGGCGGCGGTCGTTGACTGTATTATCAATCGATTGGGTAATGCGTTAAAAGATGAACGCGTGCGTGCGGCGGCGCCAAAAACGTTGGTTGTTGCAGGTGGCGTCGCGAAAAACAGTGCAATTCGCAGTGCAATGGAACGGTTGGCGGCAAAGAACAAGATGTTGTTTGCGGCGCCACCTATGAATTTGTGTACGGATAATGGCGCGATGATTGCGTGGGCGGGTTTGGAAAACTTTGCGGTCGGCCGCATTGTGCGCGAACCGGTTGCGCCCAGACCGCGTTGGCCTTTGACCGAATTATAAATTGTAAAATGGTCGTCGGTGTGCTATTATTTTGGGTATGAGACCAGAAAAGAAAGATTTTTATCGTAAAGCAACAACGAATTTACTGCAACAGTTGGATGGGATGGAGTTGTCGCCTGCAGACAGATTACAGGCAAAGAAGTTGACGTTGTTGTTTCGTAATGCGTTCAGCAGTTATGATGTAAAAATGGCGACGTTTGGTCCCGAATTGGATTATGATATTTCGGCGTTTACATATGATTCCGATGGTTTTTGTAAAGCGTCCAGTTTTGCTTTTATGAACGCAATGAATCCGGCCGATTGGCATTTGATGTATATTGATCATTTGTGGACGTTTGGGCCGCACCATTATCTGTTGCACGCGCCATCGGGACGTGTGTTTGATTTGACCGCCGACCAATATACAAATATGGGGATTGTTGTGCCGTATGAAATGGGGCGGCGTGTTGTGTTAAATGTGGCAGAATCACAGATTTCACAACGATTTGTAGATGCTTTGGCAGAATTTTCAAGAGTTTAAAATATAGGTGTGTTTGATATGCAAAAACCAGAACCTTTTGTAAGTGCGGATACTGTATTCAGTGTTACCGATGCGGCCGCCGTGTTAAAGGGCGTTGTTGAAACCGCTTTTCCGCGTATTCGTGTGCGTGGTGAATTGTCACAAATTACCCGTGCAACGTCGGGGCATATATATATGACAATCAAAGATGCCGGTGCGGCGATATCGGTTATTGTTTGGCGTGGCACACCCGTTAATTTTAAGTTGGAAGATGGGTTAGAGGTTATTCTGACCGGTCGTTTTACAACGTATCCTGCGCGTAGTAATTATCAGATTGTGGCCAGTGAAATTGAAATGGCGGGTGTTGGTGCGATATTGAAAATGCTGGAAGAGCGTAAAAAGAAATTGGCGGCCGAAGGTTTGTTTGATGAAAGTCGTAAAAAGCCCCTGCCCCGATTGCCAAAAACAATCGGTGTGGTGACCAGTCCGACCGGTGCCGCTTTCCAAGATATTCAGAACAGATTGCGTGAACGTTTTCCGGTGCGTGTGTTGCTGTATCCGGCAACGGTGCAAGGTGTCATGGCGGCGGGTGAAGTTGCGGCCGGTATCGAATATTTTAATAAAATGCGTAATGTAGACGTGATAATTGTTGCGCGTGGTGGTGGTTCGTTGGAAGATTTGTTGCCTTTTTCCGAAGAAATCGTTGTACGTGCGGCGGCGGCAAGTAAAATACCGTTGATTTCGGGTGTGGGACATGAACCAGATTGGATGTTGATTGACTTTGCGGCGGATTATCGTGCGCCAACGCCGACCGGTGCGGCCGAGGCCGTTGTGCCGACTAAATTGGCGTTGATTCAAGAATTGGACAATATGTGGGTGCGTTTGTCAGGGAATTTCACAACACGATTGATGAACGCAAAGCAACGTTTGGATGCGATTAATGTAAAAAGCCCGAAGCAGTTGGTTATGGAACACGCGCAACGGTTGGATGATTTGGGGCGTACGTTAAATATAATTATTACGGCCAAGATGACGGCGGCATGTCAAAAAATGGACGCTGTGGCGAATTTTGCGGGTTTGATTCAAAATCGCATGGTTGTGTTGAATCAAAATGTTGCGCATTTGGGTCAAATGTTGAATTCGCTTAGTTATAAAAGTGTGTTATCACGTGGCTATGCCATTGTTCGCGATAAAAACGATGCGATTATCAGCAGTATTGATGGTGGTGTGCCGCATTCGATTGAATTTGCAGACGGTGTGTTGCAACTGTAATAAAAATGCCCCGTTTGGGGCGTTTATTTTTGTCTGCCACGATCTATAATTTTATCGCCCAACAACAATCGTAAATTAGAATTCTTGCTGAACGCAGGTGAAATGCCACGTTGGCGCAATTCTTGTTTTATCTCACGGTGCAGGCGCACGCCATCCAAGAAACTTAATTTTGACCAGAATTTTTCAATAGCGTACATAGTCTGTGGGGCATAGTCGATAGATACAAAACGTTTGCCATTTATTTTGTACGAATATGCCATTGTTAACGGCAGAGGGTCTTTGTTTGCGGTCTCATAGACCTTGATCTTTGTTCCGACAGGGATTGTTGGAATAGAATGTTGCAATATTATGTGTTTGGTTTTTTGGGCTTTGTTTTGTGCTTTTATATTCTGACAAAATGCCAAGTCGTGATGTGTGTCATTTTCTGTTACATAATATTTTTCCACTTTTTATCCTTTTATCAATGTTTTTGCCATCGTGATCGACTCTGGGGTAATTTTATCGCCACTGATTATACGTGCGACTTCGTTTATTCGGTCACTGCCGGTGATTTCGTGTACAGATGTTGTTGTTTTGTCGTCTGTAACGGATTTTGATATTTTGAAGTGTTGATCCGCAAAACCGGCGACTTGGGCAGAATGTGTGATAACCAGTGCTTGGTTTTGTTGTGCCAATCGGTTTAATCGTGCGCCGACCGCCGCCGCGGTTGCGCCGGATATGCCGGTGTCTATTTCGTCGAATACAAATGCGTGCGCGTCGTTTGTGCCGGCCAATACCACGCGCATTGCCAGCATTAATCGTGCCAATTCGCCGCCGGATGCCGCACGGTGTAATGGTGCAAATGGTGATCCGGGGTTGGTTTTAATCATAAATGTAATGTCGTCTACACCGTGTGATGATGGTTCGGTTGGGGTAATTTCGGTTGTGAAATCGGCCGAGCCAAGTTTTAAGTCCGGTAATTCGGACAGTAGTTTTTCGCGCATTTTTTGTGCCGCGTCATGTCGGGCGTCAGATAGCGTTTTTGCCGTAATATCAAATTCGGATTTGTATTTGTTAACGTCGTTTGTTAATTTTTTTAATTCGGCATCTGAATTGTCAATTGTGTTTAATTGGGCGGACATATGGTCCAATAAATTTGGCAATTCGTCGGCCGGCACACGATGCTTTCGTGCGGCGGCACGGATGGCAAACAATCGTTCTTCGATTGAATCCATGTCGTCGGTATCTGTGTCCAACGGTGACAGAGATTGTGCAACAGATGCAATGGATTCGGCGATGTTATACAATTGGTCAATTTGTTCGGTGTATGGATTTTCGTCGCCTTTGATTCTTTGTAATATGTGTGCAACGTTGAAAATTTGTGAGTCCAATGAATTGCCGCGTGGTGATAATGCCTCTAATGCTTCGTTTAATATGGCGGTATTCTTTTCGGCGTTCATCATTGCGGTGCGTTTCGCGGCCAGTTCATCTTCTTCGCCAATTTGTGGGTTTAATGCACGTAATTCGTTGACGTTGTGTTCCAAGAATTCGCGTTCGGATGCGCTGCGACTTAACATTTCCTGTAATTCGTTCAGGCGTTTTTTTGCGACGCTGTATTGTTGATAAGATTCTTTAACATTTTTTAATAATGTTTTGAATTCAGACGAATTATTTTCGGCGAATGCGTCCAATGTTGTGCGGTGCGTTGATTGGTTTAATAGTGAATGATTTGCAAATTGTCCATGTATTTCAACCAATGTGTCGCCGATTGATTTTAATGTTTTTACCGATACGGGTGTGTCGTTAATCCAAGCCCTGCTTTTGCCGTCGGTGCTTATTGTGCGGCGTAAAATTATGCCGTCGCTGCAATCTATGTCGTATTCGGATAATATTTGGGATGCGGTGGTGGGTGTGGTATCGAATTCTGCGACAACAGATGCGCTGTCGCAACCGTGGCGTATTAATCCAATGTCGGATCGTGCGCCCAGCGCCAATGATAGTGCGTCCATTAATATGCTTTTCCCTGCGCCGGTTTCGCCGGTTAAAATGTTTAGCCCCGCCCCGAATGTTAAATTCAGTTTTTCTATTAATACAATATTTGAAATGTGTAATCCGATTAACATAGTTGGATTATTGCGAAAGTGGCCGGAATTTTCAAGTTTTTATTTGATTTTTTCCAATGTGAAATCGTGTGTCCATAAAATATAGCAGATGATTTTATGGTCTGGGTGTATTTTGTGTATTAATTCGGCGTATTCGCGGATTTGCGCAATGTATTTTGTTCGGAATTCATTTGGGTTTATGTCGGTTTTATAGTCCAAAATTTCAATTGTTTTGCTTTCTGGGTTGGTGCGCATGCGGTCGATGCGTCGGCTGATGAATCGATTGTGTATTGTGCCGGCGATTGGTATTTCGGTTTGTGATTGTAAATCAAACAGTCGGCGCAAATCGGGGTTTGATAATATTTTTGCGGTAATTTCGTTGTCTGGTTGGTGGTTGGGGGTAATAAAGATGCGTTGCAGACGTGCGTGCATTTTGGTGCCGGATTCTGTTGCGAACTTTGTGTGGGTGCGTTGTTGTAATATGTTATTCAAAGTCGTCATTTGTTATCCTGATGTAATCTGTGGTTTGGTTGTTGGCCAGTGTGTCCCACAATTTTGTATGCCATGCGTCGGCCGGTGGGTTTTTATGTGGTGTATATCCGTATATGTACAGTTCGTCGCGTGCGCGTGTCATTGCGACATATAATAATCTGTAGTACTCGGCCAATTGTTCTTGAAGTGTTGATTCAGATAATGTATTTAATGTGTTGCTGTTGCTGGATTTTGGTGACCATATCCACTGGGGGGTTGGGGATTTGTCTAATGGTATTACGGATGCTTTTTTTGGGGTGTGGATTGTGTCGATTAAAAATACGACGGGCGCTTCCAGACCTTTGCTGCCGTGTACGGTTACGATGCGCACGCCGTTGGCGGCGTCCATGTCGCGCTTGATTTCGCTGTCGCCAGTTATGAACCATTTTATGAAGTGACGCAGGGTTCCGGGCTGGGTGCGTTCATATGCCAAACATATTGTTAAAAATTCTTCTAATGGGTCTGTAATTTGTTGGCCCAGTGCAGAAATGAAGTTTTGGCGTACGTTATTCGTGTTTAATATCGTTGTGAAAAATGAGTAAGGCGCCATGTGGGTTGCCATATCTGCAATGCGGGTTAAGGTGGCGTGTGTATCTGGGTGTGTGTTTGCCAAAGTTTCGAAAATTGTTATGGGCGCTTGGGTGTCTGGGCGCTGCTTGTTCGTGTTATTTCGTGTTTTGCAAATGTTAAAAATTTGTTCTTGATTCATAGAGAAAAACGGGCTTATTAAAACGCAACATAAACTGTAATCATCGCTGTGGTTCAAGCACCAACGTGTTAAATTTAGCATATCGCGGATGGTCGGATAGTTTGGTAATACTATGCGGTCACTGCCGGCGACATCTATGTTTAATCGTTTTAATTCGTTGGTCAATGGTGCGGCCATTGGGTTGCGCTGTTGTACCAAGACCATTATGTCTTTTGCGGCGTATTTCCCGTCGTCTATAATGTTTTTGATTTTTTCTGCAATCTGTTTGGTGTATTGTTGGACGGTTGTGTCGCTGTCTTGTTTTGATATCAGTTTGTGGATTTCAACCAATCCGTCTGCGTTTGTGCGAAAACATTTGTGTGGATTGTTGTGGAAGCCGGTTTGTGAGGAAATGTTCGGGTTGCCAAAGAATTTGTCGACTGTACCCAGGACGGCTTTTGTGGATCTGAAACTTTGGGTTAATGGTATTTCTTGGATTGTGCGCAGATTGTTTTGTATGTGTGCGGCAATGGTGTCGCGACTGGTTGCAAAAGCAGATGGGTCGGCGCCTTGGAAACCATAGATTGATTGTTTTGTGTCGCCAACAACAAACAGCGAGTGTTGGCTTTTTGCGGTGTTGCCATCGGTAAAGAAGTCACCGGCCAGCGCGCGTAATATATCCCATTGAATTGGTGATGTGTCTTGGGCTTCGTCGACCAGTATGTGTGACAGCGATATGTCCAATTGTGATAATATCCAACCCATTGTGTCCGGAGATGAAAATAGTTGGCGTGTGTAAAGGATTAAATCTTCAAAGTCCAGCAGGTTTTTTGTGTGTTTTATGTGTTTGTATTCCGTTGCAAAGGCGGCGGCCAAATCAAACAGTGCGACAGTGTCTTGGAATAGTGTATAGTTCGCAATTTGTTGGTCCAGATTGTATACGCGTTCCTGTTCGGCGGTCAGGTATTCTTTTTTTGAAACTGTGCTTTTTGGGGTGCCGGCGGATGTTAGGTATGCTGTTTTATATTCTTCGAAATCAATAGTCGTATCAATATACTGTTTTGTTAAGTTTATAATTTCGTTCAGGTATGCTGCCGGCTTTTTTGCCGTTTTTTGTTCGTTTGATGCGATATCGATGATATTTAACAGTTTTTTGTGGTCAAAACGGTCAATTGGTTCATTTTGAATATTTAATAACTTTTTAGTCGTTTCAATAAACTGATTGCGATAGTTGACAATGTCTTTTATTTGAAAGAACAGTTTGTATTGCTCGCTTAATATCTTTAATAAATCATCCAGATAGGTTTCAGATACGCGGTTTGTTATGTGTGCGAATGCATCGTGGATTTTTGTGTCACCGGTTGGGCTGTTAATCATATGTTGAAATGATTCCTGCAGTAGTACGCGTTGGGCGGCGTCTGATACCAGTGACCAAGATGGTGACAGGCCGGCTTCTAATGGAAAGCGATGTAGAATTTCTTCGCAAAAGCCATGGATTGTTTTAATCTTTAATATGTCCGGGCGATCGATGTATTGAAAGAATATTTTTCGCGCATGTGATATGTCGTCGGCTGTTATTGGACTGTGTGTTGCAACGCCGTCCAATAAATCGACCAATTCTTCGTCCGATGACATTGCCCATTTGCGCAAAGCGGCCAAAATTCGATTGCGCATTTCACCGGCGCCGGCGTTTGTGTATGTTAAACACAAAATTCCGGATGTCCCGCAATCGGGTGTGCGGAATAAAATGCGTAACAGTCGTTGGGTCAGAACACTGGTCTTGCCGGTGCCGGCGTTGGCTTGGACCCATACGTTTTCCAATGGGTTGGCGGCTTTGTCTTGTTCCGGTGAAAGATTGTGTTTTTTTGCCATTTCTGCCCTTGCTTTATCTGATTTATTTTAGTATAACTTCAACAGAACTGCAAGTTATATAAATTGTATGTCAGGGGGAAGGAAAAATGGATATTAATCAAGTTTTATTAATTGGCGCCGGCGTTTTGGGTGGGTTGTTGACTGTGACGCTGTTGGTTTTGTTTTTTGTGTCGCGAAAAACCCAGAAAGTAATGCAATCTATGTTGACGATTATGACGCGGCCGGAACGTGCCAAAGTTGCGGATGCGGTTCGGGTGTTGAATATTATTTTGGCGGATGAAATTAATAAGATTGAACAAAGTTTTCAGAGCATGCGTGAAACTTTGGGTGCGCAGATTGATGCCGCAACACAGTTGAAAAATGCGTTGGGCGAACAGAATCAGCAGTTGGTATCTTTGGCGGATGACGCGACAAAAAAGTTGGCGGTTATGTCAGGGCGTTTGGATAATACGGTTACGGGTTTGGGTGATATTGTGGCGTCTAAATCATGGACGGATGTCGAAAGCGCGACCGACAGATTTGCCACAACAGTCAGCGAGTTGTTGGCAAATATTGATAAGACATCTGAAGATACGGCGGAAAAAGTTGCCTTGATTGGTAAGCAGATAGAAGATTGGATAGCGCATGGGCAAGAATTGTCCGATAGATTAAAAAGTGAATTTGATACCAATGCAAATCAAATGCATGGTTTGACCGATGATTCTAATAAAATGCAAGAGCAACTGTCGGGTTTGGCCAAGAGTGTCGCAGATGGTTTTTCAAATGTAAAAACGGCGGCGGCGAATTATGAAGAAATAATGGTGCGTAATGACAGATTGTTGGATGGGTATTTAGATAAACTGGATTCTTTCTCAAAACAATCAAAAAAGCAATTGACTAGTCAGATGAACACTTTGACCAATACTGCAAACGTCGTTGCCGGTCAGGTGCGTTTGGCAGAAACGTCTGTTGATAAACAGGCGCGTAAATTGGCGGATACGGTCGAAGCGTTGGTGGCATCTGCGGCGACAACCGAAAGCGCAGTTCGTGGTGTTTCAACAGAATTGTCGACATTAACAAATCGATTTGATGGTGAAATTAAAGAGTTTGCAACCGGTGTTGTGTCGGAATTAAAGACCGTGTCGGGGGTTGCAAATGTGACACTGGAAAATACACGTACAGCCGCAACAGCATTTTCGGAATCGGTCAAGACCATGGCGACCGGTGTTCGTGAAACTTTGATGGAAATGAATACAGCACATACCCAATTGTCGGGGCAGTCGGCGAATTTGATTAAGATGTCGAACGACACAACGGCGCAGTTACAGCCATTGTCGGCGTTGATTGAACGTTATTATTCGGCCCTGCCTGATTTGTCGCGTGGCAGTGTCGAAGCCAGCGAGACGTTGGAAAAAATCGTTACCAGTTTGAACGAAAAACTGAATTTGATGAAGAGTACAGTTGCGGAATCTACAACGGCTATATCGGATTCTGCGATTAAGTTAGAGGATTTGGCCGGTGCGTCGCGTCAGCAGATGATTGATTTGATGTCCGATTATGCCAAAGCGGTAAATACGATGCAGACCTTGAATAAGCAGATGATGGTTGCGCGTGCGTCTGCACCAATGGATGCGATTAAGGCGGCACCAAGCGAAAGTTTTGGTCATGTAAGTTCGCAAGATTTCTTGTCACAAAGTGAACGTATGTTGGAAAAATTGCATGAACAAGCAATGGATTTAACCCGTGCGACCGGTGCGGATATTCCGGATGTTGTGTGGAAAAAATATCATGGTGGTGATAAAACCATTTTCTCGAAATGGTTGGCTAAAATGTTCGGTGCGGCAGATAAAAAGCGCGTCAAAGAAATGTTAAAAGGTGATGCGGTATTCCGTTCCCAAGCAACACAGTTCGTGCGTAGTTTCGACAAAGTGTTAAATATGGCGCATCAGACCGATAATCCGGATAAGGTATCGGCTGCATTAATTAAAACTGATTTAGGTCAGGTTTATATATCTTTGAAAAGTTATGTATAAAATGGCCCCGTTTGGGGCCGATTTTTTGTTGAATGTTGGTGGATACTGTGCCAAGATAAATTACAAATGAAAAATAAATGCGTTTTGATTTTGTTGGGTGTTGTGTTATGCGGTTGTAACCATGTGCATGTTGTGCCGGATTCGTTGCCACGTGGTGCGCGGGTTTATGCAGATCGTGGCGGTTATAGTATGCGCCGTTTGATAAAAGAACATTTGGTTGAACGTGGGTATGATGTTTCGGTTGGACGGGCAACGCATAATCGGGCGGCGGGTGAAGATATAGATATGGACACCTATGTTATTCCAAAAGATGCGCAATATGTTGTAACGGTCAAAGAACGTCAAGAAGTGTTGCGGCCATTATGGTGTGTGTTTAATGGTTTTTGGATGTGGCGGTTTAATGTTTCGATTGCTAATCAAAAGACCGGTGAAGAACTGTTGAGTTGGTTTGGGTATGGATGCGCCAATAGTTCGGAACGTATGTTGGAAAATTTATTGGATACATTAGAGAAATAAAAAAATCCCACATTTGTGGGATTTTTAATTGGTTTAATCGATTTATTCTTCGATTGCACTGTATTCACAGAAACCTTCGTTTGTATCACAGCGGGAAATTGTACCTTCGCTGATGAAATATCCTTGTTCATGCAAGCAAGCAGGACATACGCTTGGTGCATCTGTGCCGATGTGCCACATGCCACAGTTTGTGCAACGCCACATAACGATTTTGTCTTGTTTGAATAATGTGCCGTTTTCGATTGCGTCAATCAATGCACGGAAACGTGATTCATGATAGCGTTCTGCATAGCCGATGTTTTTCAAGATTTCTGCAATTGCTGGGAAACCTTCTTGGGCGGCAATTTGTGCGAATTTTGGATACATTTCTGTATTTTCTTCGTGTTCGCCATATGCGGCCGCTTGCAGATTTTCCAATGTTGTGCCAATTTTACCGGCAGGGAAAGAAGCTGTGATTTCCAAATCGCCGCCTTCTAAGAATTTGAACAAACGTGATGCGTGTTCTTTTTCTTGGTCGGCTGTTTCCAAAAAGATTTTAGAAATCGCTTGGAATCCTTCTTTTTTGGCCGCAGATGCATACATTGTATAGCGGTTGCGTGCCTGAGATTCGCCGGCAAATGCAATCAATAAGTTCTTTTCTGTCTGGGTGCCTTTTAAAGATACCATCTTTACTTCTCCTTTTTGTTTTTTTTGTTCGTAAAAAAATCATAGCAGACCAGATGGTAAAATGCAAAAAAAAATTATTTTTTCTGACGTTGGGTACAGTTTTGGCATGCAACCGAATGAATTAAGTTCATATATTCATCGTACAGGCGGATGCCCAAAAATGCGCGGGCTTGTTCGATGCTGTTGCCGTATGACCAATATGTTTGTTCGTCTGTTGTGTATTTGGCAACAACTTTGTTCGCGCCGGGGACCATAAAGTATCCATAGCAATTACAACTGATTAACGATGCACGATAAAATTCGAACAGGTTTTTTTCTTTGTTGGGTAATTTGTCGTGTAAAACAAAATCGGAACCGCGTACATTTTGTATTTTATGTTCAAATTTGTTTTGAATGCGCCACAGCCCCGCAACAAATTCAACGTCGGACGGCTGTAAATTCCACAAAGGTACGCATTTGCCGTTTTCTGCGTATGCGACATCGCCGTTGCGTTGATCGGTTATGAATTTCAATGTGTGTTCGGTTAAGTTTTTGTATTGTGCAAATTTATTTCGTTGCTGTGACATTTTCTGCCTCTAAAAACTTCTTTTCTATGGCTGCAATCAGCTCTGATATCCCTACTCTCCCTGCTGCGCTGATGGTTAATATTTCTGGTTTCTTTTTACGGCCAAAAGATTTTTTGAATACGGTCATCTTGTCGGCCAATTCTGTTGCGTCAATGGCGTCGATTTTGTTGATGACAACCATTTCGGGTTTGTCGGTCAAATCACCACCGTAAGAATCCATTTCGTGACGTATGGTTTTGTATCGTGCGCCCCAATCTGCTTCGGTGCCGTCGATTACGTGCAGTATCATTTTGGTGCGTTCGGCATGGCCCAAGAATTGGTCACCCAATCCAACACCGGTGTGGGCGCCTTCGATTAAGCCGGGCAAATCAACCAATACAAATTCACGATCGTGGGCATACATAACACCCAATTGTGGGTTTAATGTTGTAAATGGATAGTTTGCTATTTTTGGGCGTGCCGCCGTCACGGCCGACAACAGAGTTGATTTTCCGGCATTTGGAAAGCCAACCAAACCAATGTCGGCAATCAATTTTAATCGCAATACAACCGTACGTTCTTCGCCGGGCAAACCGTCGTTGGCCTGTTTTGGGGCGCGGTTGGTCGGGCTTTTAAAGTGCAAATTGCCCCACCCGCCATTTCCGCCACGTGCCGCACGATATTCCATGCCGTCTTCGTTCAGGTCGGCGTATTCGATTTCTTCGTTTTCTGACAATATTACTGTGCCGGTCGGTACGGGTAATACCAATGTTTCGCCCGATGCGCCGGTACGCATTTTGCCCATTCCGTTTTCGCCACGTTGGGCCAAGAATTTGGTTTTGTATCTGTAGTCAATTAATGTGTTTACGTTTGGTACCGCAACGAATACGACGTCGCCACCACGTCCGCCGTCACCACCGTTTGGGCCACCGAATTCGATATATTTTTCACGGCGGAAACTGGCGCTGCCGTTACCACCATCACCTGCTTTGATATATATTTTTGCACGGTCTAAAAACTTCATTTTTTATCCTCTTGGGCGGTATTATAATCTAAAAACTTGCAATTTCCAGTATAAAAGGATATAATGTGCACGCTGCGTTGCAGTGATGATTCTGAATCCGTTGTGAAATAGTCATTATGGACTGGGGGGCGGTACCCCACAGCTCCACCATTATTTGATGCGATTGTATGTCGCATTTGGTAATGGGGCTGACATAGATTCGACAGATGATGAAAGACAAATTGGTTGAATCCGACATGGCGTCGTTAAAAGCCGACTAAAAACTGAATGGCGAAAAAATCGCTGCGAACGACAACGTTCGCCTTGCAATGGCTGCCTAATATGGCGTTGAATACGATTGGCGATTGTTGATTGTATTCGTTTTAGTTATTGCGGGGTTGGTCGGGTACCTGGCACCAGAAACCCGACATTTTATTAAATGTAATAATATGAAGGACGATAAAAATGTTTGGAAAAATTAAAAAAGTATTTTTTACCGGTGTGTTCGGTGTTTTGTATAAGTCGGATCGTAGCCATGTCGTTCTGTGAGC
>JAZRJG010000019.1:0-10603 GCA_045645725.1 Candidatus Enterousia sp. | reverse complement strand
ACAGCATCCTTAGTGCTGCGTGTCTACCAATTCCACCATGATCGCACGGACGTGGATATTTTTACAATATCGGATTTGTTTTTCAAGAATTTTTATGATAAAATATTTTCTGATATTGGAAAGGATTGTTTGATGAAATTTTTACCATGGGTTGTTGGTTGGTCTGTTTTGGGATTGATGCCGGTGGCGGTAAATGCGGCCGGAACGTACTATACGGGAAATTATCAATCGCCCCAAGTTGGCTATGCGCAGCGTACATACGCGCAACGTGGGCAAAGTGCCAATTATTCATCCCAAGGGGTTTCGGCATATAACAGAAATCAGTATGCCAATGCGGGATATTCAACCGCCACAACAAATACACGAACAATGCCACAACGTTCGCAAAGTCGCGCTGCGTCTGCGCCGGCCGGTGGTAATGTGGTTAATGACGGTGGATTTACATTGGGGGCGGGCTTTTCGCGTCAAATGGCCGCGTGGAAATTCGAAATGAAAGAATCCGGATCTATATTAAGATATGATGATGTTAATTGGAACGTCTTTGATTTAGATGCGAATTACGATTTTATGGCGGGGCAAACACCTGTGCGATTGACAGCGGGGTTGCAGTACGGTATGCAGGCGGGTGATGCAAATATGATTGACGACGATATTACCAATGGTGGCTACTTTGTTGTTCAATGGGTTGATGTCGACGGAAATAAGTTGGGTGATCAAATCGGACACGCTTTATCCGTTGGGGCCAGTACGGGTGGTAATATGTTGGGGATGAATGTCGGTATTGGTTTGACGGACTTTATGCGTTGGGGGAATTTTAGGGTTACACCGACGGTTGGTTGGCGTTATTTGAAATATAAATTAGAAACCGAAAATAATAAAGGTATATCAATCGATACTTTTGCGGGCAGTGGCGGTTGCTTTACCGTAGAGGGAACAGATGAAGTTGATTGCGATCCAGTATTGATTTTCTATGATGGAAATGGAAATGCGCTGTTGGCGGTGCGTGGTGACACCAATGGGGATGATAAATTGGATTTGAATGATGAAATTGCAATTCCAACCCCCGGCAGTGGTATGGGCAGTATTGAATATGTCAGTCCGGGTGATACGTTCTATTATGAACAGGGTGGTGTGTCCCATTCATATGAAGTGGAATGGTCGGGACCATATTTTGCATTGGATATGTTGTATGATATTAATACAACAAATTCGGTTAATGGCTATGTTGAATTGGGGTTGCCGTCATATACCGCAATTGGTGATCAACCGTATCGCTTTGATTGGGCGCATCCAAAGTCCGTGGAAGATAAAGCGGGAATTGGTTCGGCGTTCCATTTAGGTATGGGGGCGACGTGGTCTACGGCGATTACAGATTCTGTGGCGCTGTCGATTGGTTTGACATATGATTATTATACCGTGTCGGATGCAGATGCCAAAACTTATTTGAATGGTGCGTTGTATTCGGATTATTATAATACTATTTTGGATTATTGGGAACAAGGTGGTAAAACCGAAGCGGATATGTTGAATCCGGAAACGGGTGATGCAAACGCGATTGCCATTAAACAATTGGAAACCGAATGTCCGGGTTGGGTGTGTTCGGCGGCGGGTGAAATTGAATCTTTCTATAAATCTATGGGGATTCGTGTGGGGTTAAATGCAAAGTTCTGATATGAAAAGTATGGGTAAGTATTTTGTTTTAGCAGTTTCTTTCTTGGTGGGAGGAATGACGACGTCGTTCGCTGTGACTTTACAGGGGGCGGCGTCCGTCAACGTTACCAGTGATACCGCGGCAACGGCCAAGAATATGGCGTTTGATGAAGCGCGCAGACAAATCTTAAATGATAAACTGCGGCAATACGCAGATGCAGATGCCGTAAAAGATGCCATTAAGAATGCCAAAAGTTCAGAATTGGCGAACTTGATTTTATCGTCCAGTATCGATGGCGAACAAGTGTCGGATACGACGTATTCCGCATCGGTTTCTATGACGGTTGATATTGATGCCGCGCGTAATTGGTTGGTGCAAAACGAAATCCAAAATTGGTTGCCGACAAATGATGTGACGGATACTTTTGTGGTGAATGTTCAAATGCCGGATAAATTGGTCGATTGGTCTGATTTGAACCGTATCGCACGTGCAAAAAATATTGATTTGAATGTTGTGGAATTGGCGGGAAATACCGTTCGGTTGAATTTGCCAAAGTCGGTGCGTACAGATTTTACAATTGCAATTCGTGGTGCGGGTTGGCGATATGCCGATAAAAATGGCGAATTGAATATTTGGAAATAATTTTATCAAAAGGAAGTGTTGTGAAAAAAATATGTGGGATTGTGTTGGCAGCATTGTTGTCTGTGCCGGCATATGCGGTGGATGAAGTGGGGGCGACTTTGGATTTGGCGATTCGTCGTATTGGATTGGAATGGTCAAAGACAACGGTGCGACATGCGGCAGAATACCAAGAATCGCCTGTGTCTGCATTAAAGGCCGACAGTCAAGATTTTATCAAAGGTGTTTTTGATACCGCGTTCGAATATAATAACAATCGTTTTCAATGGGATAATGGTTTGTTTATGGAATATGGTGAAACCAAGTTGAAACCATATGATGAACCAGTGACGGTCAGTGAAAATGCAGACGATATTTTATTTAGCAGTAATTTATCTTATGCTTGCTGGGAATTTTCGGGTTTTAAATTTGGTCCGACCGTTCGTGGTGCATATGATACAGAATTTAGAACGGCCGATGATACGCCACGTCAAAATGTGTTGCGTGCCAATGCTGGTTTGTCGCTGTTCGATAATTCGGTTATTAAAAGTTTGTATTTGACGGGTGTGTATGAATACGACTTTACCTATGCTGGTGAACAGATTAGTAAAATGGCCGCCGAAGTTGGTTGGCGTATGGAATATCAGGTTCGTGATGGTGTAAAATTGTCCACAAATGGATATTATCGTGAATATTTAAGTTATTCTGGTTTTGTTTCAACCGATTTGGAACGTGATTTAAGTGCGGTTGTGCGTATGGATGCCAATTTGTGGGGGGATTTAACCATGGGGCCATATGTGCAATATCGTCGTGCCCGTGCACGTGGCGCCGATGTATATGGCAGTAACTTTATCATGGGCGTATCGTTTAATTATATAACTACATTTGGATTAATGTGATGTTATCAGGCCGTTCAAATGAACGGTCTTTTTTTATGAAAAAATTACTTGGTAATGATATTTTTTGGTGTTAATATCTGGGGCGATGATAAAAGGTGTTCCGGATTTTTCTGTGGAATTGGAAAGTGGATTTTCCGTCATCGCCGGTGTGGATGAGGCCGGACGTGGGCCATTGTGTGGGCCGGTTGTGGCGGCGGCGGTTGTGTTTCCAAATTTTAATATTGATATTCCGGTGATTATTCGTGATTCAAAAAAAATGACCGCGTCCCAAAGGGCGGTTGCATATGATTGGATTGTAAAAAATACAACGTGGGCGGTTGGTCAATGTTCGCCCGATGAAATTGATGAATTAAATATTTTATGGGCGTCGATGTTGGCGATGCGTCGTGCGGTTGAATCTTTGGGTTGTGTGCCACAATATTGCTTGGTTGACGGGAACAGATTGCCGGATGGATTAAATGGTGCGCCAATTGTCAAAGGTGATGGACGGTCGTTGTCTATTGCGGCGGCGTCTATTGTTGCCAAAGAAACACGTGATCGTATTATGCATGATTTGGCACAACAATTTCCGCAATATCAATGGGATAAAAATGCCGGATATCCGACACAATCTCATTTGCAAGCCATTGAAAAGTATGGTATAAATCAGCACTATCGTAAGAGTTTTGGACCAATTAAGGAAAGGATAAAAAATGAATCTGCGCACGATTGATAATATTGATGTTCGTGGTAAGTATGTGTTACTGCGTGATGATTTTAATGTTCAGATTGTTGATGGACATATAACGGACGCATTTCGTATTGAACAAAGTATGCCGACGATTAATAAACTGCGTGCGGCGGGCGCGCGTGTTGTTGTTGTGGCGCATCGTGGTCGCCCAAAAGGTGTACGTGATATGGCGTATACTTTGCAACCAATTGCCGATTATATGGGGGTTAAATTAATCGCCGATTGTTTGGACAAAGATTTCTTGGCCGATATGCACGATGGTGATTTGGTGTTATTGGAAAATGTGCGTTTTTATGCCGGTGAAGAAAAAAATGACCCTGCATTTGCCGCCGATTTGGCGCGTGGATATGATTTGTTTGTAAACGATGCGTTTGCGGTTTCACATCGTGCACACGCCAGTACCGTTGGTGTTGCAGAGATATTGCCATCATATGCGGGGGATTTGTTGGCGTCCGAAATTCATCATTTGACGGACGTTATGGAAAATCCCCAGCGTCCATTATTGTCGATTGTCGCAGGCAGTAAAGTTTCCACTAAAATTGGCGTCTTAAAAGCATTGGCCAAGTTGTCCGATACATTGATTATTGGCGGGGCATTGGGTACAACATTTAATTATGCAATGGGTGGACGTGTTGGTAATTCTTTGTACGAAGCGGATCAGAAAGATACTGCTTTGGAAATTATGGAATTTGCACGGGAAAATAATTGTCGTGTATTGTTGCCGTTGGATAAAGGTGTGGCCAAAGAATTTGCACGTGATGCGGTGCGTTATAACAAGAATTTTACAGAAATCGAAGATGATGACGTTATCATTGACGCGGGTATTGAAACAACCGAACGTGATGTTGCGGAAATTCGTGCGGCACGTACCGTTATTTGGAATGGTACGGTTGGTATGGCGGAATGGATGCCAACATGGTCGTATGGTTCATTTGCATTGGCGAATGCCATGGCCGAACAGACACGTGCCGGTAAATTGGACAGCATTGTTGGCGGTGGTGATACCGTTGCCGCATTAGAGGCCTGTGGCGTCAAAGATGATATAACATATGTTTCAACCGGTGGTGGCGCGTTCTTGGAATTTATTGAAGGTCGCACATTGCCGGGTGTCGCAATTTTAGAAGATAAATAAATTAACAAAACAAAACGAAGGAGCAAAGTATGAAAATCAAACCTTTTGCGGGTGTTCGCCCACCAAAAGAATTGGCAGCCGAAGTGGCTTCACGTCCATATGACGTTTTGAATTCTGTAGAAGCCAAAGCCGAGGCCGGTGAAAAATCATTGCTGCATATTATTAAGCCAGAAATTGATTTTGACCCAATTGCAGATGAACATTCACAACCGGTGTATGATAAAGCGGTTGAAAATTTCAAATTGTGGCAAGAACGTGGTTGGTTGGTTCAAGATGATGCCGAAATGTACTATGTTTATGCGCAAACAATGGATGGTCGTACCCAGTATGGATTGGTTGCGGCGGCAAATGTTGACGATTATATGACCGGCAAAATTAAAAAACACGAATTGACACGTAAAGACAAAGAAGAAGACCGTATGATTCACGTTCGTATCCAAGATGCGAATATTGAACCGGTGTTCTTTGCATATCCAGATGTCGCCGAAATGAACGAAATTGTTGAAAATATCGTTAAAAATCAAGAACCCGAATATGACTTTGTTGCCGAAGATGGTTTTGGCCACACATTTTGGGCAATTCGTGATGCGGCGGTTAATGCACGTATAACAGAAATCTTTGCAGAAATTCCGGCATTGTATGTTGCAGACGGTCATCATCGTACGGCGGCGGCGGCTTTGGTGGGTGCGGAAAAGCGTGCCGCAAATCCAAACCACACCGGTGAAGAAGAATATAATTATTTCTTGGCGGTGATTTTCCCAGAAAGCCAATTGAAAATTATTGACTATAACCGTTTGGTAAAAGATTTAAATGGTTTGACACCGGCGGAATTCTTGGAAAAAGTATCTGAATCGTTTGATGTCGTGGAAAATGGTGCGGAAATTTATACACCAAATGCATTGCATAACTTTGGTATGTATTTGGATGGCAAATGGTATTCATTGACCGCCAAAGCCGGCACATATGACGACAATGATCCAATTGGTGTATTGGATGTGACGGTATTGTCAAATTTGGTATTTGATAAAATTTTGGAATTGGGCGATTTGCGTACATCAAAGCGTATTGACTTTGTTGGCGGTATTCGTGGTCTGGGTGAATTGCAAAAACGCGTGGACAGTGGTGAAATGGTTGCGGCGTTTGCGCTGTATCCGGTTACGATGCGTCAAATTATTGATATCGCAGATACAGGCAATATTATGCCACCAAAGACAACATGGTTTGAACCAAAATTGCGTAGCGGTTTGGTAATACATAAATTGTCGTAATTGTATGGGGTGGGGCGGAAAGCCCCACTTTTTTTATGTCTATTTATTGATAAAAAAATCCCACCAAAATGGTGGGAAATTGTCCAATATATATTAAATTTATTTGTTTTGTGTTCTTTATAATTAGAACTGAACATTCAAACGAACACCCAATTCAGCTTTGACATCTGTGCCGTTCTGAGATTGTGCGTGTGATTCGTCAAATGTGTATTCACCGTAAACGGCAACTTGGGTTGCGTCGGTCAATTGATATGCGGCGGTCAAGTTAACGATATATTCGTCAAAACCGTCTTCCATATCAGCAACTTTGTCCATCAAGCCATTAACAATTTTTTGTTGTACGGCTGCGCCAACCAATGCTGCTGCTTCTGCGGGTTGGCCCTGCATAACGGCCAATTGTGTTGCAACTGCAGTTGGCATTGTACCCAAACCAGAAGCCAAACCGTCTACGCCATTGTCGGAATGGTGTTTAAATGTAAAGCCACCACCAAATGACCAACGGTCATCCAATTGATAGAACATTTTCAAACCGGCATTAACTTCGGTTGCAGATTTCAAATCAACAGAAATTTCATCGGCAAAACCTAATTTGGTCATTGGCATAGATACGCCAGGTGCCAATTCAACACTGTATCCTGTAACGTCGATTTCGTTGTTGTCATTACCGAATGTACGCAATACTTCTACGAAACCTGCTGCACTAAATTTAGACCACTGTTTACCGAATTGTGTTCCAACGTGGAAACCCCAACGGCCGTTTGAATAGTTGTCATAGTTAAAGCCCTGATTGGTGTATGCACCGGACATTGGACTAACCCCGCCCAATTGTGCGTCGGCATACAAATCCCAAGCCCAACCGTCTTCTGTATCAATTGCACGGTATTTCAAACCTGCACGACCCAAATGCATACCTTTGCGGTCAATGTCGCCGTCGTGGGTATAGCCAAATTTGGCATATGCTTCCAGATTGTCTAAAATACCATAGCCCAATTCTTCTTGAACGCGCCAAATTGGAAATTCTGTGGCGCCGTCATGATTTTTTGCCTGCATGGCTTTTGAATCGTCGGCGACTTTATACATAACGCCGGCGGATGTTTTGGAATATCCGGTACCTTGTTTTGGCATATACAATGGATTTTCCAAGTTGGCTGCAATTGCAGGTGCCGCAAATACGGACAAGGCAACTGCTGCACTTAAAGTTTTTTTCATCTGTTTAACTCCTTGTTTTCGATGAAATGCCACACCCCCATTATTGGCAAGATGCGGGTGCATATCCATACCGCCCATTATTGGCAACAGTATGTGTTTGTGATAAGCACGTTTTCATTTTTGACTATATTAGGACATATGTCAAAAAATCTTTTTGCTTGACAAGGGCTTGAAAAAAAGTAATGACCGCGCTATAATATTTGTATGGGTGGGTGGCGTCAATAATATTTAACCCAAATAAAGGGGGCCTGTATGCAAAGTTATTTATCGAATGCAAGTGGTGCAATCCAAATTCCTGTTAATCAAAATGTTCGGCAACGTGTTGACGTACGTGACCGTGTTGCATTGGCAAAAGCATATATGAAAATGTTTTCTGGGGCATCTTGGGTGCGTTGGGCAAATGGTGATTGCCTGGGACGTGCATGGCAGGGGTCTTTGGAAATGTGTGGCACAATTGTTGGCGCAAAACAAAAATCAAATAATCCTGCGGCGCAACATTTGAATAATGTTTATGTGGCGCATAAAAAATATTGGTCCCGAATAATTATGACAAATCGGTCCAGCGACAGTGTTATTAATGCAAATTCAGAAGATGTGGTATCTAAATCCGAATATGGTAAACGGTTGATGGGTGAAGGTTTGGGTGAAATTAATATAATATTGGCACGCTATCAAGAACGTGTGGAAGAAAAACAAAAAGCCGAATTTATGCGTGGATATAAATCTGTGTCGGCGGTGCGTGGCGGTATGATGGGTGATGTAAAGCAAACACAATCCAAACCGGTGCAATCGCACACCACAGCGTCGGAATCGGTTCGGTCGACCCCAGATGTTCGCAATAATCCGCAATATTGGATATGGCTGTTGAAGATGTTGCAGAAATGGTTGGAAAAGCACAATCATAAATCGGTGGGTGGACAAAAACGTGCGGCGTTGGCGGTGAACTATGCGCCGGCAAAGCCACGTGTGAAAAAGTATGTGCCAAAACGTTCAAGTTTACAACCGTTGGTAAAACCAATGGCCAAACCAGAAAAATCTAATGCGGCGGTTGTGACGCGTGTTGCAAAAGCGAATCAGGCACAGAAAATGGCGGCGGCGAAAAAACGTGTTATGAATATGACTTTGAATTTACAATATATGATTCAAATGCAACTTATGCACAATAAAAATCAAAGGGCGGTATAAGGCAGGGCATATAAATGGATTTTGATTTTGAAAAAACTATTGCTATGTTGGATGGTAAATCTGCCCAGGATTTTGAAGCCAACCAAATAACAGACAAAGATCGGGAAATTGTTGCGCATGCAATTGATGTGCTGTTTACCGGATTGGCTTTGCGTGAATGGTTGGGAAATGTGACTTTGGGTGTGGCGTGGTTGCGCGCGATGGATATGTTGCGTGATACCGTCTTTTCGATACCGGTCAAAAATTTAATGACCGATTGTGTGCGATGTTCGGCATTTGATTATATACGTAAAAAGAAAATGCAGATGACCGCAATTGCGCATACAAATGAATATATAAAATGTCCGCCAGAAAAACGTGATGCTTGGATAGAGGATGCGGAAAACAAGATTGCAGATGGTTCGGAAATTTTGCGCCGTCTGATTATGGATTTTCAACCGCGTGTTGCATACGCTATGACCGAACGTGCCAGTATGACGGGTATAAGGTTGCATCCGGAAAATGCCCGTGAATGCGAACGAGAAATGATTCGTGAAAGAAAAAAATAAAAACCGCCATTTTGGCGGTTTTATTTAACGGTTTGTTAATTGTAATTCTATGCGACGATTTTGTTGTAACGATTTTGCGTCGGAACCCAATTCAATTGGGTGCAGGTCGCCAAAGCCACTGGGGACCAGACGGCGTTTGGATACGCCTGCTTTGGCCAATTCATTTACAACGGCGGTTGCACGTAGCAGTGATAATTCTGTGTTGTTTTTGTAATCGCATGTGCCGGGGATGACGGCTTTCTTATCTGTATGGCCGTCAACACGGATAATCCAATCGATGTCGGTTGGGATTTTTTCTTCCATATCTTTGATTACGCCCGCAATCGCACGTAATTGCTTTTTGCCTTCGGGGCTGATGGTGTATGCGCCACTGGGGAATAAAATGTCACTGTTGACGATGAAACGGTCGCCTTCGGTTTTGATTGTTGTGCGGTCGCCCATGGCCAATTTGATGGCTTTGTAAAAATCCGACTGATACTTTGCGACGTCATTTAATTCGGTAACTTTATCCGCCAAAGCACGATTCAGGCGCGACGACATTTCGACGTATTGAATTTCTTGGGCGCGTGATTTTTCTTCGGCGGCATCCAATGCACTTTGCAGTGTGACCAACTGTTCCAACAATTGTGCGCGTTGGGTCATCATTTCATCTTGTAATTGTTTGCGTTCTTGTTCCAATTGTTCTGTTTTAGTTTTGTCCAGATTGGCTTGGGCTAACTGTTCGGTCAAATTGGCCACCATTGCTTGCATTTGGGTGTCTTGGGTTTGCAATTGGTTCAATTTATTTTCGTATGCGGTTACCAAATCTTCGATGCTGCGGTTGGCGGCACTTAATTCTGATGTCAGATTTGTATTTTGCTGGGTCAAGTTTGTGATTTCGCTTTGCGCCAATGTCAGCATGCGTTTCGATGCTTGTTCGTTATTGGTGATTTGTTCGATTGTGGCCGCTTGGGATGCGTTGGCTTGACGTAATTCCGCAATTGTTTTTGCGCCAGATGATTTGTTAAACACACTGGTTGTAGTCCACAGGAATACAAACACAATCATCATAAATATCAATATGATGACCAAATTGGAAAACAAGTCCACGAAACCGGGCCATGCATTTGTGTGTGTGCGATAACGAAAGTTCATCATGTTTTACTCTCTCTCATTTTGTCGGTGATTATTCGTTCAAAGAATCGCCGATGTTTTGTATTGTGCGTGTTAATTCACGTGTTGCTAAATTTATTTGGGGCAATACGGTGGCGATATCTTCGGTCGATACGGCGTGTGTATGTGCGGACAGGTAATCTTCCAATTCGCGGAATATTGCGTTTTGGGCAAATTGTACTTGGACGCCCAAAAATCCGATTATCAAACT
>JAZRJG010000018.1:0-40896 GCA_045645725.1 Candidatus Enterousia sp. | reverse complement strand
CGGATGCGCTGTCTATGAATAATCTGTCTTCACGTGGGGTCAGCCATACGATTCTGATGTATTTTGCCAAATCGGACAAGGGTGCACTTTCTCCGTCAATTTTTGCACGACGATTTGTGTCTCCACCAACGAATTGTACCGACAATTCGGTCATATCGTTTAACTGGGCAAATGTGCAAAATCCGCCGCCCCCGTCAAATCGGGCGACATCACACATTTGTGCGCCACGCATACCGCGTTCCCCAGCCAGCATAGAAACCGCTTCCAGTATTGCGGTTTTTCCTGCCCCGTTTGGTCCGATAATAATTACATTGTGTCGACCGTGTGTTCTAATTCGACAC
Source organism: Candidatus Enterousia sp. (assembly GCA_045645725.1). Lineage (GTDB taxonomy): Bacteria > Pseudomonadota > Alphaproteobacteria > Rs-D84 > Rs-D84 > Enterousia. The sequence continues at coordinate 40,555 of JAZRJG010000018.1, read as the reverse complement.
ATAACATGATTTCTGAAATCAGTTAAACTAAGGCTGTTAATCATGCGCAAATCATACAAAATAAAATTAAAATTCAAAATAAAAAATCACCCACATGGGGTGCTTTTTAATTTTTTTAGAGTGGAGGCCTGGGTCGGAATCGAACCGGCATCCAAGGATTTGCAGTCCTCTGCATAACCACTCTGCCACCAGGCCATAACAGTGACACTATATTAAGCAAAAAATAATTGTATTTCAACATAAAAATATTTATAATTTTAATAAAATAATACGGAAAGAGAGAGTTGAATGAAAAAAGTCCTGATTTTACCTGTCTTTTTTGCGCCCTGTATGGTTTTTGCGGCTGCAAATGATTGTTTGACACGCACAACGGTACCGGAAACGGTGTTAACTTTGCCCGAAGTAATAGATTTGGGGTTGTGTCGTAATCCATCAACGACGGCGTCTTATTTATCATACGAATCGTCACGCCTGTCAAAAAATGCGGGCTATGCGGATTATTTACCGTCGGTCAGTGCATCGGCCAATGCGTCATTGCCATACAGAAATGAACAATGGGGTGATTGGACATATGGTGCATCTGTTTCTGCATCTTATTTGATATTTGATTTTGGTAAACGTTTATCTGATTTGAATCAATTGTCATCTACGTGGCGTGCGGCTGGTTTTGAATATGATGCGACGGTTCAAAATTATATATATGGAATAATTGGTTCATACTATGCGTTATTAAATGCGGATGCGGACGTTAAATCGGCACAAATGTTACGTGATGTTGCAAAAACCGCCCGTGATACAGCACAGAATAAATTCAAAGCCGGTGCGGTTGCACGTGCCGACGTATTAAAAGCCGATACCACATTGGCAAGTCGTGATTTGGATTTAGAGCGTGCAAAAAATAATCGTGAAATTGCCAAAGGGGCATTGTTGAATAAACTGTCGTTCCCTGCGGATCAAGAAATTCAGATTGCGGATTTGTCATCTGATATCGGCACACCCCAAGAAACAAAAAGTTTGGATGAATTGTTTGCTCAGGCCGAAAAAACACGTCCCGACCTGTTGCGTGCAACTGCGAATAAAGATGCGGCTTGGCATCGCAGAAACAGCGTATTTTTAAGCAATCTGCCAACAATATCTGCATCTGGGTCTTTATCTTGGTCGGATACACCGTCTGAATCATTTAATGCCGGTTCGGATAATATCAGTGGCAGTATAGGCATCCGTGCATCTATGCCGTTGTTTGCGGGTTTTGCAAATCTTTATAATGCACGTGCGGCTCAGGTAAACTATGAACGTGCGATTGAAAACGAACGTGCGGCATCTGATAATGCATCGTTGGATATTTATACTGCATATCATAATTATAAAACGGCACAAACTGTATTAAAGCAAACCGAAACGTTATTAAAATCTGCAACGGAAAGTGAAAAAGTAACGGCCGGTATGTATCGTGTTGGTCGTGCGACAATGTTGGATTGGCAAACGGCGCAATCAGAATTGGTGTCTGCGCAAAAGCAGAACAATCCCGCCAAATATGATTTGTTTACAAAACGTGCGGCGGTTGCATTGGCGGTGGGTGAAATTAAAACAGAGTTAGAGAGAGAATAAAATGACAAAGAAAATAAAAAAAGTTGAAAGTGTTTCAGGGGTTGTTGAAAAAAAATCATTTGTTCGTCGTGCATGGGGATTTGTATGGCGTAAAAAATGGTGGTTGTTATTGGTTGCCGCTATATACATCTTGATTAAGATATTTTTTGGTGGTGCATCTGAAAAGAAAGCCGACTATATAACATTAAACATCACACGTGGGGATTTGCGTCAAGTTGTCAGTGCGACCGGTGAAATCCAACCTGTTAATACTGTAAATGTTGGTTCTCAGGTATCCGGAACAATTGATAATCTGTACGTTGATTTTAATACCAAGGTTAAAAAAGGTGATGTTTTATTAACGATTGAACCATCTGTTCTTCAGGCATCTGTGAACGAAGCGTTGGCATCGTTGGAAAGCGCAAAATCGCAACGTGATTTGGCAAAGAGTGAATACGACCGTAATAAATATTTGTATGAACAGGGCTATATCGCACGTGCCGATATGGAAAAAGCCGAAGCGGCATATGTCCAAGCCGAACAATCTGTAAATCGTATGCAATCGCAATATGAACGTGCGGTCACGAATTTGGGGTATGCGACAATCACATCACCTGTTGACGGAACGGTTATATCGCGTAAGGTTGATACCGGTCAAACGGTTGCGGCGTCTTTCCAAACCCCCGATTTGTTTGAAATAGCCGAAGATTTAACCAAAATGCAAATTGAAACATCTGTATCCGAAGCGGACATTGGTGTAATCAAAGAAGGTCAACCTGTGACCTTTAACGTTGATGCGTATCCAACCGAAGAATTTGATGGTGTTGTTCGTCAAATTCGTTTGTCACCAACGACGACATCGAATGTGGTTGTTTATACTGTCGTGATTGATGTTGATAATGCGGATATGCGTTTGATGCCGGGGATGACTGCATTTGTGACAATTGTTATATCGGAACGTGATAATGTTTGGAAAACACAAAATGCTGCATTTTTGGTTCGCAGTTTTGATACGTTTGTCCCAAATGCAAATGGTGCGACACCTGTGACGCATATGGCGTTGTTGCGTGACGGTGAAATTGTTTTGATTCCATACACCAAAGGATTAACAACCGCAACCGAAACAGAAATTATATCGGATGAAATTCGTATGGGTGATAAAGTTGTTGTTGGGCGCATGGGTGCAACGGCGACCAAACCAAATACGGGTGGTAATCGTGGTGGCAACCCAATGCGTGGCCCAAGGTTGTAAAGAAAAAATCCCCAATTGGGGATTTTTTTATATCTGGTGCCGGTGATAGGACTTGAACCTACGACCCCCTCATTACGAATGAGATGCTCTACCAGCTGAGCTACACCGGCAACGTGGAAAAACTATAACCCATTACCAAAATAATTTCCAGTGTTTTTTTTGAAAATAAAATTACTTATCTAAAAAAACACCGGCGTTTGCCGGCGTTTTTACGATTTTAATTTTCGCAATACTACCATAATTCCGGCCGGTGTCATCCCCGGTATTCGTGACAGTTCCGCAATGTTTGCCGGTCGTGTTGCATTTAATTTTTCAACCAATTCATTGGTTAATCCGGCCATCCCGGTGTAAACAAAATCTGCCGGTATTTTTAATTCTGCATCACGTTTGTATGCGGCGATTTCGCGTTCGTTTCGCGCAATATAACCCGCATAGAATTTATCATTTTCTGCAATGATATCTTTTTTTATGTTGTATATTTTTGTGTACCATTCATCGGATATCAATCCCAAACGAATACCAATTGGCCCCAAGCGCGCAATTGCATTGTCCGAACGTAAACTTAAACGATATTCTGCGCGTGACGTAAACATACGATACGGCTCATCAACCCCCAAAGTGGTAATGTCGTCAATTAAAACCCCAATCATAGCATTTGTTCGGTCCAGATTCAGATACTCTAACCCACACGCGTATGCGGCGGCATTGGCACCGGCAACCAAACCTTGGGCGGCGGCTTCTTCGTATCCGGATGTTCCGTTTATTTGTCCGGCAAAGAACAAATGTGGCACGTCAACCGATTGCAGTTTTGAATTCAGCATACGCGCATCAATTGCATTGTATTCGATTGCGTATCCGTACCTGTCAATTACTGCGTTTTCCAGACCTGCAATTGTGCGAATCCATTTGTCTTGTATGTCACTGCCAAAACTGGTTGATATTCCATTTGGGTATATCAATTCGCTGTCATAACCTTCGGGTTCCAAAAATACATGGTGTGACGTATGTTCGGGAAAGCGCATAACCTTGTCTTCTAAACTGGGGCAATATCTGGGGCCTGTGCCACGAATATCACCGTTATACATAGGGGCGTCTTTTATATTTTCCCGAATAACATTGTGTGTTGTTTCGTTTGTGTGTGTGATAAAGCAAACCGATTCCAAATTGTTGTTTTCATCACCATCTGCAAACCAATCGTGTGGCGTGTCACCCGATTGCACTTCGCATACAGAAAAATCTATGGAATCACGGCGTATACGTGCCGGCGTTCCGGTTTTTAACCGCATTAATTTGAACCCGTTATCGGTTAAAAATTTAGAAATATTTTTATCGGCCGCTTGGTATGTGCCGTCATCTTGCAAACGTCCAGATGGTATTTTTTCATTTCCGCGCGTTACAACACCATCTAAAAAAGTGCCTGTGGTTAAAACAATTGCGCGTGCGTGATATTTACCGTTAACGGTTGCATTTGCAAAATCTAAATCAGATACAGTTTCATATTGTATGGTTAATTTTTCATATTCGCCCAATATATCCATTGTTGCTGTATGATATAAATTGCGGTCGATTTGCGCACGCAGTGCTTGGGTTGCGGCGCCGTGTGTTGCGTTAAGTGTTCGCCAATGAATGCCCGATTTATCGGCGGCGCGTCCCATAACACCACCAAGTGCTGTTATTTCCGCAACCATTTGTGATTTACCGGGGCCACCAATACTGGGGTTGCATGACAATGCGCCCAAATCCGATATGCTCTGTGTTAACAGTAATGTTTTTGCCCCACGACGCGCAGATGCCGCTGCGGCTTCCACGCCAGCGTGCCCGCCACCGATAATAATCACATCAAAATTGGTCATTAAAAACGCCCCATACCACCATTTACATGTAATGTTTGTCCGTTGATGTATGCTGCTTCATCCGATGCCAAGAACACACAAGCGTTCGCAATATCTTCTGGTTCGCCAAAACGTCCCGCCGGAATTTGTGCCAAATATGTTTTCTTTAATTCTTCGGGCAAAACATCGGTCATTGGTGTTTTGATAAATCCCGGTGCGATTGAATTTGCGGTAATTCCACGTGAAGCAACTTCGGCTGCGATTGATTTTGTCATTGCAATCATACCGCCTTTTGAAGCTGCATAGTTTGCTTGGCCTGCACCACCAATTGCGCCAATAATAGATGACATGTTGATGATACGACCAAAGCGATTTTTCATCATTGGCATAATTGCTGCACGGCACATTTTAAAGCACGAACGAAGGTTGGTGTTAATGACATCTTCGAATTGTTCGTCACTCATACGCATTAACAGTGTATCTTTTGTGATGCCGGCATTGTTAACCAAGATGTCAATTTTGCCTGCACGTTCAATTGTTTCCATAACCAATTCAACTGCACCGCCTTCGGCCGCTAAATCGCAAGGGATTTTTATATATTCATCACCAAATTCGCTGTCCAATTTTGCGATATTGCGTCCCGATACAACAACGGTTGCGCCGGCTGCTTTCATTTTTTTTGCGATTGCGCCACCGATACCGCCTGTGGCACCTGTGATTAATGCAACTTTTCCTGATAAATCAAACATATTATATCTCCAATTTTTTTGCGGTTATTTTATCTGTAATACGTGAACACAGGCCTGTTAAGACATTGCCTGGTCCAATTTCAATCTGTTCTGTTATTCCCATATCCGCCATTGCCAATACGCTTTCGCGCCAACGAACACCGTGTGTTATTTGGTAAACCAATGCGTCTTTGATTTCATTAACATCAACCAAAGGCGAACAGGTTTTGTTTGAAATAATTGGTACGATTGGTGCTTTGAATTCAATTTCATCCAATGCGCGGCGCATAATTTCTGCGGACGGTTGTTGCATACGGCAATGAACCGGCACCGACAGTGCCAAAGGCATAGCACGCTTTGCGCCTGCTTCTTTTGCGGCGGCCATTGTTGCTTCGACTATTTCGCGTGCGCCGGAAATAACAACTTGACCATCTGTGTTATCGTTTGCGACATCGCAATCGGTCTTGGCGCAAATTTCACGAACGGTATCAATATTCAATCCCATAATAACGGCGGTTAATCCCGAACCTGCGGGTGCGGCACTCTGCATAGCGTTCCCGCGTGCGCGCAATAATTTTGCCGCATCACCCACGGAAAAAGCACCGGCTGCACACAGGGCGGTATATTCACCCAAAGAATGTCCGGCCACAAATTCTGGCAATTCAACGCCCGACGCACGCAACATCGCAATAGATGTTGCCATAATTGCCGGTTGAACATTGGCGGTCATGGTTAAATCTTCGGCCGGCCCATTAAAGATAATATCCGACAACTTTTCACCCAACGCATCATCCACTTCGTCAAAGACCGCACGTGCAGCCGCGTTATTTTCATACAATTCGCGTCCCATACCAACACTTTGTGCGCCTTGGCCGGGGAATACAAAAATCGATGCCATATCTAACCTTTTTTATTAAATTTTCATGCGCCATTATAGACAATTTTTAACAATGCGCAAACAGAATAATAATATATTGACAAAAAAATTCTGTGTGGTAATATTTATCGGCTAATAAAAGGAATAAAAATGAAATTTTGTAATCAAGATTGTGGTATTGAATGCGTTCATCGTGATTTGAATGATTTGTGTTCTGCAACCAATGGTAATAAATGCAAACATTCTGTTGAAATTGCGGGTTCTGCGACTAAATCTGCGTGCTTTGTATCGTTTATGATGTCGAATATTGTAAAAAAACATTCTCAAAAAAACAAATAGGGGTGTGTGTATGTCACGTAAAATATTACCAAGTGAAAAAATCCAAACATATTTGAAATATTCTGGCGGTAAAATGTACAAGTTGGGCCAACCGATTAGTGAGCAACGTGCAACAGAAATGGCACGTGAATTCGGTCGCAGTGAATCAAAATGTATTCGTGGTGGTACCGTTAAATTGTCAATAGAATTAAAAGAAACAAAAGGTGGTAAATTGATATTTGAATTACCTTACAGCGAATTTGTGAATTTTTCATGTGATGTATGTTTGGGGGCATGTGTTACTATCCCGATGGGTGCGGAATGCAAATTGAAAATATGTCGTGAATATTTGCGCCATGGAATGTGTAAAGATCCGGTGATTTCGTCAATTATCGGATGTGGTGTCTATCCCAAAAAGTATTCAAAAACACGTTAATTAAATTGTTAAAAAATACCGGCATTTGCCGGTGTTTTTTTTATATTTTTCTGATGCTGAATTCGCAACCGCAATAATTTTGACGATAAAATTCATTTTCGCGATTTGTTTGAACGCGTAATGCTTCGTCCCATTTTATTGGTATGTATGAAATATTGTCATCAATGGATTTGTTTGCAGCCATATCGACTTGGGATTGACTTTTGTGTCGCGACACCCCCAACACGGATGCAATTGCGTTATATCCATTTTCGTGTGCGAATTTTACAGCACGTCTAAATCTGTATTCAAAACACAGTGAACAACGTGCGCCACGTTCTGGTTCGTTTTCTGTACCGCGAATTGCGTCGCGCCACGCATCGTGGTCGTATTCCAATACCGCATATTTTACCCCGCATTTTTCACAGTATCTTATTTGTTCTGCCATACGTTTGGTGTATTCGGATTCTGGAAAAATATTTGGGTTATAAAACAGTACGATAAAATCATCGACGTTTGGTATTTGGTTGTCTGCCAATTGTTTTATTGCGCCCGACGAACATGGTGCACAGCAAGAAATCAAAACCAAACGCATTGACGACATTATTTACCTTTTGTGTGTGTTATTAATGCACGATTTGTACGCAATTTTTGTGCGCGTGTAATAATCTGTTGTGCGTGCTTTTGTTCTTGTTCGGTTGGTAATACCAATCGCAACAAAGGCATATTATTTATGTGTGTGTAATCCACAGATTCTTTTGGTAATCTTTCTGTTATGTATTTAACAAACTTGCATTGTACGACAGATGTACAGTTGCACAAATCGTTGCATTTGTTGCAATTGTAAAAAGTTATAAAAGACACCTGACGTGGTTCGTCTAATTTTTGATAACCGATAACTTTTACTTTTCTTCCAATATTTTCTAACATTTGTATTCTAACCCTATTTCTGTATTTTGTTCTAATTCAATTATATTTTTACCATTGTCGCCCTGCCCCAATTCGGCACTGCTGCACAGCATTCCAAAAGATTCAATTCCGGCAACTGTGCGTTGTGTTATTGGTTTTTTTGTATTTGGCAACAAACATCCGACCGGCGCCAAAACGGCAATCATACCAACATGAACATTTGGTGCGCCACAAACAACTTGGATATTTTCATCACTTCCATTATCAACCATAACAATATGCAGGTCTTCACGTGTTGGATGTGGTTGTTCGGAAACAACTTTAACAACGGTTGGCTTTGGTGAGTTGTCTGGTTGTTTTGCAGTGTATTTTTCGTTCAGATATGCAATTTTGTCGTCGTCTATTCTGTTGAACAGATTTTCTGGTACTACAAATTCTGCGCCATCTGCGATACGTGCATCGAATGTGTTTGGCCAAGACAAATCTTTTTTATCTGTGAAAACATTTTGCATTTTTTCTGCGGCGTTTGGAATAAATGGTGCCGATACACGTGCATACAAATCAATCAATTGCATACATGTATTCAAACACTTTGCGGCCCCATCCATATCGCCGTTTTTAACCATGGCCCACGGTTCGCATTTGGTCATATATTCGTTACCAATTGCATACAGGCCACGCAGTGCCGCAACCGATGCGCGAAATTCGCATGCATCTAATGCGCCGGTTAATTCGGCCAATTTTTGATTAATTTCATCAACCAAAACCGTATCTAATTCACCGGCATTTGGCACATTGTTGCCAAAGTTTTTCTGGGTTAATTTGCATACGCGTGATACAAAGTTCCCCAACATACCGTTCAGGTCTTTATTAACAATTTCTGCAAAACGCCCGATTGTAAAGTCCGTATCATCTGTTTCCGGTGCGGATGCGATTAATGCATATCTCCAATAATCGGCGGGCAATTCGCGAATTGCGTCATTCAAGAATATACCATTGCCGGTTGATTTTGAAATCTTTGAACCATTAAAGTTCAAGAAATTCATGCCCTTTAATACATCAACGGTTTTCCAATTATCGTTCATTGCCAATTCTTGGGCCGGAAAGAATATAGAATGGAAAGACACATTGTCTTTACCCATAAATTGTGTGTAATGTACATCATCTCCGCCATGCCACCAATCGGCCCATCGTTCATTTGCCGCTTGGGAAATAGAAACATACCCCCATGGTGCGTCAAACCATACATAGAAAACTTTGTTTTCATAACCTTCTTTGTTAACGGGGATTCCCCATTTCAGGTCACGTGTAATTGGGCTGTCGTGCAGACCTTCGCTTAACCATTTGTTTGCGATTGCCAATGCGGTTTTTGACCATCCGCGACGTGAATCAATCCATTGACGCAGGGTGTCTTGCATTGCACTGGTGCGGAAATACATATGTTTGGTTTCGCGCATTTCAACCGGTGAATCTGGGGTGATTGCACTGTGTGGATTAATTAATTGTTCTGGTTCCAAAGTCGCGCTGCATTTGTCGCATTCGTTTCCATATGCTTTGTCGTGACCACACTTTGGGCAAGTTCCAATAACAAATCTGTCGGCCAAGAACATTTTGTCTTTTATTGAATATGGTTGAACGGATGTTTTTTCAACCAACATATCTTGTTCTTCTAAACGTTTGAATAATTGTTGGATTAACTTTTCTTGGCGTTCTGTGTGTGTGCGCCCATACATATCAAAAGACAAATTAAAGTCACGGGCCGATTGTTCGTGTGCAACGCGATATTTGTCGACATATTCTTCAACGGACAAACCTTCCTTCATTGCGCCAACTTCACTGGTCGTGCCGTGTTCGTCGGACCCACAAACGTACAGTACGTCGCGCCCCATTGCGCGGCAAAAACGTGCGTAAATATCACTGGGTAACCAACATCCAATCAGATGTCCAATATGCAGATTATTGTTTACATATGGTAACGCAGAAGTAATTAAATATTTTTTTGTCATATTATTTTGCCCTTTTTTACAAAAAAAACAGACGCCAACGGGGCGTCCAAAATGATTCCCGTTGAAATTTTGCAAAGATTATCTGTACATTCGCATTTTTTTACTGTCCTAAAAAAAATGGTGGGTGGTATTGGACTCGAACCAACGACCTTTACGATGTCAACGTAACGCTCTAACCAACTGAGCTAACCACCCAAAACTTTACACTAACAGCTTTTATTCAGATTTGTAACGTATTGGGCTTTTTTTGGTGTTTGTATCTTTGTTGCTATTTCCCGCTATGAAATACCCAAAGACGCTACAAAGCCTGCTCCAAAATTGCTCCAAATCAAATTCAATGAATCTGAACTTGCTGCACGCGTAGGCTATAATAGCAGAAAAAAGCAGTTTGTAAACATAAAAATGCAATTTTGCTTATCAAGGTTAGTTCTTACAAAAATAATTAGAAAATAACAAAGGCATAAAATAAACAAAGGAGAAAAATATGCCAAGAATGATAATCGGATATTATCCAGTAAAAGAAGTTATGGCCTTGGGGGCAAAATATTGGGAAGACATGGTATGTGTAGCGGAGTGCCTAAGGATGCCTGTAGACCCATCTGTCAAAAGAGTTATCGAAGATTTGAAACGTGGCAGAGAAATAAGCTTGGGACAAGCGAATAAAATGTTCAAATTCAGAGAAACGACAGGATTGTGATTATTGCTTAAGCAATAATCTTATCAAGGGCGCTTTATGGCGCTCTTGAGCTCATTACGCATGAATTTGCAGTGCATGAAGAGGTATATAAAGAACTGACAGCGAGTTGTTTATATATCTTCGCGTTATGCATACATCTTATCAAGATACGCATGATAGTGAAAAACCGCTTTTGGGTATTGTGTGGTTCATCCCGCGGTCTCAAAAACGTGTATCAATACCAAAATCTGGTAAGTATATTTTTATACCCAAAACAAAATGGAGAAAAAATGGAAAATCAAGAAGAAACAAAGATTGTAGAATGGCTAGAAAGTCTAGAATTTACTCATTCGATGTCTTTACAGTTACCATTTTGTATAAAAACACACAAGCTTGAAACAACAAAGACTTATATACGAAAATTTATGAAGGATTTTGAATTGGGGATTATTTATAAAAAGTACAATCAACAAAGAAACAATAAAATCAAAGATACAAATGACTGGCAAAGAAGACTCGTTGATTTTGTTGTGTTTTTTGAAAATCATGAAATTTATTATACACCATACCATTGTCATATATTGTTGAACGTGAAAAAGAAAAATGGTGTTTTGTATTCTGAAGAAGAAATTCACTTAGCTTTGGAATACGCTAAGGAAAAATTCGCCAAAATGTTATCAAAAAAAGAAGGTTCTGTAACAGCTGAAGAGATAAAAAAGTTATTGGTGAATTATGATATCAGACAGATAAACCCTTTGGATAGCATTTTTCATTATGATATCAAAGAATTTGTTCAATGTAATAAGATTACTTCTATTGATAGATTAGAAGATGCTGTTACTTTGTTAGGTGTAACTAGACGTAAAAGGCCTGCAAAAGAACGGAAAAATCCAGAAAAAGAAGAAGTTGTAAAACCAGTCAAGAAGCCATTCTGCAGTGTGTTTAGGTTGTTGAAAAAAGCACTATGCCCAACGAAGCTTCTGAATGGCGTAGTTGGGCAGATGTGCCAATTATCAATTAGGTATTTTGAGTTTATAACGGAAAGATTATATAAAACCTAGTGTTTACAACCAATGGCGATGTCCGTACTTGTCAATGCGTATTTGCTTTCCAAGAGAAGAAATTACCATGATTTCACCATTTTTGTGAAATGCCCCCAATGCTTTTGGAAATATTATATTCTTTCCGCCATTGCGTTTCACGATTAGATTATCGTCTTTCCATCTGTAATGAAGATTGCTTTTTTGTGCCATTGAACGCCCTCTTGGTTACTGTTATTAGAACTTTCAGTGGCGCAACAATTCTGCACTACAGTAATTTATTTGTTCCCCAAACTTTTATAAGCAATCTGTACCAACATATCTTTCAAGAAGTCCAGTTTATCCTTGTCAGACAGCAATTCTTTGAAAAACTCATCATTCTTGGTATGCCTATCCATCATTACATCGGTGAACTTTGTATCAAATTGGGTATTGAAAGCAGTTTTGTCTTTGTTTTGTGCTGATATGACTAGGTATGGGTCTTTTCGCATATCGTCAATAACCTGTTCCAACACCTTGTCTTCACCAGAAAAACTTGTGCCGAACCGTTCGTTGAACTTTTCGATAATGGCTGATAGGGGTTCGGTTTTCTTGGTGCTGCTGCCTGTTCCGCCTACTACAGGTTTAGCTTTCCCGACTTTGTCTTCCAGTATGATTGAACCCTCTTCTTGTTTGGTTTGTTTGATGTATTCCAGAACTAACTTATTTGATAAATCCACACGTTCTGATTTACCTTTTCTCAGACATTTGTGCAGGAACTTACCGTAAACAAAGAACTTCTGTAAATCTTTATCCATCAGTCGGACAATCTGAATAATAAAGTCGTACATTTTGATAAAGTTGCCCAGCGCCTTTCTGAATTTATCTTGGTCTTCTGGTGTTTTCACATTATATCTATCCAAGGCAGGTTTCAGAATGGATGATAATTTACCAAGGTCTTTTTCTGTTTCCTTGCCTGAATAATAAATGTCGGCAAACTGCTCAATTTCATTCGGATAACATATCTGCGCATCCATCAGAACACTTTGCAGTTTATACAATTCATTCGGGTCGATTTCCTTTTCAAGAATTGTCTGCTGGAAATACTTTTGGAATGAGTTTTTGATGTCTTCGCGTTCATTTACAAAGTCCAACACGAATGTATCAGTTTTGCCTTTGGTGGTGCGGTTCAATCGGGATAATGTCTGCACTGCTTTTACGTCATTCAATTTCTTATCCACAAACATGGTATGCAGCAACGGTTCATCAAATCCCGTCTGATATTTGTCCGCCACAATCAGTATGTTGAAATCGTTTTTGAAGTATTCCGGCAACTGTGTTTCCTTGATGTGCGCACCGGTCTTGTCTACATTCAACATAGTTTCCGTATATGTTTCGTGCGCATCTTTCAATTCCCCAGAAAAAGCGACCAAAACATCCACACCCTTGATTTGGTTCTTTTCTATCTGCTTTTTGAATTCTTTTAGATAACGAACTGCATGCAATCTTGACGGGGTAACAACCATTGCCTTTGCACGCCCATTGATTTTAGCTGCTGTAACATTCACAAAGTGGTTCAGCATAATGGTTGTCTTTTGTGAAATGTTTGTCGGATGCAGGGTTTGGAATTTGGTTATTTCCTTTGCACCCTTGGCAGATTCCAATTGCGGGTCATCTACGGTCTTTTTTATCAATTTGTAGTAAGTTTTGTATGTCGTATAGTTCTGCAACACGTCCAAGATAAATCCCTCTTCTATGGCCTGTTGCATTGAATATACGTGAAAGGCCTTGTATGTTCCGTCCGGCTGCCTTGTTCCAAAGCGGTTCAGTGTCTTTGCCTTTGGGGTCGCGGTAAATGCAAAGAAAGATAAATTGTCATGCTGACCTTGGGATTTTAGTGTGTTTTCCAAGGTGTCCATTTCTTCATCTTGTTTTTCTTCGGTCTGTGCTTCTTGTTCAGCAAATTTGTTCAGTGTTTCTTCTTCTGTATCGCCTAAACCCTGAATAACACTTGCTGCAGCCTTACCGGATTGACTGCTGTGCCCCTCGTCCGCGATAATGGCAAAAGACCTGTTTTCAGATACCAATTCCTTGTAAACAATCGGGAACTTTTGGATAGTTGAAATAATAATTGCTTTCTTTTCGTTGATTGCATTCTTCAGCTGTTTTGAACCGTCTTTGATTGGCTCAACAAGGCCGGTTGTATGGTCAAATTGTGTAATCGTATCCTGCAGCTGTGAATCCAAAACACGTCTGTCTGTCAAAACGATAACCGAATTGAATATCTTCTCGTTCTGGTCATTATGTAGACTGGCCAAATGATATGCCAACCATGCAATAGAGTTTGATTTGCCACTACCCGCACTGTGCTGAATCAAATAGCTTTTTCCTGCCCCATTTTGCTTTACGTCATCCACCAATTTTGTAACAACATCCAACTGGTGATAGCGTGGGAATATCATCGTTTCTTTTTCGATTGCCTTGGTCTTTTTGTTTCGTGTGATTTGGATGTGCAGATACTTTTGAATTATTTCCATCAGCATATCTTTACATAACACTTTTTCCCACAAATAAGACGTTGTAAAGCCATCAGGGTTTGCTGGATTACCCTTGCCACCGATATTGCCCGCACCATTTGAACCCTGATTGAATGGCAAGAAAAATGTCTTTACACCATCCAGTTTTGTTGTCATGTACGCTTCATACAAGTCAACCGCAAAATGCACAAACACCCTGTTCTTGAATTCAAATATTGTGTCTTTGGAATTTCGGTCAAATTTGTATTGGTCGATTGCGTTTGATGTATCTTGGCCTGTGAATTGGTTTTTTAGCTCCATTGACACAACCGGTATACCGTTCAAGAATAAAACAATATCAATGCTGTTTTCATTGGATACCGAATAATGCAACTGACGTGTGCAATGCAGGATGTTTTTGTTATACAGTTCTACGTCCGCTTCATTCATGCTGTTATCTGGCTTGAAATAACACAACTTGAATTCAATTCCCCTGTCTTTGAATCCAGTGCGCAGAATTTGCAATAAACCCTTTGGCGCTTGCTTGATAACTGTGTGCACCCTGTCGATAAATACTTCTTCGGGATTTGTTGGATACGTCTGGGTATAGCGTTCCCATGCCTTGGGTTGAGTGTTCTTTACAAATTCAATCAGCGTATCTTTATCCAGTGCCAATTTACGGTCAAATTTATCCGGATTGCCCTTGGCATAGCCACCCATATCAGATGTCAAATATGCTTCTATTGCTGCTTCTAAATTGATTTCTTTCAGGTTATCGCCGGCCATTATAACACTCCTTTTATACCTAGTTCTTTACGCATTGCTGATGCAAACGCTTCTACCTTGTCGGCTATCTGGTTTGACATTTCTTCACGTTGTTTCTTGGATTTCATTTTAGCATAAACAGAACAAATTTCAGTATCTAATGCATAATATTGTTTGTAAATCTTTTTGGATGCATATATCAGCATTTTGCCCTGTAATTCATTGAACATTTCTTTGCACTGTTTAGGCCATTCGTGGTCGCGACAGTATTTATCATGTTCCATCAACACATGACATGCTTGAATATATAATTCTTCGCGTTTTTGTTGAATGTGTGCCTTGCGTTCGCGTTTGTATCGCAGGCAATCCAACAGCCACGTAAAACCACCGGTCATCAGTGCCCCAATAATAACCCCAAACAACTGTGAAGAAAAGAAATCATTCCACGACATCAACTATTTCCTTTTTGCCGGTAACACATTCGTATATCAGTGATTTTTTATATTCCGTCATCAGTTCTATCATCCGCTCACGCTTTTCAATAATGCTATCGATTTCACTACATTTACGGTCAAGATAATCGGCTATTTCCTTTTGCTCCTTATCTGATGGGATAATGATAGATGTTTGTGATAAAATCCTTTGTGTAACACTGAACAACTTCACACCAGACACTTTGGTTCGTATTTGTTGTCTCCATATATCAGTAGTGAATAAATAAGCGAAAAATCTGTTATCTTTTTTATGTTTTGAACGTAGTAACAATGTATGGTAACCAGCATAAAGTTCGCTATCGTCTCGTTTGTAACAGCAATTACCGCAGCCATCCAAATCTTCTGAAGTATCAGCAAAGACAAAATCAAACTTATTCACTTTAGATTGAGAGTATTTTTTGTAATCTTCATCTACAAATCTTAGCAAGTGTTCTTTTATAGAAACAAAGTCATTGTTTTTTGCATGAACTTGACCATAGCTTAGCACGGCCAATCCAGATTCTTTCAAGTTTTCTTTCGTTATTGGTAAGCCTTTGAAAAACTCAAAAGCAGATTTTATTCTTTGGGCTTCCCAGCTGGCAGGAATGCGACCTATCCATTCAATACCGCTGTCTTTCATTGGCACATCGGGGTTCGGGCCACGTGTAACCGCCTCGGTAATAACTGATTTCTTGTATTCTTTCAGCTTTTCAATTATCTGGCGCTGCTTTTCCACAATGCCATCAATGCGTGCGCACTCCCCATCCAAATAATCCGCAATCGCTTGTTGTTCAGATAGCGGTGGTATGAGAAGTGGCATTTTGCTCAATTCGCCACTGTATTTCAAGCTTTGTCTAACTCCATCGCCCATATTATAAAAAACCTGCATAACATCATACGAATGTAATAATTTATAAAAATAATTGGCACATAGGGGGCGTTTTTGTTCAAGCGTTACGTATGCAGATGTAATAATTCCGTGCTCGGTAACTAAACCGCATCTCAAGCTTTTGTGGTCATTTTGTAAATCTGTCAAACGTAAAACAATGTTGTCGGGTGTTACGATATTGTATGTTTCGAAGCTCTCAGGTAACAACCCCATATTGTTACTGACATCTCTTTGTTTTATTTTTCCGTAACTCAAAGATAGCACATTTGTTTCTTTGTTGTTGTAATTTTTGCATTTTCGTTCGTTGAACATTTGCCAAAGCTTAGATATTCCCCAATGCTTAGGGATTTTGCCAATCCATTCAATATGGCTAAGCTTTTGAAGCGCTTCGGCATACGGTTGGGCGATACGTGATATTCGTGCGGCTGCTTGTACCATTGGGTTATTGGCCATTTGTGTTGCGGCCTTTACCATCGGATTGTTTGTCATTTGCATTGCCGCCTTTGCCGCGGGACTGCTTGCTAACTTTGCAGCAAGTTTTGCCGCTGGGGAATTTGCTATCTGTGTAATTTTAGGATTTATTCCTTTCATTTGGATACCCCTTTCAGCAGTGCATCCAATTCCGATTCCAATGTCATTATTTCTGCCATGATGTCTTCTGATTTGCGTGGTGGGGTGTATTTATAGAAATATCTTGTAAATGGTATTTCGTATCCGATTTTTGTCTTGGATTCATCAATCCATGCATCGGGTGCAAATGGCAAAACCTCACGCTCAAAATACGTCTGAATATCTTCGGTCAATGGGATGTTTTCTGTGTCGCGTAACTTTGGGTCAGCAACTGGTTTTCCTTTCTTCAAAACAACATCACCGTTTTCATCACGCAATGGACGTTCAACAACAACCTTGCGATATCCGAATTCATCTGTATTGAATATTTTGCTGATTTCTGTTTCTTTGAATTCGCTGTATACACGTGTTATTTCTGCAATCGCACTTTCTGGAATGTCGTGTCTTTTATCACCCAATGCCTTTCTACGTTTTTCATACATCTCGCTTGCGTTGATAAGAATTACCTTTCCTTTGCGCTGCGCCGGCTTTCTGGTTGATAGTACCCAGATATACGTTGCGATTCCGGTGTTGTAAAATATGTTGTTTGGCAGTCCGATAATCGCATCCAAATAATCGTGTTCCAACAGATGTCTGCGTATTTCTGATGGGCCGCTGCCGGCATCGCCACTGAATAACGGCGAACCATTTTGAATAACACATGCCTTACCTTTATCCGGATTCAATTTGTTGATACAGATTTGCAGGAACAGCATCTGACTGTCGCTGACCGGTGGCAGACCTGCACCAAAACGACCCGCAAACCCTAATTTTGCCTCGTTCTCAACGGCGGATTTTTCTTTCTTCCATTCAATACCAAATGGTGGATTGGACAGAATGTACGAAAACTTGCTGTCTTCAAATTTATCATCCGCCAGTGTGTTGCCGTTCTTGATGTTGTCTGCGTTTTCACCCTTGATAAGCATGTCTGCCTTGCAAATTGCAAACGTCTTATCATTGATTTCTTGGCCATAGCATAACAACTTGGCATCCGGATTCATTTCTTTCAGATATTCAGATGCCACAGACAACATTCCACCCGTTCCCACAGTCGGGTCATACATGGTTTTTACGGTTGTATCAGTCAAGATTTCATCATCGCTGTCAAACAAGATATTTACCATCAACCGAATAACCTCTCGCGGGGTATAGTGTTGACCGGCTGCGCCATTATGTGCTTCTGAAAAACGTCTGATGATTTCTTCAAAGATATACCCCATTTCCAGATTACTTATCTTATCTGGGTGCAGGTCTGCTTTGGTTGAACAAAATTCTTGGATGATGATATATAACAGGTCTTTATCAACCAGTCGTGCAAGTTGCTTATCAAAGTCAAATTTTTCAATGATGTTTTGAACGTTTTCTGAAAAGCCAGCCAGATATGCCTTGAAATTGCTGGCGATATTATTTGGTGCATCCAACAGCTTTTCAAATGTAAATGGGCTGATGTTGTAAAATTGAACTCCGCTGGCCTTTTTTAGTCTGACATCTATCAGTTCTTTGTTGTCCAGTCCTTGAACGGCCTTGTGTTCTTCTAAAACCTTGTCCTTGGTGTCGGCAAGTATACAATCAAAACGCTTTATCACCACAAAAGGTAATATAACTTCGCCGTATTCATGTGGTTCAAACGGGCCGACCAGTTTGTCTGCAATCGCCCAAATCAGATTTGCCTTTTCCTGTACGTTGGCACTCAAACTCATAACATCATCTCCTTTTATTCCTGATATTAGTAAAAAGAAAAAAATTGCACAATAACAAAAAACTAGGCCTATTTTTTGGCAAGATATTATTGATGAAAAAAGATTATAAAAATACTTTATAAACTTCTTGACAACTTTATAAACTTTTTTTATAATGTCATCATCAGAACAAAACAAAAGGAATAAACATGGCTGGTTTCAGAACGCGATTTGGTAAATGGCTGACAGTATTTTGTGCTGAGCGTGGTATGTGGGTTGGCGACTTATCTGAATACTTGGGGGTAGCCCCTGCAACGCTTTCTTTGATAATTTCTGGTCAGCATCCTATCCCAACATTTTTGCGTGAAAACATTATATCGGCATTTTGTTTACGTGCCAATGAGGTAAAAGAATTGGACGCAGCAATAAAAGAAACTAAAACCGAGGCTGTTATTGTGGATAGGGATTTTGAACAATGTGTCATGGTTCAAACGCCAAATCACGCAAAATGGACAAAGGAAATGATGGAACTGATGGCAAAAAAGGTCAACAGTATGACCGAAGAAGAGTATGTAAGAATAAGAAAAAGTTTGATGACGGTATCTGAAAAAACAGAAGAAGAAACAGCAATGAATTTCAAACAGATGCCAGACGATATATTACATACACACATTCGTAGACGTTACACGAAGAGACCGGACGTAGCAGACAGAATAATAAGCTATATAAAATCAAACAAAGGATAAAAATAAAACGGGATGAACAGGCGGCAACCTATTCATCCCAACAGAACCCTAAACAAGTTAGAATACTGCCTCAAAAGTCATTTTAGCTTGTTTAGATAAAAAATCAAGAGAAACAAAAAGGCAGCTAAAATGGCAACCAAGGAAAACATTTCACAAACTTTAGTAAATAAAATCAATACAAAAATTGAAAAATGCCTACCTCAGGCAAATGTTATTTGGGACACAAAAACTAGCGGGTTCGGAATCCGTATTGGTAAAACAGGTGCAACATACATATTCAAATACAGAAACAAATGCAACCGTTGCCAAACCAAAACATTGGGCAAAACAAGCGATATGTCTGTAAATGAGGCACGCGACTTGCTAGACGAATTCAAGCCAACAATCAAGTCAGATAGTCTGATAAAATCCAAAAAGAACAAAAATTTTACAGTCAAAGATTTATGCGAAAAATATCAGGCAGAACATAGGGTTCGTGAAAGTACTAAAAGGGTAGATAAAAGCCGCATAACCCGACACGTCTTGCCAATCATAGGTGATATACGATTGTCAGATTTGACTACAGAAGATGTTCTGAAATTGCAGGCCGCGATTGCTACTGGCGACAAAAGAATTGTTATTGCAGGACATAAAAATCCAAATAATCCACATTCGTATACAAAGGTTACAGGTGGCACAGGATGTGCCAAGCGTGTTATGGAAATGTTGAACGCGATTTTGAATTTTGGCGAAGCACATGACCTTATTGAGAAAAATCCGATGAGTTCAAAAAAGTTTGAAAAAATCATTCATAATAAAAAGGTGGCTGCATACCTTGATGAAGAATCTTTTACTCAATTTGGCTACGCAATAAGAAAATCTGAGTTGTCAAAAACCAAAGCTAGAAAAGATGCACAGGCAACAGACATCATAAAGCTATTGCTGTTGACTGGTTGTCGTAAAAGTGAGTTGCTGGGGCTTACGTGGGACAGGGTCGACATGAAACAACAATGCTTCAGATTCGCTCAGACAAAAACAACAGAGGGCGAACAAATGAGGGTTTTTGGTTCTGCTGCGAAACGATTGTTAGAAGAAATGTATAAAAGCAAAAGTTCCAAATATCTGTTTCCAAGCATGGATAAAGACGGACAAGAAATACACCGGCAGGACTGTGGCAAAGCACTAAAAACAATTTGTGCATCTGTTGTTGGTCTGCAGGAAAAAATACATCCACACAGTTTACGGCATTCGTTTGCGACCCAATGTAATGAATTGGATATCCCTGAATTGCAGATTGGTGGCTTATTGGGTCATAGCAACGGTGGTGTAACAGCGAAGTATACGCACAACAGAATGAAAAAATTGATAGCAAAGGCCGATATGGTGTCAGAAAGCATACAAAAACTACTGAACAGCGGATATCAGAAAGCAGAACAAGAAATTCAAAACCAAGGGGCATAATATGAGCATCAAAACAGATTATATTACTGAAAAAGACTTGTCGGTGTATCTTACAAATGAATGTGGATTGCCGACATCAAAAAAGCTGTTGGAAAAACTGAGAGCTCAAGGTAAATCACCTGCGTTCAGAAAATGGGGACGAACAACAGTCTACGCACGCAACGATGTTGATGAATGGGTTAGCAATAAGATGGCACACCTGTACAAATACACCATGTCAAACTATGCAAAATAAGCATCAAAATCTACAAAGTGCTCCAAAATTGCTCCAAAACACAAGAAAATGCGACAAAACAAAAGGAATAAAAAATGAGTGTATACAGCAGAAATCTAGGAAAAATTCAAAGAACAAATAATCAAGGGAGAGTAACGATGTCAACGTAACGCTCTAACCAACTGAGCTAACCACCCAAGCGACAACCATTATAACAATAAAATTTAGATTTGCAAATAAATTATACTGTATAATTATTTTACTTTTGTGCATAAAAAATACATAAAAACACCGGCGTTTGCCGGTGATTTTACTTGTTCAAAAACTCTTCTAACCACTTGTTATCAAATTTTAACTGTTTTACATCTTTGTTCGCCAACAGTTTTTTTTGCAAAGGTATAGTTGTTTTTACACCTTCGATAACAAATTCGTCCAACGCACGTGTTGCGCGCATAATGCATGCCGGTCTGTTTTGTGCATGCACGATTAACTTTGCAATCATAGAATCATATGTTGGCGGAATTGTGTATCCGGTGTATGCCGCGCTGTCCACGCGTACCCCCAAACCGCCCGATGGTGCATACAGTGAAATTTTGCCTGCATTTGGGACAAATGTTTCTGGGTCTTCGGCATTAATACGGAATTCGATTGCGTGTCCATTTGGAATAACGTTTGATTGTGTGTATCCCAATTTTTCACCGGCCGCAATACGGATTTGTTCACGTACCAAATCGACACCATAAACCATTTCTGTAACGGGGTGTTCAACCTGTAATCTGGTGTTCATTTCCAAGAAATAGAATTTACCATCTTCGAACATAAATTCAAAAGTACCGGCGTTTGAATATCCCATTTTTTTGGCGGCATTTTTACATACCTCTATCATATCATCGCGTTGTTTTTGTGATAATATTGCCGCAGGGCATTCTTCCATAACTTTTTGATTGCGTCTTTGTAACGAACAATCACGTTCGCCAAAGATAACAACGTTTCCGTGTTTGTCACCCAATACTTGGAATTCGATATGTCTTGGGTGCAGTAATAATTTTTCGATATATAATGTATCGTCGCCAAATGCGGATTTTGCTTCGTTTTTTGTTAATTGATATGCTTCGTTCATATCTTGGGCGGACATAACCGGCCGCATACCACGTCCACCACCACCCGCGGCGGCTTTTAACATAACCGGATAACCGATTTTTTCGGCTGTTTCAAGTGCCGCATCCAATGTTTCGACCGCACCATCTGACCCCGGCACAACCGGCAAACCACATTCAATTGCGGTCTTTTTAGCATTAACTTTATCGCCCATTTTTTCAATCATATCTGGCGATGGACCAACCCAAATCATACCGTGTAATTCAACTTTGCGTGCAAAGTCCGCACGTTCAGATAAAAAACCATACCCCGGATGAATTGCGTCTGCATTGGTTAACAGCGCGGCCGTCAATATCGCAGATTCATTCAAATAAGAATCGCGCGCCGCCGCCGGTCCAATACAAACGGATTCGTCGGCCAATTGGACGTGCATTGCATCACGGTCTGCGACCGAATATACCGCAACGGTACGGATACCCATATCACGACATGCACGAATAATTCTTAATGCTATTTCACCACGATTGGCGATTAAAACTTTTTTTATTTGTGACATATTATATTTTATTCGATAACGATTAATGGCTGGTCAAATTCTACGGCTGCCCCATCTGTAATTAAGATTTGTTTAACGACGCCGTCTTTATCTGCTTTGATTGGATTGAAAGTTTTCATTGCTTCGACCAAAGCGACCGTGTCACCACATTTTACGGACTTGCCAACTTCTACAAAGTGGTCTGCGCCCGGTTCTGGGGCCAAATATACAACACCGACCATTGGTGATTTAACGGTGTGACCCGTAATTGTTTCGCCACATTTGGCTGTGGGTTTGCATTCTGTTGTTGTGGTTGTTGGAACTGTTACTGCTGCCGCCACTTGTTGTTTTGATAAATGAATATGTTTACGATATACGCCAAATAAAAACTGGCGTTCTAATTCTAACTCTGTAATACCCATATCATCCATGATTTTAGACATAGATTCTACGGTTGCACGAAAAGACATTTTTAATCCTTATGTTTAATTTTGTCTGGCACAGATGAAATTCTATCATAATCCCGCCCATTGTCAAGGCACAGGGTCATAACCGAACCCGCCACCGGGTCTGCAACGTGAAATTCTGCGTATTCCCAACCAAATACCACGGCAGATTCCGTGTTTTTGGATTGCGATACGGGTATATTCACTGCAACTTGGGGTGAAACGACACGTGTTTTGTCCGCCGATAATTGGTGATATTGCACATTGATACATGCGTACACATGCACACGCCATTTTCTGTGTTAATGATAGATTATCTGACATTCGTTTTGATTTTCTGCTTTAAATAATTTAATGCCTTTGCCATCGCGGTGCGTCCGTCTGTACGGTCTGCGGTTAAAATATCACGACGTGCGACAAATACATAATCGTGTGTTGGTACCAACATTTTTTCATTAAATTCAATCCAATCGCGCAATAAACGCTTTGCGCGGTTTCTGTCAACTGCGTTTTTGAAGGTCTTTTTGGTAACAATCAAACCGTATCGTGCGTCGTCCGGTATTTTGGCCAATTTTGCCCGAACCAAGAAAAATGCACAGCGTGCAGTTGGGTCATTTTCACCCATTGCAAAGTCCGAATGTTTTTTTATTGTATCACGTATCATAGCGCACACATCATACCACAATATTGTCGAAGTCAAATAAATTTATTGTCGTGTCTTGATTTTTTGCCATACGTGATTTATAGTGCAAAAAAATCAAAAATTATGGGGAAAGCGCATGTATAATTGGTTGATGAAGTTTTTTTCTGCAGACATGGCGATTGACTTGGGTACTGCAAACACGCTGATTTACGTCAAAGGCCGTGGGATAGTATTAAATGAACCATCTGTTGTTGCGGTTGCGGAAAACCGTTTGATGGGCCGTAAAGAAATCTTGGCTGTTGGAACCGAAGCGAAACAAATGTTTGGTCGTACGCCTGGGACAATATCTGCGGTACGCCCATTGTTGGACGGTGTTATTGCGGACTTTGAAGTTGCCGAAGAAATGATTAAATACTTTATTCGTAAAGTTCATCATCGCAGTCCTTTGGCCGCCCCATTGATTATTATTTGTGTGCCATCATGTGCGACTCAGGTTGAACGTCGCGCTATACAAGAGGCCGCCGACGCCGCCGGCGCACGCAAAGTATATATTGTCGAAGAATCAACCGCCGCTGCGATTGGTGCGGGGTTGCCGGTTGAAAAACCGGTTGGTTCAATGGTGTTGGATATTGGTGGTGGTACAACCGAAGTTGCGGTTATGTCATTGGGGGGAATTGTTTATTCGAATGCTGTCCGTACCGCCGGCGATCAAATGGACGTTGATATTATCGACTATGTACGCAAAACCAAGAATTTGTTAATCGGTGAAAATACCGCCGAAGAAATCAAAAAACGTATTGGTACCGCATTAATGCCAAAAGACAAGGCAAACGAATTAACAATGAAGATAAAAGGTCGTGACCTGTTGTCTGGTACGCCACGTGAAACGGTTGTGACAGAATCTCAAATCGCATCTGCGCTGGCGCAAACGGTTTCAAAAATCGTTGATACAGTTCGTCAGGCCTTGGAATTAACGCCACCTGAATTGTCGGCCGATATTGCAGATTTGGGTATTGCGATGACCGGCGGCGGTTCAATGTTGCGTGGTTTGGATGCTGCTATTCGTGCGGCAACCGGATTGCCGGCCTTTGTTGTTGATAATCCATTGGCTTGTGTTGCATGTGGCAGTGGTAAAATGTTATCCAATCTGGATAAAAATAAACACGTTCTGCAAACTATGTATTAAGATGTTAAAAAAATACCGGCAAATGCCGGTGTTTTTTAACGTAATTTTTGAAAGTTTTTATAAATTTTGCATCCGATAAAATCACAATATGGATTTGTTGTATAATTTATGCGTGTTGGTTGTTTGCATTGCGCCCCCAGTAATTGGCAATACGGCCGACCGTTTTTCTGAATTCTTACCCCCGAATACTGTGGTGAAGTCACGGATTTATTTTTGTGTGTATCTACATATTTACTGTGTATAAAATCCACAATTTGGTTCAAAGAATATTTTTGCATTAATTCAATATCTTCATCTGTAACATATATGCCAAAGTTCTTTTCAAATGCTATGAACATTTCGATTGTATCCAAAGAATCAAGCCCAACGACATTTGTCATAAAACCCGCTTGGTTTGGGTTTAACAATGCTTTTTTCTGATACAGCCCAAATTTATCCACGACATATTCAACCAAGAACATATTAATATTTTGCTTTGTTGGCACTGTGTTTCGCATTTTTTTTACCTTTATATACGTTTGTCTGGTGCGTGACACCATTTTGCAACGGGGCATTTTTCGCATTCGGGACGCAGTGCTTTACACACATATCGACCGTGCAAAACCATAACGTGATTTACAATTGGATGATATTTTTTTGGAATTTTTTTGATTAATTTTGCTTCAACTTTTTCTGGGGTATTGTCGGCATCGTCCACCCATCCATATCTATGCGCATTACGAAAAACGTGCGTATCAACACCAATGTTTGGGGCGTGCCATAAAACGTTGCATACAACATTTGCGGTCTTTTGTCCAATCCCCGGCAATTTCATTAATTCATCACGGTTATGGTATTTTTCTGGGAATTTATCTGTGACATTATCGGCCGCCAATTTTTCGGCCAACGCAATAATATTCTTTGCTTTATTATTAAAGAAAGAAATAACACGTATGTGTTCTTTTAATCCATCAATTCCCAAATCCAACATTTTTTGTGGTGTGGGTGCGACATCGAACAGTTTTGGTGTTACTTCATTGACTTTTTTATCTGTCGCCTGGGCGGATAAAATAACCGCCACCGCAAAGTTAAATTCGTTTGTGTGATACAATTCCGACCGAATTGTCATATCAACGGTTGGCGGTACCAATTCAAAATATCTTTGCGGTGTTAATGCCATTTTACTTCATCCTGCGGTTTTTACGTATATATGCCAATATTTCTGCCATAATATAGTTATTTATATTGTGTAACAGAATAATCAGGGTTTTTGCCTAAGTGGTCTGAAAACACGGTATCGCACAAACGGTTGCACCAACGGTTACATCTGTCGTTGGCTTCCACGGCGGTTTTTGCGACAAATTCATCTGGTTTTATACGTGCGTCTGTAAATGGTGCAGAATTATTTTCTGCGTCTGTTATCGTACATTTACATTCGGCCGCAAAGCGCACTTCATCATCAACTGTAATCTCGGTTGCATCACCACATTCGTGTGAAATGGTAAAGTATTCACGTGGCAAAAATGTGCCTGCGACAATTTGGTCTGAAAAAGATTTACATACCGCACCACAGATATCAAATTTGTTGATTGTGTTTGCGACAATGTTATCTTCCCCTATTCCCAACGTGTATTCATACGTTGATTTGATGTCGTATTGCTTGGCGTATGTTTTGCCATTAATTGTTGTGCTGCACTTACATGTATGATTGAAATCGCTTTTGATTGCGTCGTGGTTGTTTCCACAAACGCTGGGGGCGCCATCGTCATAACAATCGGTCGGAACAGACAATTTGCGAAAATGGTTTGCTTGTGTATTTTTATCGAATTTATTTTCGACGGTATCCGCACTGCGTAACGAAAATTCTGTTTTATCGGGTGATATAGTTATATGTGTCCGATAATGTTGTTTTAAAACAGCAACAATTGCCACCAAACCGATGGCAATTGTTACAAAGGACAACACTTTCAAAGTTTTTCTACTCATATTGTTTTTTTTCTTTTATGCTTTTTTGACAGATATACTGAATGAATATCCTTCGATATCTTCTGTGTATTCGCCATCGCCGACAACCATTTCAACGATTAAAGCATCACGCATAATACGTTTTTTATGTTGTTCTATTGCGGCCGCCAATGCTGGTTCGGCAGAATAAGTCAGAACGATTCTGTCGGATACATCCAATCCTGCGGTTTTACGTGTATCTTGGATAAAGCGCAATGCGTCATTTGCCAAACCTTCGGCAACTAATTCTGAATTCACATCTGTATCCAGAACAACAACCGCGGTATTATCCGGTAACGCTGCACCTGCAACACCGTCACGAACGGTCAGGCGTGTTTCAAATTCGTCTGCGTTTAATTCGTGACCGCCTGCAAACAATTTATCGCCACGCACTTCATAATCGCCACGTTTTACGGCCGGTATAATTTCTTTTAATGCACCGCCCAAACGTGCACCAATTTTTGGTGTGATTAAGTATATGAAACTGTCTGCGACGCCTGCAAAGTTTTCTTCGAACTTAACGGTTTTTACGTTTAATTCATCTTTGATTATGTCCGCATAATCCGGCATACTTGCGCCCGCCACGGTCAAAGAATTCAAAGGCAAACGATTGCGCAATTTATATTGTTCACGCAATTGTTTTCCGGTTGAAACAATTGATTGAACGCGACGCATATCGTTCACGATTTTATCGTCAATGTCTGTAACGGATGGGAAATTCGTCAAATGTACAGATTCTGCGCCCGTCAAATTACGCCAAATGTATTCTGAAACAAATGGTGCGAACGGTGCCAAAGTGCGACACAGTGTGGTCAACACGGTGTATAATGTATCAAACGCCGCCTGTTCTTCATCCCAGAAACGTGCACGTCCACGACGGATATACCAATTGTTCAAGATATCCAAGAAACGTGTAAATTCTTTGATTGCGACATCCGGTTTATATTCCGCCAAAGATTTTTCAACAACACCGACCAAAACATTTAATTCGGCCAAGATATATTTATCCAAAGGATTTTCCGCATTTTCAATTTCTTTTGCTGTTACATTTCCTGCGTTCGCATACAATGTAAAGAAATGATATGCATTCCATAATGGTGTTTGGATTGTTTTTGTTGATTCAACGAAAACTTTACCTTCTTTATCAACCGGCACAGGTTCGGCCTTCATAAAGTTTGAACCCAAGATGTACAAGCGAACGGCGTCTGCGCCATATTGTTCGATTTGTTCTTCGGGGTTAACAAAGTTGCGCAAAGATTTTGAAAACTTCTTTTTATTTTCATCAACCACCATACCGTTTGCGGATACTGCCATAAATGCTGGCTTGTCAAACAAAGCGGTCGCCAACACCATCAAAGCATAGAACCATCCGCGTGTCTGGTCTTGACCTTCGATAATATAGTCGGCTGGGAACGTTTCATTGAATTTATCAACGTTTTCAAATGGATAATGCAATGATGCCCATGGCATAGATCCGGATTCGACCCAGCAATCCAAAACGTCTGGTATACGTGTCCAACCATCTTTTGTTAATTTATCTAATGTTGGGCGGTGTAAATCTTCGACTTTTTCGCCAAAGAATTCTTCTAATTCTGCAATTGAACCAAAGATTTTATATTCGCCATCTTTTTCCCAAATTGGCAAAGGCATACCCCAGAAACGATTACGTGAAATCGACCAAGGACGCGCGTTTTCAATCCAAGAACGGAAACGTTCGCCCGCCGATGTCCAATTTACTTTGGCATTATTGGCCAATAATTTGTCTTTGACTTTTGGAACATCGATATACCAAGAATCTGTTGCACGTTGTATTAATTTTTCTTTACTGCGGTCACCAAATGGATATGCGTGTTTATATTGTTCTTTTTTGACCAATTTGCCATTTGTTTTCAACCAATCCAATATTTTTGGTGTTGCGGCAAATATATTTTCACCGGCAAAATCGACAACTGTATCATCAAAGTTTCCATATGTATCAACGTTTAATAACACAGGGAATTTTGGATCGATGTTTTTTGCCGCCCAAAAGTCCTCGGCACCATATGCAGGTGCGATATGAACGATGCCTGTACCGTCGCCATCGGAAACATAGTCCGCAGGGATGATTTGGAACAACAAATCGGATTGTCCCGCATAATATGGGAATAACGGTGTATAGTGCATACCCGCCAATTCTGCACCCGACACGCGACCAATTTCGGTTGTATTTGCGAATTGTTTTTCATATGCAGACAGGCGGCTTTCTGCGATGACATAGACCGCGCCATCTGTGTCTTGCATACGCAGGTACGTCATATTTGGATTTACGGCCAAAGCGCTGTTGGCCGGCAAAGTCCATGGTGTCGTTGTCCATGCAATTGCACGGTCGCCATTTTCCAATTCGAACCATACTGTAACGGCATCGTCAACGATTTCGCGATAATCGCTGGACGCTTCAGAATTTGAAATAACCGTACCATTTACCCAGTCATATGGATTAACGCTGTAATCTTTGTATAACAGACCCTTTTCATACAATGATTTTAATGTCCACAACATAGATTCCATATAGTTTTTGTCCATGGTTTTATAGCCATAACCTTCGCCAATATCGACCCAACGGCCCATACGTGTAATAAAGTGGTTCCACTCATTTGTATATGTCATAACGTCTGTACGGCACATATCACAGAATGCGGCGATACCATCTTCGGCGACGATGTTTTTTGCACTGCGGCCTTGTTTCTTTTCAACTGAATTTTCCGCCGGCAAACCGTGGCAATCCCATCCCAATTCACGTACAACGTGTTTTCCGCACATTGTTTGGAAACGTGCAACCATGTCTTTTACAACCGAAACGCCCAAGTGGCCCCAATGTGGCAAACCGTTTGCAAAAGGTGGCCCATCATAGAAAGAAAACGGTGCACCTTGTTTGGTTTGTTCTAACGATTTATGAAAAGTGTTATTTTCATGCCAATATTTCAACACATCTTGTTCCAGTGATGAAAAATCCGCACGTGGGTCTGTTTTTTTATATGCCATTTTTTTCTTCTCTTACGTTTTTTATATTAAAAAAAGGCGCCCATGCGCCCCAGCCACCGCCAAAGCGCAGTGTCCAATTATTTAATAATAATTATTGTTCTTTGTTTCACAGGCCACAGGTTACAATGAATTTATACAAAATGCAAGTATTTGATAACAAAAAAACACCGCCCAAACGGGCGGTTTATTACTTTGTATTTTCACCAAATCTGCGCACAATTTCCAATTGGGTTTTTGTTGGTTTACGTGCGGCTTTGGCTTTTTTATACGTGTCTTTTGTTGAAATAACGCCGTATTTAGAACGCAAATCTGCAACTTCGGCGAATATTGCAGTGTCTGCAATTGCATCACCGTTTTGGATGCGTTTTGCGGCCATACGTAATGCTTCGCGTGCGCGCGCTTTTTTGTTTGTTTCTTTGGTGGCCGCAATATCGAACGTGTCATTTATTTGTTTTATTAATTGTTGATCTGTTGTCATTTCCAACAAAGCACGCATAAATTTATCAACCGCTTTATTTTTGTTAAATTTATTATACTTTAACTTTAACGTATCATACATTAATCGTATGATATCTTGGTTACAGTAATCGTCGACTTTCATATGTTTGTGTACTTGTTCCACAAAATGTGTTATATCTTTACCGGCCATCATCAAGTTTTCCATTCTTTGTTTGATGATTAACGCGTCTTCGAAATATTGTCCCAAATATGGCGCAAATTTTTTTGCCAAATCTTCATCTGATAAATCTTGTACGGCCACCTGATCTTGCGGGGACATAAACACGTCCATATTTCCTGTCATTTTGAAATATTCGTATTTTGCGGCATCGCGCACCATATCGTCTGCCACGCGCCCGATTGCTTTATTGACATCGGATTTATCGCGATACAACGATGGGTGTTTTTTTGAGTATTCTTTTTGTATTTCTGATGCTTCGGCGTGTGCGATTTCCTGTGTGATTACAAAGTTATTTTTTGCACAGAATTTTGCCAAACGTTTTTGCAGGTTTTCGGGCAGATTCTGAATTTCTTTTATAACGTTTTTATGTGTAACGCCTTTCAAGAAATCTTGCGCTGCGGCATCAAATGGATATTTTGAACCGGTAACCATTGCCTGAATGCCTGTTGGGGTAAAATCGCGCAATGCAAACACTATGTGGCGATAGTTTTCCATATCGTACAAATCTTCAAACCACTTTTTGTAATCTGCGGTGTATTTTAAGATTTTTTTATCCATCACGACATCGGGGGTGGCAACTTTTTTATCAATCTGCGCCAATGCCTGTTCTGGGGTCATATTTTTACGAACACCAACTTTTGGAACTGTAATGGCAACAAAATTATTAATTTTTTTATACAGATTTTCTCTGTTCAAGTGGTCACGCGCAACGCCTTGGGTCTGAGATGGGTGGAATGTGGCGGTGCCATGCTCGGTTTCGGCAACAACGCCCAAAGTTTCCAATGCGGTATTGTATAATATATAACGTGACTTATCTAATCTGTACTTAACGCCTGACGACATGCGCCCTCTCCTTGCTTAATCATAATCAAATTATATCATATTTATTGACGCAATCCAAATGCTTATTCGTAACGCAAACTGTCAATAGGGTTTAATTTTGCCGCTTTCATTGCCGGTACAACGCCCGACGACAAACCGACGATAACCGCCACAGATACAGATAATACAACGGGCCAAATGCTGAATGGTACGTTATATCCCAATATAAACCGCCCTACCCCCTGTGATAAACCGACGCCTAAAACCAGTCCAATCATAGAACCGATAAAAGAAATCAATACGGATTCAGACAAAAATTGAATAATAATCATACGTTCGCGTGCGCCAATTGCTTTACGGATTCCGATTTCGCGTGTGCGTTCTGCGACCGATACCAACATCATATTCATAATACCGATTGCGCCCACCAACAAAGACACGGCGGCAATTGCGATTAACAATAATTTCATATAACCGGTCACGGTTGTCATTGTTTCCATAATCTGTTTCATATCCATAATTTGGAAATCATCTGCTGCATCGTCTTTCAATCTATGTCTTTGACGCAACAAAGTGGTTATCTGTTCGATTGCCATATTGTTATCGGCGTCTGGGAATAATTTTAATGCAACCATATTAACCGAATTTGGGAAACGTGACCCCTGTAATCTTTTTTTCAGTGTTGTGATTGGTATGATAATCATATCGTCTTGGCTGCCCATTGCGGAATCGCCTTTGGCTTTTGTGACACCAATAATTACAAAGGGGGTATTTTGAACACGTATGACTTCACCCACAGGATTTTTTGGCAGTCCCAATTCTTCTGCGGTTTCTGGGCCAATTACGGCGTATGTAGATGCATTGCGCACCGCCGACATATCAAAGAAAGTGCCGTATTCCATTTCGATATTTTGCACTGTTGTATAATCTGGGTACACCCCAACCATAGACGTACCCCAGTTTTTATTTCCGTAAATTGCCTGTGCGGCGCCATTTTGAACGGGCGATACCGCCAACACATCGGGCAGACGTGTTATAAATTCGGCATCTTGGATGGTTAAAGTATTTCTATTACCCGTGCGAACGCCCGCACTTTGTGCCGCACCTGCACGTATCATAATTGTGTTTGTTCCCAATGAAGAAAATTGGTCGGTTATTTGCTTTTGCACTGTTTCACCAACGGCCACCATTATCACAACGGCCAACACACCGATAATGATACCCAACACGGTCAAAAAAGATCGGATTTTGTTGCCACTGATTGAAAGCCAAGATTCTTTTAATATATCATTAAATGTCATGTGTATTCCCTGTTTCCTGTGTTTTGGATTACAGATTTCTGTCGTCGCGTGGCATTTTGCCGTCATAGTTTATTTTACCGTCACGAATATGTATTAAACGGCTGGCGTACTTTGCGATATCGAATTCGTGGGTAATCATAACGATTGTTATTCCCATATCGTGGTTTAACTTTTTAAAGAATTGTAAAATTTCATTACCCATTTTACTGTCCAATGCACCGGTTGGTTCGTCGGCCAAAATTAATTTTGGTTCACCCGCCAACGCGCGTGCAATTGCGACACGTTGCTTCATGCCGCCTGACAATTGTGTTGGTAAATAACTTTCAAATTTTTCCAAACCGACATGTTTTAACATTTCGCGTGCGCGTGATACGCGTTCGTGCATTGGTAACCCACGGTACATCAAAGGCAACATAACATTGTCCAAGACACTGCGTTTTGGTAACAAATTAAACTGTTGAAAAACAAACCCGATAAATTCATTTCGCGCCATTGCCAATTCATCTGATGTCAACCCTGTCACATCGCGTCCGTACAGTTCATACGTTCCCGATGTTGGGGTGTCTAATGCGCCAATAATATTCATACATGTGGATTTTCCCGAACCCGAAGGTCCCATAATTGCCACAAACTCACCGGCTTTGACCGAAAAGTTTATGTCGAATAAAACCTGCTGTACACCACCCAGTTCCATTGGGAAACTTTTGTTGATGTTTTTCAGTGAAATAATCGTATCTTGTGTTTTTTTCATACTCTCTCTCATATGCGCAATTATACCATATATTATTTTTCGTGTCTAAAAAAAAGACCATAACAATTCTGGGGCGACGAAGTGTGGTTTTTTATATAAAAACACCGGCATTTGCCGGCGTTTTTTAATCAAAAGGATTATCTGATTTTTCATATTCTATAATAATTGGCAAATGTTCCCACTTCAAAGCGGTCGCCAAACCGCGTCTCAGATAACGTGTGTATGATTCTGGGATATCCGATGCGCCCCCAACATTAATGGTTATTTTCATGGGGTGGCGTCCCGTTTGTCGTGCAAATTTTATTTTCATGGGTCGCTTCAAACGTGACATAGGTGGCTGTCTGTCTGCAACCAATTTCTCTACGATTCTGTTGATTAAACTTGTCGGTGCTTGGGCGGATGAAATGTCCCACTGCTCATAAATTCTGCGGAACATATTTTGTACGCCTGTGCCTGTTTCGGCAGATACCGCCAAAATCATAGGTTTAATAATTTGGTGGAAAGAATTTGAAAATTGGTGTTTTAACTTTAACAATTTCTCGTCACGTAATTCCGGTTCGACCAAGTCCCATTTATTTAATGCAACGCATAAAATTTTACCTGCATTATATACGCGTGCGGCAATACCCAATGCTTGGTTTTCAATGTTTTTTGTTGCGTCCACCATTAAAATAACGACATCGGCTTTTTCGATTGCGTCCAATGATTTTAATGCCGACAAAGTTTCTACATCGTCGGTGACACCGGCTTTTCTGCGCAGGCCGGCCGTATCCATCAATAAAATATCACGTCCATAGAATTTTGTCGGAATTTTGACTGTGTCGCGTGTAATCCCCGGCGCGTCCATAACAATTTGCTTTTTTTCGCCCAATACGCGATTAACAAAAGTTGATTTACCAACGTTTGGTTGCCCCAGAACTGCAATCTTGACACGTGTATCTGTGGCGGGTGCTTCGTTTGTCTGGGCGTCTGGGCCGGCGACTTTATCGATGAATTGATATATTTCATCAAAGCCACGTTTGTGTTCAGCCGAAATCATTGTTGGTTCACCAAAGCCCAATTTATAGAAATCGTGGATGTTACTTAATCTTTTTTCCGATTCGCATTTGTTCACCAACAGTAATACCGGTGCTTTGGTTTTGCGGCGTACCAATTTGGCCCATTCTATATCTTGGTTGGTTATACCAACACGTCCGTCAACCACGAACAAAATAGCGTCCGATGTTGCGACCGCGTCAAATGCCATTTGTGTTGAATCCAATGCGATGCCGGAACGTGCGTTTTCCAACCCTGCCGTGTCATACAGCGTGTATCCGCCGTGTTTCATAACCCCCGACATAGTGTCGCGTGTTACCCCCGGACGGTCGTGTACCAATGCATCGCGTGTTCCGGTTAACGCGTTAAATAATGACGATTTGCCTGTATTTGGGCGTCCTGCAATAGTTATTTTTATCATCGTTTTTTCCATTGATTTTTTGTAATTATAAAGCAAAAATATAAATAATCAAACCTTGGGGGTGCAAATATGTTCAAAAAATTAAAAAGTGCATACAAACACATTCGTAACCTGATTGTGAATCCAAAACGCTATTTTACAAAAATTGTTGCCGACGGCAATATGGAAGAAGCGATGTTGAAAGCGTTTTTGTACGGTTTATTGGGCGGCTGTTTGGTATTGTTGATACGTTTATTGGGTGGTGCGACGGTAACTTTGGGTTCTATTTTTACTGCGATTATTGTTGTTCCGGTTTTGGCTGTGGCACTGTTGTTTGTTATGGGCGGATTGATGATGTTGGTGTCTGAAATTACCGGTGGGGAACGCGATTGGGAAATTGCTATCAAAGGTCTGGCCTCTGTATTCTTTATCTATCCTGTTATATTGATGTTAAATGCGCTGGCGTTTAATTGTACGTCAATGTGGGTAATCAGTTTATTGGTAGATATCTATATATTATTCTTGTTTTATAACATATCTTTGTATTGCATGCGTGGCAAGCGTGGAAATATCTTGATTGTTATCGGTATTTTGGCGCTGTTTATGGTAACGGTTTATGCGACAGATTATCGATTTGGTTGGTTCATGTTAAAGAACACGGGTGCAACCTTGGCGTGTTTATTGTAATAAAAATGTTAAAAAAACACCGGCATTTGCCGGTGTTTTTTTATTGTTTTAATTGACTGTGCATTTTATCTAAAACTGGTGTGTTGATACCAAGTTCTTTTGCGCGTTCCACCAATCCCGCCAAAGCATAGATTCCTTCGACCGTACCTTCGGGGGCGTGTCCTTCGGCAATTGCGACCCCACCTGAAAAATTGCGGCTGGTTTTGGATGTTGCGGATAAAAACAGGTCTCCTATGCCGCATAATCCCGAAAAAGTACGCAAAGTTGCGCCTGTGGCCAATCCAATATTGATAATTTCATTCCATGCACGTGTAAAAATCATTGCGCGTTCGTTTTCGCCATTGATTGCAATGCTGTTGTATCCGCAAATCAAAGCCATGGCATTTTTGCCGACACCACAAAATTGTGTGCCGATTATATCATCAGATTCTTCTATGAACATTTTATTAAAAGCGTCACGTGCCATTGTACGTGTAATTTCTGTACCGGCAATTGTTGTTCCGGTTGGGATGCCTGTTGCGACTTCGCCTGCGAACTGTGGACCGGACAGAACGCCGTATTCGCTGCATTCTGGAATTTGTTCGTTTAATATTTCGGTCATAAATTGTTTTGTTTTTGGATCCATGCCCTTGGTGCAAATTATTACCGGTTGACCATCGTATGCGATTCGTGCGTTGCGCATTGTGTCCGCAAAAAACGCGGCCGGTGTTACGACGCACCACAAATCGGCTTTGCGTGCGTGTTCCATATCTGTTACAACGGTCAGATTGCTGGGCATTTTTACATTGTCAAAGTGCTTGTGTTCGCCGTCATATGACCACAGGGTAACGTCCGCCCCGCCCTGTGCGATTATAATTGCCAGTGCGGTTCCCCATGCACCGGCCCCAATGACAGATACTTTCATTTTAATTTCCTTATTTTTTGTTGTATTTGTGGCACGATTACAAAACCATCGTCGGCCAATTCGATTGCACGCGTATATGCGTCGCGTGCTTTTTCGATATTGTTTATATTTACATATATATCACCCATGTGTTCAAATACAGAAGAACATGTTCCTGCAACGGTTGATACTTTTTCAAAAATTTCTAATGCGGGTAAATCTCCTTCACGTACTGCGACGACACAGCCCAATGTATCCCATGCCAAAACATCTGTTGGTCTTTTTGTAACCAAAGTCATAGCGTAATCGTATGCATTTTCAATTTCGCGATTTTGTGCCGCCCAAATTTTGGCCTGTAATGCAAAGATTTCACTGTCTGAAATCAATACTTCTGCCGCTTGTCTTAATTCTTCTTGTGCTTTTTTATAGTCACCAAATGTGAAATAGATGTGTGCGCGACTTTTCTGGAAAAACGCCCTGCCCGCTTCATCTAATTTATCGTTGTTTAATGCGTTGTTTATTGCGCGCAGTGCGGCGCGTTTATTTCCGTTTTTGATATAGTGTGCGGAAACTTTGTTAACGGCCGGAACGAACAGCGGATAATTTTTTAATGCTTTTTCTAATGTAGATATGTCGTTGTTTTTTTCTGCTGTACGCAAAGTGGCGAACAGATAAAATGGGCTGTCGGTCGAAATTTTACCAAAATATTTTTCAAAATCATTTTGGTTGTTATACATAAACTGCCCAATATAGTAATGAATTGCGTCGTTGTTGCGTGCAAAATCCGGTGCGATAATCTGTGCAAAGCGCAACATAATTAAAGACAGGTCGGAATACATGATGATTTGTGTATGTGACACGTTTTGTATCAAACTGAACGCCAATTGATTTTCTGTGCCACTGTATGTTTCCCACGCGGGTATTTTGTCGTGGTTTTTCATGTACATACCGCCCGGCAAAGAAGTAAAATCGTTTTTCAAACTGTCGGCTTTTTCGGGCATATCGTGATGTGTGTAAAATGCCATCATATACAGATAATCGTTGATATTCAGAAAAGTAACCTTGACGGAATCGAAATGTTTGGTTGCGTTTTCTATGTCGCCCATTTCTGCGTATATTTGGCCGCTGACAAAGTTTTTCCAATCGCTACTGGTGCGCATATCTTTGATGTGTTTTAATGCGTCTTTATGCGATTTGTTTGCGACATGTGCCCATATGCGCATCGGTGCGGTCAATGCGCCATCGTCTGATTTGTGTCTGGCATAAAATTCCGCCCATTTTTTATTTATAATCAGATGCGCGTCATAGATAAAACGGGCAGACATATTTTTTTCATCCTTTAACACAAATGCGTTGTCAGGCATACGGCCGCTTAAAAAGTCGGTCAGCATAATTGTGTCTTGGACGATTGGATAATCTGTTTGTTTTAATTTTTGCGCAAAATCCACGGCGGCATCAAAATCATTAATATAAATCGCGTGCTGAGCCGCCAAAAAATTGCCGTACTGTGTTTCAAAAATTGTATTGGTTGGTTGAACTGTGGTGTCGTTGGTGTGTTTCCACAGTACTGCGCCCGCAGTACAAATTGCAGAGAACAAACCGATTGTAATAAAAAAACTTTCTATTTTTCTCATGATTATGCTAGAATAACCTTTATGAGCAATAAAGTCAAATTTGAACGTTATGCACAGTTGTTGCGCGAATGGTCGGCCCGTATGAATTTGGTCGCCCCCAGTACGCTGTGTGATATAGAAAACCGCCATTTTGCGGACTCGGCCCAATTGGCCGATGTTTTGCCGCGTGATATGGCGATTGTTGATTTGGGTAGTGGCGCCGGATTTCCTGGGGTTGTTTTGGCGATTTTGGGGTGGCGCGTAACGTGTATCGAATCGATTGGTAAAAAAGTGGCCTTTTTGAATGCTGTCAAAGATGAATTGGGGTTGGATAATCTGACGATTTATCATGGTCGCGTCGAAGATTATGTCCGGCATTTGCCGGCAAAAAATGATGATTTTGTGTTTACGTCGCGTGCGT
This sequence comes from Candidatus Enterousia sp., assembly GCA_045645725.1. Classification (GTDB taxonomy): domain Bacteria; phylum Pseudomonadota; class Alphaproteobacteria; order Rs-D84; family Rs-D84; genus Enterousia. The sequence continues at coordinate 2,101 of JAZRJG010000018.1, read as the reverse complement.
TTGCGTCTTTGACCAAGATAATGGATTATGTTGCGCATACAAAACGCCGGCTTTTTTTATTAAAAGGTCGGGAAATACCGGCGGAAATTTCTGATGCAAAATCTAAATATAAATTTGAATATGAATTGATACCATCGAAAACAGGTGATGGTTTTATAATTATTGTTCGTTTTGGTCGATGATTTCATATGAAATAATGTTTATTTTATTGAAATCAGTCGATAAATAAAAAAGTTAAAAAATGCCGGCAAATGCCGGTGTTTTTGTGTGTTTTGTGATTTTTGTGTTTGTTTCATGTGAAATAAAATATAGTGTATTGATTTTACTTTAATTTGTGTGTGTGGTTTTTAATGTCTTGACCGAATCGTTTGGTTTTTATAACCTTTGTGCTGAATGTAAAGTATGGGAAAGGGTAAAATGGCACAAATTATTGCGTTTGCAAATCAAAAGGGTGGGGTGGGTAAAACCACGACTGCTATTAATATTGCTGCGTCTTTGGCGGCGATAAAAAAACGTGTTTTGTTAATAGATTTGGATCAACAGGGTAATGCCGGTACGGGTTTGGGATTTCGTCGTGCCGACCATCGTCAAAGTGTTTATGGCGTTATTATGGGTACGGCAAATATTGCGGATAATATCTTAACGACTGCCGTCAAAGGTCTTCATCTGTTACCTTCGTCTCAGGCCTTGGCGGGCGCGGATATTGATTTGTTGGATATGCCAAACCGTGAATATCGTCTGCGTGATGCATTACAACCTGTTATGGATTATTATGATTATATTCTGATTGATTGTCCGCCCGCATTGGGGTATTTAACTATTAATGCGTTGGCGGCGGCGGATTCGGTTATTGTTCCTTTGCAATGCGAATTTTTTGCATTAGAAGGCGTACAACAATTAACTGACACAATATCTGTTGTCAAAGAACGTTGGAATCCAAGATTGGAAATTTTGGGCGTTTTGTTGACTATGTATGACCGTCGTTATGGTGTGACACGTGCGGTTGATGATGATGTGCGTGCGACATTTGGCGATGTTGTGTTCAAGACGGTTGTGCCACGCAATGTTCGTGTGTCCGAAGCGCCAAGTCATGGACTGCCCGCAATGTTTTACGATTTTAATTCCACGGGTGCTCAGGCGTACAGACGTGTTGCAACCGAAGTTGTTATCAGAACCAAAGGTGAAATTGATGTCGAATAAGAAATTTGGATTGGGGCGCGGTTTGGCGGATTTGTCCGCGTCACGTGGTGCTATACCGGATATATCTTTGTTGACGCCCAACGAACGTGTTGTGGTAAAGCAAATTCCATTGATTCAAATTGGCGCAAATCCTGATCAGCCACGTAAAACATTTACAGATTCAGAATTGGCAGATTTGGCCGCCTCTATCAAAGAGCAGGGCGTTTTACAGCCGATATTACTGCGTACCGTAACGGGGCGTCCACATATGTATGAAATTGTCGCCGGTGAACGTCGATATCGTGCCTCTAAAATGGCGGGGTTAACGGAAATACCGGCTTTGGTAAAACAGATGGACGATAATAACGCAATGGAGGTTGCGTTAATTGAAAATGTTCAACGCGAAAACTTAAATCCCATCGAAGAAGCAAATGCGTATAAAAATCTGATGGAATCTTGCAATTATGAATTAGAGGATGTATCCCGTCTGATTGGTAAATCGGCCAGCTATATTCGTAATATGTTGCGTATAACAACTTTGCCGGATTCTGTGTTGGGTATGGTAGAACGTGGCGAATTGTCGGCATCGCACGCGCGTACAATTGCGGTTGCCGAAGATCCTGAATCCTTGGCACATGCTATTGTGGCCGACAAATTATCTGTTGCGGCCACTGAAAAAATGGTAAAAGATGCACCGCGTGCAAAAAACACACGAAAACACATTGCGAAAAACATAGATTCGGATGCGATTCGTGATATCGAAGCCCGTATTAAAAAGAGTTTGGGCGTTGAGGTGCGTATTGTCGAACGTCGTGGCGGGGCAGGGCAGATAGTTTTGTCATTTGCGACCCGTACCCAGATGAATGAATTGGTTGAACGTTTAAGCAAATAAAAATGTTGAAAAAAAGCCGGCAAATGCCGG
>JAZRJG010000017.1:0-37904 GCA_045645725.1 Candidatus Enterousia sp. | reverse complement strand
AATAATTGTTGCAATCTGCAAAGCATCAGACACATTACGCAGGTTTTCTTCATCCAATATGCGTGGGTTTGTATATTTGCCCATTGGAACATTGAACTTATTCTTGCTGTTCACACGGAACAGGCCATTAAAGCAAGTCCGATTCAAGAATATAGTCAAAGCCGCACGGCGAACAAAACCGGTGCGATAGACATTTGCATCGATATCTTTGTCGAATTCATTATATTCATCACGACGTGCGTAATAGTATTCTTTTTGATTTTCGGTTAATCGATATTCAGTCTGTAATTTAGTCAGCTCAACAATCAATTCTTCAACATTATGCTTGATAACATTGTAAAGAATAACCAATTCAGGATTGATGTCGAACAAATATGCTTCCTGGATTTGGTATTTATTATAGATGTCAAAGAATACGGCACCGCCACCAACAAACGGTTCAACATAGCGTTTGATGCCACCCATTTTCAGTTTTAATGGCAATTTAGGTTCGATTTGGTCCAATAACTGCCCCTTGCCACCAGCCCATTTCAAGACAGGTTTGCAATCAACATAATCCGGCAATCTGGCGGGTATAGCAATCACGTATTCCATTCCTTTGATTTGATAATAGAAAATATCACCGCCTGAATCCAGTATATTTTTGCTTTGCGTAATATAAAAAAATTACTATTTACTTCGAATACATCCTCCACAGGGTTTTAAACCGCTTGCTGTATTCTTGCGCTGGGTGGGTCAGGAAGATGCAGTTTTACGGTATAATAAAAATCAAACTATAAGAGAGCGTAAAAATCGTGCTACTCGTCCTCATCATCAATGGTATCGTCGTTTACGCTTTCTTTCATCAGTTGTTCAAGTGTCTTTCCCTGATATTTCCATTTATCGATGCCCCAATAAGCGCCAGATTTTGTGCGCCGGTTTTTACGTGTCTCTATTTCGCGTGTTAATGGAGATAAATGATATTTTTTGTTCTCAAATTGTACAAGTTTATCACCAACAACTTCGGCTTTTATGTTATCATCATCAAAATAATTTATTTCTTTTCCTACAAGCCCGAGTTGCTCAAATGATAGCCTAAAACTAGAGCTTTTTTTGTCGGCACTATAGTTATTTGTCACTTTAAATTTATCGGGTAAAGGAAGTAATTTATTTACAATGAGATCTATTAAATATATGGCACGATTTTTAATTTGCTCTTCACCCCAGTTCTGTTGATCTGTAATTTTATTTTGTGCTATTTGCATACCAGCATGATGTTCGTATATAAACTTTTTACAGTCATCATCATGGGGATTATCACTAGCAAAACGCTTGTTCCCCAACTCTTGATTCCATCTGATTAGGGTTAGGTTTCCGATATTATTCAAATAATCGTTATGAATTTGCTTATGATTAGGACCAAGAGCGGAAACCCAATCGTCATTTAGCGTTTGTGGCATAATATGCTCAATTTGCAATTTTTGGTCTTTTAAATCATGACGGTGACGTGTTAACAGTTCCTCAATCAATATGTAAATGAACTTACAAATCCTTAAATTATAGAAATTGGAATCAATACTAGATAAATAGCTTCTAACATCGTTATCGTTTGGAAGACGTGATGAATAGCGTTGATTTGATAGTAGAGACAGCATAGTTTCTTTTTTGTTGTCACTATTTATCAAATTATCATAATATTTAACCAATAGCGGGGCATCTCTATTTTCACCATGAGGAACGCGCAAGATACGTCTGCGAGTAACATAAATAAATATTGCGTCAAAAATTTGCAAACAATCTAAATCTGAGATTTTGTTTTCACTCCGCAATTGCAATACGCCCAACATAAAGGAATAGAAACCGGATGATTCAACTACTTTTAAATCTGATATTTTAGTATCAATGTCTTTGTTCCCACTTGATTTATAACCCGCAAGCACCGCATAATTTTCAGAATATTCAGATAATTTTTTGATTAGTTCCTCAGAATTTTCTCCTTCAAATAATTCTTTGAAGTTTCGATAAAGCTCTTTATAGTTTGTCACAGTTGCTTTTTTAAAGCTTGACATATCATCAAGTTGCATGAAGTCCCTGATAAAAGCCGAAACAGAAAAATCGTTGTTGTTGCCAGATAAATTTGTTTCAATTTTTAACCAATAATCCTGGTATAAACGCATTTGCAAGTCTGCACCTTTACCCAACAACAAATAATTTCTAACCAAATCAGCTAGTGAGAGCGGTTTCCCTAGAGAATTCATTGATTCAAAAATCTCTTGTGGTTTTTCCCATTTGTTTATATCCGGTTCAAGTTGTATCGTAACAATATTAAAATTTTCTAACCCGTTCTGGATGAGACTAGAAATAGTTTCTTGATCCAGTTTTTCTAATTGAGATTTAAAATAAGTATAATTTTTTGCGACTGCTGTATCAAGCTCATTTGCATCTAACGGCTCTTTAAGAATAAGTTTTTTGTATGTTTTCCAATCACTTTCTACTTGCTTAAGTTTGATTTTGCATTCAACATCTTCTTCGGATGCATTATTATTTTTCAAATACTTGGCTTCAATAAGATTTCCTAATTCATTATCTGTAACAACATCTCTAACGGCAATCATAAAAAGCATAATGGTAGTAAGGCGCTGTTGGCCATCTACTAGTATAAGTTTTGATGGTTGACCAAAATATTGAGACCCTGTAGAATAAAAAATAACCGTTCCAAAGAAATGCATAGTTACCGCGCTCGGATGACCTTTGTTTGCTGTAGCAACCCTCATAATATCCTTATATAAAACGTCACAAGTTTGAACGTCCCATTCATAATTACGTTGATATGGTGGAATAAAGAAAGTCACATCATTGTTCGATAACAAATCTAATATTTTCCTATCATCACTACGCATTGTTTAATCCTTATAGTAGATATTTCAGATTAGATATGCTGAATTATATCATAAAATGGATGTTTTGCAATTTTATATGGTTTATCAAGAAAAAGCCCACACATTTTATCTAAATATCAATTGACCACAGTGTTAGTAGTGACTTGCTGACTAATGCTTAAAAAGTTATTCGTAAACTAGCTATTTATTGTCATTTCAGATACACCGCCCACAACACCTCAAACCGTTTGCTGTATTATTGCGCTGGGTGGGTCAGGAAGATGCAGTTTTTCGCCTTAATAGAAATTTTATGTAAAACTGCAGAAAATTTCTATTATGACAGAAATTTTTGTCATAAAAGCCGAAAGTGGGTCGAAAAACGTGCAAAAAGTCTAGGGATTCTGGCCCGATAGAAATTTGTTCCTTTTCGTGTAAAATCGTGTAAAATCGTGTAAAAACACGGCAACGGCCGCACAACGTTTTATACCAAGGCCTAAGGAAACAAATGAAAGTAACTGCTGCGATTTTTAAGCGTGGGGACAAAGTTTTGCTGATGCGACGGGCGGCTGACCAGCCATTGGCGGGCGAATGGGAATATCCGGGTGGTAAGTTTGAAGACGGCGAAGACGGCCCAATATGCCTGCATCGTGAACTCTACGAAGAGTTGGGCATAGACGCAGAAATTGGCAACCTGATTGCCATTGCAACACATACAACGGATTCAGGCAAGGTAATCGAACTGCACGCATACGAAATCACATTCTACACCGGCGAAATCCAATTGCACGTCCACGATGATATGCATTGGGTGCTGGTATCAAACTTGCCATCCCACCCACAACTGCCGGCTGATTTAATTGTGTCGCAGATATTAACCAATCTAATATAGTGTAAAATAGTTTATAGTATTTCTAATATAATAATTACATTCGGTGTGTAATACACCAAGCAGGGGTGACTACAATGTCGCCAATATTATTAAAAATCCTCAATGTGATATATTGATATATGTATGTTAAAATCTAATAAATTTTACATTTTCCTAATATGATGCTATAATACAAAACTGTAGACAAGGAAAATATTATTATGTACAACAAAGCAATTTTCTTTATTGTATGTGGCATCTTGCTGGGGTGTGCACATGAGTCAAAATTACAAGAGTCAAAAATTGTGGCGTATTATCCACAGGAAGTATCGAAGGGACAGTTTTATGCAACAAAAGAACAAGAGTTAAGTAAAAATCCAGACATATTAGAGGCTTTACAATTGTATGTAGAATTGTTCGGGCATGATGTGCAATGGTCGAATTGGCGTGGGACTACATATACTACAGTTAACTTGTCAGAGGATTTAGAGACGCATTTATTTAATGGCAGCCATTTAATTGAGGATATAAGAATATCAGATTTGGGGTATTTTAAATACAGTCAAATGGACATTTATCCACAATTTATGGTGTTTCAACACCCCGAAAGTAAGCCTTATTGTTTCATAAATAGCAACGACAATTCTGATGAATGTATTTTAGCTCGTAGGAAAGAACCTAACTCGCAAATTCATTATTTTAATTATAGAAAATATATGCCTAAATCTATAAAATTAACAGATGATGGATTCTTAAATCTTGCTAATTTGTATGTTGCCACTCGTGCTGTTATACAAAAATGTTATTCTGATACATTGTTAACATCGTCAGAAAGAGAAGAATGTGCTAAAGAGGTTGATGAGTTTCTAATTAATATTGCCAATGGAAAAGTTGATAGCTGTAAACACAAGGTTAATAAACAATATAATAAAGAGTTTGTCGACGGTGCCATAGTTATTCCCACTGGCTTTGGACCATTTAATCAACAAGAAAAAGATGAAATATGTAAAGCTGAAAAAGTTCGTGACAGAGCAAGCAATGCTGCCCAGTTGTCTTCTAGTAATGTTTTAAATATATTATATTTTGAATGGGAAAACAAATGTGTAATAGAACAATCTGTTCTTATCAATGACAGAACGCAACGGGCCTTAAAACGAGAAATGGAATGGTGTGCGAAACCATACATGCCACCGCCGCAAATAGGAATACCAGTGAGAATAGTTGATTTTTAGAGATAAATCCGCCCCATGTGGGCGGGTTTCTTTATTCATACAATCCTTTTTGACATCCTGTGAATTCGGTTTATACTGATTCCTGGAATGGCGGAAAGGTTTTATCTTTGCATTGATTTAAAGAGTTTCTTTGCCTCGGTCGAAGCGGTTGACCGTGGGCTGGACCCATTTACAACAAAACTGGTGGTGGCGGACCCGTCACGGGGGCGGGGTTCGGTCTGTCTGGCGATAACGCCGGCGATGAAGGCCCTGGGGATTCGCAATCGTTGCCGGGTCTTTGAAATCCCCAAAAACGTCGAATACATCACCGCCATGCCCCGCATGAAAAAGTATATGGAAGTATCCGCCCAGATTTACGGGATTTACCTGCGCTATATCTCGCCCGAAGACATCCATGTCTATTCCATTGACGAATGCTTTATCAATATCACGCCGTACCTGAAAATGTATAAGCGGTCGCCCAAAGAAATGGCGATAATGCTGATGGATGCGGTACGGGCCGAGACGGGCATATGCGCCACCGCCGGCATAGGCACGAACTTGTTCCTGGCCAAGGTTGCGCTGGACATCACGGCCAAGAAAGTTCCCGACCATATCGGATACTTGGATGCGGAATCGTTCCGGGAACACCTGTGGCACCATCGGCCGATAACAGACATCTGGAACATCGGTGCGGGCATTGCACGGCGACTGGAAAAGTACGGTGTTTATGACCTGTATGGGGTGACGCAGCTGCCACCGGAAACACTGTATCGTGAGTTCGGCACAAATGCGGAATACCTGATTGACCATGCAAATGGGGTTGAGCCGTGCACGATTGCCGATATTCACAATTATCAGGCGAAATCCCATTCCCTGTCCAACGGCCAGATTCTGTTCGAAGATTATAACTTTGACGACGCGATGATTGTGATGCAGGAAATGGTGGATAACCTGGTCTTGGAATTGGTGGAAAAGAACCTGGTGGCGGATGAAATATCGCTGGCCGTAGGGTATTCGCGTGATGTGCGACGCCCAACCGGGGGCAGTCGTAAATTGCCAGCGCACACATCGTCCTATAAATCATTGGTGGCGGAATTTGTGCGCTTGTATCGGGAAACGACCGACAAACGCACGCCGATACATAAATTGACGGTTGGACTGGGAAATCTAGTCGATGCGGATACGGTGCATCTGCAACTGGATTTATTTGCGGACACAAGGGCGGACGAACGTGAAAGCAAACTGCAACACGCATTGCTGGATATCAAGGGCAAGTTTGGCAAGAATGCCGTCCTGCGTGGCATAAATTATCACGAGAAATCCACCGGTCGCAAACGTAATACTTTGGTTGGGGGACACAATGGCTGATAATACCGCACGTGCAAAACAGTTTATGCCTTTTGCGGCCCTGCGTGGGTACTATGCGATGGTGCTGGCTAAAAATCGGGTGGTTGAACCACGTCGGGAATTGATTGGCGATGCGGCCGAACGACTGTCCCGGAAACTTGCGCTGGTTAAAAAAGGTATGATGATAACGGTGCGATTTTACCGGACCGATGCCTATGACACCATAACAGGCCTGGTCACCCGCATAGACCCCGAATATCGATACATCACCATAGTCAAAACCAAAATCCCCTTTGATGATGTTACCGAAGTATCCAGCCCCGAAATCCCAGATGGGGAATAAAAAACAGTGATATTGTGTGGGGCGCACTTATACGTGTTATTTGTTTTGTTTGTCAGATTATGATATAATGTTGATGTTTTTATGTAGGTTGGGGAGATTTTTATGGACAGAGTTTCAATGGTAAATACCATCGGTCAACAGTATTTGGTGTCAAATATTGAAGGTGGTGAATATAGTTATGTAGCAGCCGCTGGCACAAAGGGCAAGTTAGAAAAACTGCTTGGTCGACCATATAAACATTTTAAAGTGGATCTGCGTTTCCAGATGGAAGATGTTGTTGTGCTTGTTGAAACTAAACAGAATTTTAAGAAGTCTGATGAGGTACAATTAGAAGAGTATCTTGAAGAAGAGTTGGCACTTCATAAGACTAAAAAAGTTATCTGTATCCTTGCCAATACCCATAATGACAAGATAAAAGTATGGAAGTCTGCAATTGGCGACGAATTTCTTTTAAAGGACGAAACGGTTCTAGATACAATGGAATATTATAAGTCCTTGTTCGTTCTGAATAAACAAAATGATAGAGAAAGAGTTTTAAAAAATACGTATGCACTTAACGAGTTATTACATAAGAAGGATATTCCAGAAGGGTTACGTAGCCAGTTTGTTGGTACCGTTTTGTTGTATGTTAAAGATTTGATTAAAAATATAGGTGTAACAAGAATTGATGAAAAAGTAAGGAAACAATTTAATAATACCTTTGAGTTGCAAACAGAAAAACAAATTGTTGCAGGTATTGAAAGCACATTAACCGAGTTATTGGACGGTTCGGACAATAAAAGTAAAAAAATTGAATTGTTGCAGAATAATGTTTTAAAAAATCAAAAGGTAAGATCTTTAAGTAAAAATGATTGGGTTGAAATAATAGATAGCATATTGATGGATATTTACAGGTATATTGACCCAAATAGTGACGAAGGACAGGATATCCTAAATTTATTTTTTATCGCTTTTAACAAATACACCGGCAAAGCCGATAAAAACCAAGCTTTTACACCAGACCATATAACAGAATTTATGTGTCGGCTAACGGAAGTGGATCATACTAAAGTTGTGCTAGATGGTACGTGTGGTAGCGCGTCTTTTTTGGTTCAAGCGATGGTTAAGGAATTGGCGGATTGTAAGAAGTGCGGAAAGTATAATGCGGAAGGGGTAAAGAAAGCGCAGCAAAATGTAAAGGAAAAGAATATATATGGTATAGAGGCAGAAGAAAAAGCTTTTGGTTTGTCTGTGACAAATATGTTAATTCATGGTGATGGAAATTCAAATATCAAGTTTGGAAACTGTTTCCAGTGCAAGCAGTTTATTAAAGATGCTGATCCTGATATCATTTTGATGAATCCGCCTTATAATGCAAAACCAATTAGTATACCAGAGTATTATAAGAAAGATTGGGGAAAGGCAAAGGATGGCAAAGAAGATCCTACAAAGGGGCTTGTCTTTGTTCGATATTTTTCAGATGTGATAAAAGAGCTTAATGCAGAAAGGGTAAAAGAGGGGAAACAGGCAAAAACTGTGAAGCTGGCAGTTTTGCTACCATTGGCATGTGCTATCGGCACTGGTAGTCTTATAACAAAAGAAAAAGAAACCTTGTTGGTAGATAATACGTTGGATGCGGTATTTTCATTGCCGACAGAAATGTTTTATCCAGGTGCATCTGTATGTGCCTGTTGCATGTTATTTACATTGGGCCAACCTCATGTTAAGCCAGATGGTATGACAAGAGCTACGTTCTTTGGTTATTGCAAGGATGATGGATTTATTAAGAAAAAGAATTTGGGGCGTGTAGAGCAGTTTAACAAAGACAGCGACGGCAATTTTACGGTTTCCAAATGGGCAGAGATTGAAAAAGAGTGGTTGAGATTATTTGAAACAAAGTCTGTTGTTGATGGAAAATCGGCAGTAGAAATGGTGGATGCGGATGACGAGTGGTTGTGTGAAGCGTACATGAAAACGGATTATACAAAATTAACAGCAGATGACTTCCAACAAACATTAAATAATTATCTTTCATACCTGGTTAAAGAAGGATTTGTTTATGAAGCTTAATACGTCTACTTGGCAAGAATTCAAGCTGTCCGAACTTTTTGATATGCAAAATGTTTTTTTTAACAACAAACCAGAAACCGTCTCTTTAGCAAAAGGTGACGGTATAATACCTTTTTTGGGCGCTACTGCAGAAAATAATGGCGTTACAGATTATTGCGATATAGAAAGCATTAGATCAAGCAGCAGGACGGGCGAAAGAGATGATACGTTGTCAGGGAAAATATTTGATGGAAATTGCATAACTATTACTAATAATGGCTCAGTATGTCATGCTTATTATCAAGATAAAAACTTCACATGTAGTCATGACCAAACAATATGTGTTCCAAAATTTGAGTTAGATTCACTAATAGCTATGTTTATTTGTTCAGTCATAAACAAAGAACGCTATAAATGGTCGTATGGTAGGAAGTTGCATGATTTAAAAAAAGCTAAAAACATTGTAATAAAACTTCCTGTAAATTGTAATCCGGACAACACACCATTCATTGATAAAACAAAAACATATTCTAGCAATGGGTATGTTCCAGATTGGCAGTTTATGCAAGAGTATATTAAGTCGTTGCATCACAAACCCATTACGACAAAGATTAAAAATAATATAACTAAAAAATTAGCGGTTGATAACTGGGAAGAATTCATGGTTTCAGACTTATTTGATAGTATATATAAAGCCAAGGCATACACAAAGGAAGAAGTGGTAGAAGTTGATAAAGGGCTTAATTTTGTCTCAAGAACAGATAGTAATAATGGTGTTGATATATTAGTGGATAAATCTGCACCATATGATGGTTTAGAAGTGGCGAATTGTATAACAATCGGTGATACGACAGCTACATGTTATTATCAAAATAAAGACTTTATAGCGGGAGATCATATGGTTGTTTTGCGTGCAAAGTGGTTGAATCAAAAGCGGGGATTATTTGTAAGAACTTTATTTGCTAAAGAAAGCGTTAGATATTGTTATGGTCGTGCTTTTAGAATGGATTTAATCAAAAATACATTATTGAAGTTACCTATCCAAAGGGACAACAAAGGAAAACCGATTGTAGACAATAATTATACCTATTCTAATAAAGGATATGTTCCAGACTGGCAATTTATGGAAGACTATATTGATAGTCTTCCATATAGTGACAGGTTGCCGGTATAAATTTCTTATAAAATGCGTTTCACTCAACCTTAATCCCAGCGATTAGTTTGCGTTGGCGGGATTGGGTTGGATTTGCGCGCCCCGAATAAAATAAAAACAGCCCGCCCCGTGCGACTTCACCACTAAACACAAAAATCAAAAAAGCAAGAAAACCCAAACAAAAAACGCACCAAATGGTGCGTTTCTAAACTGGTGCACCTTAAGCAAAAAACTTGGAACACTTTACAAGCAAATATCATACATACGGCTATAATCCTAGAGAATACTGGGGTTTCTGCTTTGGTACGCTTTATTATAAAAAAATAGGCACATGGCCTTTATTCTACACTTATACCCCTAAGACGACTTGAACATATGCTTGGTGGGTTTTCTTTTATCTTGTTTGCTATATATTGACTATCTACTGACAATACACAACTAACCTGTAAACTTTAATCAAGGACAAACAAACTTTCCTTGTTTTCACTACTATTATAACACACATACAACCAATTTCGCAAGAGGTGTCTGTTCGAACAACAACTATCAATACACATGCAAAAAACTTTATAAAAAGCATGCTTTTACCCTATGCAAGGAATCAAAACGCACATGCATGGCACCGGTGGTGGCAGACATGCCATAGAAACGCATATATTTGTCCATACAGACAATTTAAGACACAAAGCAACAAAGATGAACATAAAAACACAAAACACGCCACAGGGGCATTAAAACGCGATTACAACGCATGCAAAACAATAAAGCCATTACTGCCAAAACAGAGGAAAATCAGGGCGCACAGGCACATTTCCCCTGACCATCAGGGGCGCATCAGGTGTTTGTTATCAGGGGGCATTTTAGATTTGCAAAAATGCCTTTCATGGATTACAATCACAAATGAATCCAAAGGAGTTTGGGTTCGGGGTTTTCAAAAGCCCAGTTCGTTCGGTGCGAAAGCATCGTTATCTTGATGTTTCGGTGCTTTTTGCATCGTTATGTCCCCGATATCATGTCGGGGAGCTGTTGGTGTATATAATACGGGCAACCGAAAGACCAGCAGAATCAATAACGAACTGATTTTTGAACTCCCCGACCGCCTCTTTTGGGCGGTTTTTTGATACCAAAAGGGGTGAAATAATGGCTTATACGGCTGCACAGGCAAAATTTATCAAGAGCGATGCTAAATTTATTCGCTTACTGGCACCTGCGGGGTGCGGGAAAACTTTTTCTATTGTAGAAAAAGCCAAAGCTCTGTTTACAGACAACAAAAAGGTCAAAATAAGCATTTTTACATTTACCAAAAATGCAGCCAACGAAATCAAAGACCGATGCGACAATGATACATGTGTTAGTGTTTTTACATTGAATAGTTGGGGCAACAACTATATCAAGACCGCCAATGTCTTAAAGAACCCCAGAATATTAGAAGGCAAAGATAAGAAATGGTATGTCATGAGTTCACTGCAACCAGTTTGGTCTAAAAGCGAGCACTCTGCCAAATTTGAAGGGTTGCTTACAGGGCGCTCTCGGGTCAGGAACAGTGAAAAGATACTGGACATGATAGATAACTTTGCAAATATAGGGTTTAAGCATATATATTTCACCAAAGACCCAAAGAGCAACGAGAAGATTTACACCGAACACTTAAAGTTTATAAACAAGGTTTCTTTGTCAAGATACTATTCTATGATTGTTAAAGACCTGTTATCGCTTATAGGCAAAAAAGAAATCAACAAGCCAGAAGAAGAACAGCATAAATTCATCATCCGCCACTGGATACCATTTTGGCGCGATTGCTGTGAACATATGCTGAAAACAGGCTCTTATACCTTTGATGGGCAGAAATATTTTGCCAATATAGAACTGGAAAAGAAACTGGCCAAGAATCAAAAGCGAACAGGTGCAACCAAGATAGATTATATCTTTGTGGACGAATTTCAAGACACCAGTCCATTGGATTTGTCTATGGTTTCTAATTTGCAAAAACTGACCGATTCTGCGCTGGTTATTGTGGGCGATGATGACCAAGCTATATACGAATTTAGGGGTGCAAGTCCATATTTTATACTGAATCCAGACAAGATTTTTGGCAATAAATTCAAGACTTTTATCTTGGATGAAAATTTTCGCTCGCCCAAGAATATTGTTGATAAGTCTATGTTGCTTATTAGGCATAACGAGAATCGTGTTGATAAAGATGTGCATCCCAACTCTGACCGCACCGCCAACATACAGTTGAAACAACCAGGGGCCGCAGATGTTATGGTTGAACGGGTCATAAAGGATATTAAAAAGACCCTGACGGAAACGAACAAAACAATCGCTATATTGTCCCGATTAAAGTCCACTTTATTGCCTTATCAGATTTTGCTGACCAAAGAGAATATACCATATTCTGTTAGTGATGATTTGGCTTTCTTTTATACATCAGCAGCCGCTAGTTTGAATAAGGTCATGGATATCAAGCGAAATGGCCAATATTCGGCTGATGATTTGGCTGAATTGGTTTGTTTATACAGCAAAAACGAAATGTATAAAGAAGCCCAAGAAACCCTGCTCAGGGCATTTAGGGCAAACTATGCCACAACAGATAAGATAAACAAGATTATGTTATATCTTGGAACAAATAACCCAAGATTTAGCAACTTGTTCACACATGATTACATTACAGAATTTTACGAGACCTTGATACAATTTCAGCAGGCACGCACCGTTTTTGAGACCTTGTCTGTGCTGTTGACTAAATTTGGAGGCTTTCAACAGAATTACAGCCGGTCATTAGAGGATTTATACTACAAAGACCCGCCTTTATCTAGTTTGTTGACCTTTGCATCGCACTATGGTGATAGTTTTGACGGCTTTGTAAATGATTTTAACAGGGCTATTGATATGGCGCAAATGGCCGCACAAAGCCCAGAGTTGATAATGATGGACGAAAAGCCACGCATAACATTATCAACCGCATTGCGTGTCAAGGGTCAAGAATATGATAAAGTGATTGTTATTGATGTCAATGACGGTGTTTGGCCAAAGCAACCAATGGCATCGCAACACATAGAAGAAATGGAATCAGAGCGCAGGTTATTCTATGTGGCGACCACTCGTGCCAAGCAAGACCTTTTGTTATATCGTTCTACTGCAATAGGGGGCGACAGAACGACCATATCGCCATTTGTATTAGAGGGTGAATACGACAAATAGCGAATCGTTTTGTGGTATGTCTTTATCACTTGCTTGCTTGTGATTCGTCTTGTCTTACACCACCTGTTTAGACAAAAGTCTTAGAAATCCAAGGGTTTTTGTTTCGCGAACAGGGGGCGGTTGCGATTTTTTATCTCTGCATGGCACTATTGTTATATATAAAAACATAACCAAAGGAGATAATATATTTGCCGGATATAGAACAATGCAGACAATACATAAAAGATAAAAACCTAAACGATAACCAAATAGAACAGATAAGGGATTTTTTGGTGCAAGCAATCAATTATATTTTTAACGAGGTGCTATATGCAAAATCAATCTAAACCGACTAAATGTATTATATATTGCAGGGTTTCAACAAGCCAGCAGGTACACGAAGGACACGGTCTGGATAGTCAAGAACATCATTGCAGACAATGGGTGCGCAAGGAAGGATTGGAAGTCGAACACTTGTTTGCAGACAAGGGTACATCGGGCAAGGATACAGCAAATAGAAAACAACTAAATAACATGTTGGACTTTTTACGCAAGGCAAAAGAGTGTTATTTTGTTGTTTTCTATGATATTACACGCCTATCCCGAGATGCTGGGGATTTTAACATTCTACGCAATGATATTGAGAAACGGGGGCATATTCTAGCCACCGTCAGGGGCAAATTAGAACAGACACCTGCTGGGCGATTTTGCGCCACTGTGGAGGCCGCACAGGGTCAATTTTGGCGCGAGGAAAACGCACAAAAAAATCTATCATATATGCACGCAAGGGCACTGCAGGGTTATTGGCAATTTCAAACACCATGGGGGTACGAGTTCAAAAAGACCCCAAACGGCAAGGAATTAGTTGCAAAAGAACCTGATGCCTCTATTGTGCGCGATGCTATAGCAGGTTATGCAACCGCACGATTTGCTAATATTTCTGATGTTATGGACTTTGTGAATCCAAAGCGGATTGAACTGGGGTTGAAACCATATACTTTGACACAGGTCAAAGAATTATTAGAGAATCCAAAATATACTGCTCATTTTGCTTTCTGCACAGATAAACACTTTGATATTCCATACCAAAAGTGGGAACATATAGAGCCGCTAATAGACTTAGCGACACATAACATGGTCATAGACCGCCTGAATAAACGCATCAGGGGCAATACAGGGGCAAACAAAAAGCATTATCTTAAAGATGACCCCGAATTTCCATTAAAGGGTTTTGTGCTATGTCCTAAATGCGGATATCCGCTTACAGGCAGCCGATGCACAAATCGTGTTGGCAAGCCATATCCATATTATCAATGTCAGCACAAGGGGTGTGAAAATCGCAGTAAAATGTATATTAAACCAGATGTTATACATAAAGATTTTGAGAATATGTTGCGGCAAATAACGCCACATGAAGATTATATAAACTTGGCTCTTGCGCTGGCAAAAGACGAATATGACCAGCGCATAAAAGATATGAACGCAGACAGAAACGCAAAACAAAAACGATTGGAACAGATAGAGCAGGAAAAACAAAATTCTTTCAATGCCTATATGAAAGCCGGCACAGATGCCTTAAGACAAATGTGTGAACAACAAATAGAAAAATTGACCAACGAACAGGCTGTTTTGAAACAAGAACTAGAATCAGCAGCGCCTGAAATAATGCCATTTAATCAAGCGGCCGAATGTGTGATGGGTTTTGTTGGGAATCTGCCTGCTGTGTGGGAACATGGCGACCTTGCTACTAAGCGTTGTGTTCTAAATATTACTTTTTTGCACAAAATTTCATACGACAAGGAGACAAAATTTAGAACCCCCGAATTATCGCCAATTTTCGGGATGTTCGGGGGCTTAAACGACTATAAGTCAAATATGGTGCCGGTTGTCGGACTTGAACCAACGACCTACTGATTACAAATCAGCCGCTCTACCAGCTGAGCTAAACCGGCGTTGCCCCACAATTATACATATTGTGGGGGGCAACGCAAGCAAAAAAATCATAAAAGTGAATAAAAATGTTAAAATGGTCCAAATTTGGGACATGGACATCAAAACGCTGCAATAATTTTCGGTAAAAATGGGGTGCAGGATTTTTACTCTGAAAGCATCGGTTTTTTGACACTTTTGTGGCATGTTATTTTGTCTTTGTGGACCAAAACTGGACCATTTTTTTGTCGCGTTCAAGATATTTCCAAGATTTCTGCGGGTGTCAGCAGACCGTTTCTCTGATTTAGAATCTATGGTATCTTTTTGACATTTGTTGTAAGTTGTTGTAAACTCTCAGAAAACAAGAAAAAAAACTGATGGCAACGATTGAAAAAAGAATGACCAAATCTGGTGTTCGATATAGAGCGCGTGTTCGTGTAGAGGGAAACCTTATTCAAACAGCAACATTTTCCAGTAAAACATTGGCGCGTGAATGGGCCGTGAAAACCGAAACGGAAATGCGCGATCAAAAACACATGCCAAACACAAATGCACGCAATCGCACATTCAGTGAATTGTTAGACCGATATAAGCGGCATATTGAAGATAAAGGGTTGCGTTCCATAAAAACACTCATCACACAGTTGGATGAATGGGAAAAGTTTATTGGTGCGACCAGGTTATATTCTTTGACGCCTGCAATCATAACCAGTGCACTTGAACGGATTGCCGCAATCCAATATGGCAATAGACCAAAAAGTGCAGCGACATTAAACAGGTATTTGGCCGCATTAAGTTGTGCGTTGGCTTATGGAATAAAGTCGTTGGGGTGGATAGATGTAAACCCAGTGGCTCGTGTTGAACACAAACGCGAAAGTCGTGGTCGTACACGCTTTTTAAGTGATGTGGAGCGCGAACGCCTATTGGCAGCAGCCAAGGATTCAAAAAACAAGGATTTGTATGCCATCATCGTGCTGGCAATTTCAACTGGTGCCAGACGTGGCGAGATATTGTCCCTTCGTTGGGATAATATTGATTTGGACAAGGGGTGGGCAGTATTAGAACATACCAAGAACGGTGAAATGCGTGGTCTGCCCTTATGGGGACCTGCATTAGATTTGGTGCGCCAGTTATATGAAAAGCGTAAGTCCGACATATGGGTATTTCCAAACGATAAAAATTCGGGGCCATGCGAAATAAAACGCAGTTGGGCAACCGTGGTAGCCAAGGCAGGTTTGCATGATTTTAGATTTCATGATTTGCGCCACACCTGTGCCAGTTATTTGGCAATGAATGGTGCCAGCCCAAATGAAATCGCAGATGTCTTGGGGCATAAAACGCTTTCCATGGTAAAGCGGTATGCACACCTGTCCAATGCACATAAAAGCAGTGTCGTGGCCAGTATGAACGCAAAAATATTTGGTGGTGCGGAATGAAATATCGCAAATTGACAATAAAGCAATATCATGACGTAATGAAACACTGCCCTGAATTTGTGGGGTTTGGCGTAAATGAGGCCGTGTTGCAATCGCATAATATGCTTTTCCCAGACGATAAGGTCGTGGTGCCACAGCAAATAAGCTTTACCCCCGAGCAACAAAAGCGGTTGCAGTATTTAATGGATACAATGTGTGATTTGATAGAAAACACAGAAATTTTAAGGGGTAGCACAGCAGGTCATTCGCAATTGGCAAATACAAATATAGTGGACCTGCCGCATATGTTGCGATTGGTGTTATTGTCTGCCTTATCAAATCGTGATGCTGAATTGGTGGGTAAATATATCCCTGCGGCCAAGCAAAAACCAACGACAAGAGGTAAAACAAAAGTGGATTTGCTGCGTACAAAAGATAAGCATGCGGCACTAAAAGAAAATGTTATTGCGCCCGCCGTATCCAAAACACTAATAACCCAGCGCAGACGGTGGTTTAGAAATAAATTCAACGCCACCCCAGAAGATATATATGCTGCTGCAATTTTTTATATTGTGGATTATATGTTTGCGTTTTCTATTAGAAACCGTAAGGAATGTGGCATGTATGGTGGGACGATACTTAAATTGGCTGCATTAGCCGCCCAAAACGCGGCAAAAAAGCGTGCGGCAAAACAGTCCGCGTTTGAACGTCAATAACCATAAAAAACGCCATTTTTGGAAAACCACGATTCGTCGTGGTTTGTTTTTTTGAAAAAAAGTTCATATGTCTTAACCCCGCGCCCACTGTGGGGTTGCGCACAAACTGCAAGCAGATTGCTTGCAGTTGTTATCCAAATTTAATTGTCGCACATTTTCAGTAAGTGGCCACGAAGTTCAAAAACACAAAACACGAATAATAGGGAGTCAGATATGACCGAACAAATAAATATTCCGCATTATTTAACTGTTAAACAGTTCGCAAAAAAACACCCTGCATTTTCTGAGGGCAGCATCAGGGACCTGGTATTTCACCGCCCGTTCAATGGATTGGATGACATGGGGGTAATCCACCGTGTTGGGGCCAAGGTTTTGATTGATGAAGTCAAATTCTTTCAGTGGGTTTCCACAAACCCCTCATCCACGGGCAGAGTAAGAAAGGGGGCATAATCATGGCAGATGTTTTAACAAAAAATGAATCCGCCCAAACTGGCACGGATTCACATTATGGTCATAGGGATAGTAATATGAAAAATAAAAACAGTCAAGATATACCAATGCCAACACCATGGCCAGAACCAGTAAATGGCATGGATTTAGTGGGTGCGTTGAAAGCGGTGTTTGAACGCTTTCTGGTTTTGCCCGATGGCGTATCAAGTATGTTGCCGTTTTGGGTGCTGCATACATATGCCATGGATGTGTTTTATTATACACCACGGTTATGTATTTATTCACCTGTTCCAAGATGTGGCAAAACCCAATTGTTGCAGTTGCTGGAAATGACGGTCAATCGACCATTGAATGTTGCAGGCATAACTGCGGCTGGCGTGTTTCGTTGCATTGATGCCATGCACCCAACCTTGTTAATTGACGAGGCCGATTGTTTCATGAATGGCGACCAAACGATGCGCAGCGTTATCAATGCAGGATATCAGAAAAATGGTCATGTGGTTCGTAATGTGGATACCAAGAGCGGTTATTTGCCCAAAAGATTTGCGTGTTTTAGTGCGATGGCAATTGCGGGTATTGGTGAACGCGACAGCACCATAATGGACCGCAGTATTGCGGTTGTAATGCGGCGTAAAAAGCCAAACGACACTGTTGAAAGATTGCGCCCAAATGCATTGTTGTCGCACACTGAACAATTGCGCAGCATGTGCATGCGTTTTATGCGGGATAATGCCAGCGCAATTGGTGAAATTAACCCCACGATGCCCAAATTCCTGCACGACCGTGCCAAGGATATATGGGAACCATTATTTGCCATTGCGTATTTAATATCGCCAACACTTGTGAATGAATTAACTTATGCCGCGGGGTGTTTGGTCCCAAAAAACGATGATGCCGAAGTTTTGGAAATTCAGTTGTTGGCCGACATTCGTGATGTGTTCAATAACATTGGGTGTGATTTTATAGCGACCAAGGACCTGTTGGGGCATTTGTATCGTTGCGAAAGTCGACCATGGGGTGACAGGCAATATGGGCACGTTGTGCTAACCAATGTAAAATTGGCAAACATGTTGCATGGCTTTAATATCAGGCCAATCCAAAAGCGACTTGGGGCAAAAACTGCACGCGGTTATGAATTGGCGGCGTTTGAAGATGCGTTTCAGAGTTATTTGCCTAATGAAACAGGTGAAGATGAAACAGTGGCGGCCGCGCCTGAAACGCCTTGTCCCGTTGTTCCGCCTTGCGCACCAACAGTGGGAACGCATGCAGAACATACCAGTAAAGATGATGACTCGTTTTCACTGTGCAGCATCCTGCGTAAAAATTCAATTTTGAACGCAAAGTCCGTGGATAACATGGACATGTCCGTTGAACAGCGAAATATTATGTATGAAAAAGCGTTCCAAGACGCAGAGTGCATAATGAACAAGATGGCAGAATCAGTGGTCCCAGATGATATAACACTGTAAGCCACTGTGTAATAAGTGGGGTATATGTGCCATACCAATATACCCCACCAATAACCCCCATGTATATTATTCACATACCATATAACAATACCACCCCCCCCACCTTAACAGGTGGGATTTGATTTTTGTCATTTTTTGTTGTAGTATATGCAATGACATGGCGGTTGCTGTGTTGGGCGTCACAACCCTTTTATGCATTGTGTCCGTGGGGACAAAAAATACCTCCAATCTGTATGGTTGGAGGGCGGTGAATATATTGAATAAGCCCGCTATTTTCAATGCATAATAGTTGTGAACCTCCAACCACCGCTTTGTTCGGTGGTTTAATTTTTACAAATGTAGGGGTTTATAATGGCGCGCGAACAGGAAAGAGCGGAATTGCACCGTGTTATATGGCAGATTGCAAACGATTTGCGTGGTGCGGTTGATGGTTGGGATTTCAAAGCATATGTATTGGGCTTTTTATTTTATCGCTTTATATCCGAAAATATTGCGCACTATATTGATAAAAACGAACATGCCGCTGGTA
This sequence comes from Candidatus Enterousia sp., assembly GCA_045645725.1. GTDB lineage: Bacteria > Pseudomonadota > Alphaproteobacteria > Rs-D84 > Rs-D84 > Enterousia. The sequence goes on along the minus strand of JAZRJG010000017.1, from coordinate 18,402 downwards.
ATAAAGATTTCAGTTATGCCAACCTGAACGATGCCAGCGCAGAAATCGCACGCAATGAATGTATTGAATCCAAAGGGTTCTTTATCCTGCCGTCTGAATTGTTTGTAAATATCCAACGCACGGCCAAGGCAGATGCCAACCTGAATGAAACATTGGCTGCCGTATTTGCAAATATTGAAAATTCTGCCATTGGTGCAGAAAGTGAAGATGATTTTCGTGGCCTGTTTGACGACATTGATGTGAACAGTAATAAATTGGGTGCATCCGTCCCAGAAAGAAACAAAAAACTGGTAAAAATATTAGACGCCATTGCAGGTTTAGACCTGGGGAATTTCACAGATAACAGTATTGATGCCTTTGGTGATGCGTATGAATACCTTATGACCATGTATGCCAGCAATGCTGGTAAATCTGGTGGTGAATTCTTTACCCCGCAAGAGGTATCAGAGCTGTTGGCAAAAATCACCCTGGTGGGCAAGACCGAGGTTAACAAGGTTTATGACCCTGCATGTGGTTCGGGTTCGTTATTGTTAAAGTTTGCAAAAATATTGGGACAAAATGGCGTGCATCAGGGATTCTTTGGCCAGGAAAAGAACATAACCACATACAACCTGTGCCGTATTAACATGTTCCTGCATAATATCAATTATGAAAAGTTTAATATTGCACATGGTGACACATTGCTGGAACCAAAACATTGGGATGAAGAACCATTCGATGCAATTGTATCTAACCCACCTTATTCAATTCCATGGGATGGCGATGATAATCCGCTGTTAATAAACGACCCGCGATTTGCGCCTGCGGGCGTATTGGCGCCACGCGGCAAATCGGACCTTGCGTTCACAATGCATATGCTGTCGTGGTTGTCGGCATCTGGCACGGCGGCAATTGTTGAATTCCCTGGGGTGCTGTATCGTGGTGGTGCAGAACAGAAAATCCGTAAATACTTGGTTGATAACAATTATGTAGATTGCATTATTCAGTTGCCTGCAAACCTGTTCTTTGGGGTGACAATCGCAACATGCATTATTGTGTTAAAGAAAAACAAGACGGACAACAATATCCTGTTTATTGATGCATCCAACCAATTTGTGCATTCTGGTAATAAGAATAAATTATCCGATGAAAACATTGAAACAATATTGAATGCGTTTATTGGGCGCACAGATATGGAACACTTTGCCAAATTGGTAAATAACACCGATGTTGCGGAAAATGATTATAACCTGTCTGTATCCACATATGTTGAACAGCCCGACACGCGTGAAAAAATCGATATAAACGAACTGAACGCACGCATTGGCGACATTGTTGCCCGTCAAAGCGCATTGCGCACCCAAATTGATGCAATTGTGAAAAATTTGGAATCATAACCAGAACCAAAGGAAGTAATTATGAAGCTTTATTTAACAAGCAGAATAAGTCATGTAAATGCACAGGCAGAATACGACGTAAAAAACAAAAATTTTGTTGTTTTAAAAGGTAGCATTGTATCCAAAGACATCGCCAAATCTGCCACATTCCGTAGCACAAAGAGTATAGAAAAATGGCGTGCCGAATATGTTAATGGCAATGTTGTAAAGAAGGACATTGTATTCAAAAGTGCATCAACTGCAGCAAATTTTGTAACAGGCAGAAGCACTAACGGGCTTGTGGTGTGGAAAAACGATAATAATGTTAAATTAAAAGATTTAATTTCAACAAAGGTATCATAATGCCAAGTATAGAAAGTATAATTTCAAAATATTGTCCAAATGGTGTAGATTTTAAATCCTTAGATGAATTAGGTGTGTTTTTTTCTGGGCTGTCAGGAAAAACAAAAAAAGATTTTGAAAATGGCAATTGCAAATTTGCAACTTATGTGAATATTTATAAAAATCCCGCGTTAAATTTACATATTGATGAAACTGTGTTTGTTGCTGACAGTGAAAAACAAAATGATATACAATATGGTGACGTTCTGTTTACTGGTTCCAGTGAAACGCCCAATGAATGCGGCTTGTCGTCAGTTGTTGCAGAAGAACCTAATGAAAAGATATATTTAAATAGTTTTTGCTTTGGATACAGATTAAATGATAAAAATACTTTTTTGCCAGATTTTTTGAAACATCTATTTAGAAGCAATGAGTTAAGAAAACAAATAGTAAAAACAGCTAATGGTGTCACGCGTTTCAATGTATCCAAGGTAAAATTTGGAAAAATAGTTATTCCAATTCCACCCCTGCCAGTGCAGCAAGAAATTGTTCGCATTCTGGACTCTTTTGCCGAACTAGAAGCCGAACTAGAAGCCGAACTAGAAGCCGAACTAGAAGCCAGAAAAAAACAACACGAACACTATCGCGATAAGTTGTTGAATTTTGCCGATATTTCACAGGGGGGGGGTAAGAACAATGGCCATAAGCCAATTATGTGAAGTATCAAGAGGAAGAGTTATGTCCAAAGATTATTTAAGAGAAAACATCGGGGATTATCCAGTGTATTCTTCTCAAACTGCTAACAATGGGGAATTAGGCAAAATAAACACCTTTGATTATGACGGTGAATTTTTAACTTGGACAACAGATGGTGCGAATGCTGGCTCTGTGTTTTATCGGAACGGAAAGTTTAGCGTGACTAATGTTTGTGGTTTATTGAAAGCTAAAAGCAGTGATTTGAATATGAAATATTTATCCTATTATCTTGGCATGATAGCGAAACAATATGTCAGTGCAGGTATGGGCAATCCGAAACTAATGAGTAATGTTATGGAAAAAATCCAAGTCATAATTCCCCCACTTGCGGAACAGGAGCGCATTGTGGCGATTTTGGATAAATTTGATGCGTTGGTAAATGATATCTCTGATGGGTTGCCTGCGGAAATAAACGCACGCCGTCAACAGTATGAATATTATCGGGATAAATTGTTGTCATTTCCAATGGCGGCATAAAATACAGGGGTGAAAAATGGTTAAATACGATGTTGTTGCACAAAATGTCCAAGGCACGGTTGTCGCAGAATATAACGCAGGTGACACCAGCGCAACACGCTATCAGTCCGAGGCCGCATTAGAACAGGCATTCATAAAACAACTTGGGGCCCAGGGGTATGAACCTGTAAAAATTCACACTGAATCAGAATTGATTGCCAACCTGCGCAGCCAATTGGAAAAATTAAATAAATATACCTTTACCGATGCGGAATGGGATCGGTTCTTTGCCCAAAATATTGCCAACCAATCAAATGGCATTCGTGAAAAGACACGCATCATCCAAGAAGACCATATTCAGTTGTTAACCCGTGACAACGGGACAGTTAAAAATATTTACCTGATTGATAAAGAAAACATTCACAATAACACCTTGCAGGTTATAAACCAATATGAAACCGATGCAGGCGTGCATGAAAATCGTTATGATGTGACCATATTGGTTAACGGTATTCCAATGGTGCATGTGGAATTAAAACGCCGTGGCGTTGATATCAAAGAGGCCTTTAACCAAATAAACCGTTATCAGCGTGACAGTTTTTGGGCGGGTTCTGGTCTGTATGAATATGTTCAGATTTTTGTTATTTCAAATGGCACATATACCAAGTATTACAGTAATACCACTCGCATTTCACACATAAACGAAAATGCCAATCGTGGCCCCAAGGCAGGCAAACGCACCAGCAACAGTTTTGAATTCACATCATGGTGGGCGGACGCCAACAATATGCCAATCACAGACCTGATGGACTTTGCAAAAACATTCTTGGCGCGCCACAGTATTTTGAATGTTTTAACCAAGTATTGTGTATTTAATGCGGACCAACAATTGCTGGTTATGCGCCCATACCAAATTGTGGCCACCGAACGCATATTGAACAAAATACAAATTGCAAATAACTATAAGAAATGGGGAACTGTTGACGGTGGTGGTTATATTTGGCACACCACGGGTTCAGGTAAAACATTAACCAGTTTCAAAACCGCCCAATTGGCCAGCGCACGCACCGACATAGACAAGGTTTTGTTTGTAGTTGACCGCAAGGACTTGGACTATCAAACAATGTTGGAATATGACCGTTTCCAAAAAGGTGCCGCCAACAGTAATACCAGCACCGCTGTATTGGAACGCCAATTGCGTCCAGAATCCAGTGCGCGAATTATTATAACCACCATTCAAAAACTGTCCACATTCATTAAAAAGCATCGTGACCACCCTGTGTTTGACCAACATGTGGTTTTGATATTCGATGAATGCCACCGTTCCCAATTTGGTGAAATGCACAGTGCGATAACAAAGTCGTTCAAGAAATATCACCTGTTTGGCTTTACAGGCACGCCAATCTTTGCAGCCAATGCCCAGGGTGGCGGTAAACCAGACCTGAAAACCACAGAACAGGCGTTCGGGCAAAAGTTGCACACTTATACCATTGTGGATGCTATTCGTGACAAGAATGTTCTGCCGTTCAAGATTGATTATGTTTCAACCCTGCGTGTCGCAGAAGATATTGACGACAAGCAGGTTGCCGACATTGACCGCGAGGGTATATTATTGGCCCCTGAACGCATTAGTCGCATAACAAAGTATATTTTGGAACACTTTGACCAAAAGACCATGCGTAATACCTTTTACAAGGTAAAAGAACGCCGTCTGGCTGGCTTTAATTCCATGTTCGCTGTGTCCAGTATTGATGCGGCAAAACTGTATTATAACGAATTCAAACGCCAAATGGCGGACCTGCCATCGGACAAGCAGATAAAGATTGCGACCATTTACAGTTTTGGGGTAAATGAAGAGGATGGCGTTCTGGATGAAAACAGTGACGACACCAGCGGTTTGGATGCCAGTTCGCGTGATTTCTTGGACATGGCCATTGCGGACTATAATGCAATGTTTGGAACCACATTTGACACCAGCGCAGCCAAATTCCCAAATTATTACAAAGACCTGTCATTGCGTATTAAAAACCGTGAATTGGACATGGTTATTGTGGTTAATATGTTCCTGACGGGGTTTGATGCCACCACATTAAACACGCTGTGGGTGGACAAGAACCTGCGCCAACATGGTTTATTGCAGGCGTTCTCAAGAACTAACCGCATTTTGAATGCTGTTAAAACGCATGGCAATATTGTGTGTTTCCGCAACTTGGAAAATGCAACCAATGAAAGTATTGCGTTATTTGGGGACAAAGATGCGGCTGGTTTGGTTCTGCTGAAAACCTATGATGAATATTATAACGGTTATGAAAAGAACGGCAAGCATGTGGCGGGCTATGCCGAACTGATAAATGAATTAACTGATAAATTCCAAGCGGGCATTGTGTTGGCGTCTGAAAGCGACAAGAAAGAATTTGTGCGTCTGTTCGGTGCAATATTGCGCGTAAAGAACATTTTGCATTCATTTGATGAGTTTGCTGGCAATGAAATATTAAGTCCGCGCCAATTCCAAGATTACCAAAGCATGTATATCGGTCTGTATGCAGAAATGCGCCCAACGCATGGCGCCGCAGAAAATGTAAAGGACGATGTGGTCTTTGAAATGGAATTGATAAAGTCCGTGGACGTTAACATTGACTATATCCTGTCCTTGATTGCGCGTTATCATGAATCACACATGAATGACAAAGAAATTTTGATAACAATCCAAAAGGCGGTGGATTCCAGTGTTGAATTGCGTAATAAAAAAGACCTGATTATGCAGTTCGTGGCATCTTTAACACCTGACACCATTGTTGACCGTGATTGGGTTAAATTTGTTAACAGTGCCAAGGCCGCAGAACTGGACCGTATAATTGCCGAAGAAAACTTGAACCGTGAAGAAACATACAAGTTTGTTCAAAATGCATTCCGCGATGGTGCGGTTCAAACCAGTGGCACAGATATTGGCAAAATCTTGCCACCAATGTCCATGTTTGACCGTGATAATAACCGCGCCCAAAAGAAAAAAACAGTAATTGAAAAGATTGTGGCATTCTTTGAACGCTTTTTCAGTATTAGTGAATAATAAAAAGGATTTACCATGCGTGAAATAGATAAGAAATTGTTTGATGCGATGATGGGGCGGGACGGAGATCTGGTAAAACAATTAATTTCTGAAGGTGCAGATGTTATGGCACGTGACGAACATGGAAGCACACCGTTACACTGTGCGTGGTTTCCAGAAGTAGCGGACCCATTATTGAAAAACGGTGCTGATATTATGGCGCAAACCAATGATGGTTTAACCCCATTACATACAGCAGAATTTGATGCGATTGCGCAATATTTAATTGATAATGGTGCAGATATCAATGTACGAGATAAGTATGGAAGAACGCCGTTGCATTGTTCGCCCACAAACCGTGCTACAAAGGTTTTGTTTGAAAATGGTGCGGATATCAATGCACGGGACATCCATGGCAGAACTCCATTGCACACAGCACGTAGTGCAAGTAAGGCGCATTTCCTTATAGAACATGGCGCTGATGTTAATGTGCAGGACAATGAGGGGCGCACATCTCTGCATTGTGCAGCAAGAGCTGAAAGTGGACGATTGTTTTGCGACACAACAGTATGCGATGTACTGCTTGAATATGGGGCAGACGTGAATGCTGTAGACAACAAAGGAAATACGCCTTTGCTATATGCTTTTTTGCCTGATATAAAAGAAATTCTTATTCTTAATGGAGCGGATGTTAATGTAAGAGACGAAAAAGGGCAGACTCCTTTGCATAATGCTGGGGACCCTAAAATAGCGCAAATAATGATTGATCATGGCGCCAACATTAATGCTAGAGACAATAATGAAAGAACGCCGTTACACCTAACTGTAAATCCTGATACTGTAACCGTATTAATTGAAAATGGAGCAGATGTAAATGCACAGGATATACATGGTTGGGCGCCCTTGCATTTAAGAGGAAAAGTAGATTGGGCGGAAATATTGCTTTCTCATGGCGCTAATGTAAACATTCAAAATCATAATGGGATAACCCCATTACACTTAGCGGCATATCGTGAAGATATGGATATGGTTGAATGTCTTATAGAACATTTTGCTGACGTTGAGATAGAGGATAAGAATGGCCGCAGTGCATTAATGTGCACAAACAATGTTGAAATAATGCGTGTGCTATTAAACGCGCAGTCGTGGCACGATAAAACTGAATAAAAAGGAGAGAAAAATGCGGGCGTATTGCGATAAATGTAAAAAAGAAACCATTGTAGAGCCGCGGACGGGATTGGGGCTCGCCCTGTTATTAGTGTTTTTTCTTGGTCCATTGGTTTTATTTATGCCACGCAAAACAACTCTGCATTGTTCAGAATGCGGGGGCATGATGCCAACTAATTCAGATAATCAACCTGTGCCTCGGTGTCCGAAATGCCATGTGTTTGTTGAAGAAAGTGATGCGTTCTGCCCTAAATGCGGTGCAAATATAAAACACCTAAAAACATGCACCAAGTGCAAAACAGTAAATAAAAAAAATGCTAAATATTGTATAAATTGTGGAAATGGCTTAAAATAGTTCTTCGCTCCCTGCCGTTGAATAGCGGTAAAAAACACAGCCATAAAATCAGAGGGGCGGTATCCCATCCCCCCCCCTATGGATATCGGGTTAAAATTTGGTTCCTGGATAAAAAGAATGCTTTTTTGCCGTATTTCTGCGCAATAAATGCCTCGTGTCAGCGATTAAGCAGGTTGGTGGTATGAGTATGCCATAAAAATATTTTGGCTGTTGTCGTGGCAAAAAAAAGAAAGTCGATGGACCAGGACAGGACCATAAAAAATATTTTTTCATGATATGTTTTTGACCGTTTTTTAGTGTGTTTTTATGGGGGGAAAAACAGGGTCCATATTTGGGACATTTTATTCAAACATTTGGCAAAAAACACCATAAACTTCAACAGTCGGCCAGTTCAAAAAAAGAAATAAAAAAACGCGGAAAACCGCGAAAATCCGATGTTTTTCAATTGTGCTGCTTTGCTTTGGTGTCTCATTACAAATCAGCCGCTCTACCAGCTGAGCTAAACCGGCAATGCACATCATTATACATATATGAAAAACAAACGCAAGTAAAAAAATCATAAAGTCGTGCAAAATAAAAAACCGCCCTGTTGGGCGGTGGAATTATCGGTTTTTCATACGTAAAGTTGCGATTTTGTACTCTATTGTTTCTTTTTGATCTAAATCACGTTTTTCCGCCAAGTCAATAAGGTGAAAGAATAATGGCGCACGCAGACGTGTTAATATAGAAATTGGATTCAGGCGTGAACGTGTCATCGCACGGCCAACGTTATATTTTGTTTGGGCCAAAAGAGTACCATGTTTATCCGTTATCTGAATAGAGCCAGTATTGTAATCCCATTTATCATAATCGCCATCCCATTCACGACCACCATGTGGTGCGTAAATTTTCAAGGATAAATCGTCTTTTTTGAAGATATAGTTTGTAGAATACGAATTGTGGGATTTTGAGCCCTTGATTGTTTTATCGTTGATGATTGTTTTTGCGATATCATAAACCTGACTGATTGTATGTCTGGACATATTAAAATCCTTTATCGTTGTTTTTCTTTTACATATTCTGCAGCACGTTGGCGTTGGGTTATGTTGTCAAACACACCTACAAACTCTACTGGATTTTGTGGTTTTTGATACCGCACAACAATTTCATCACCATCGTGCGGAAATATCACATCGGGCTGTAACGATATGTCTCCCTGTACAACAGTACCTTGGCCATTTACACCCCAGAAATGCGCAGGCGAACCATAACGAGCATGCCTAATATTTAGTACTTTTACTGTATCCTGTGTGTAAGATGGGTCTGAGAAATCTGTACTAAGAGCATCTATGATTTTGTTGTCAATATCCTTGCACCCCGCCAGCGTCAACAGTGCAAACCCCATAATTGGTAATTTATGCAGATATTGTTTCATTTTGCGTCCCCTGTTATCGTGTTTTGTAGTGGTCGCACAGGCGGGATATCAGGTTTGCGTATTCCAACATTTCTTTGGTCATATGCAATCTTGTTTCGAAATCTATTTTTTTTGGCACACCATCCAATATAACGGTATTATCCATTATTAAACAGCCGGGATGTTGCTCTATGCCTATTTTATTTCGGTATGATTTTATGGCCTTGCCTGCCAATGATGGATACATGAATTCTTTGGTTACCAATTTACCATCTTGCATAGTTTTTGTTTCTTCACACTTAACCCCAAATGCACAATGTTTTTCACAACCGTTGCATTTCTTGATGTTTATTTCATTTTCCTGAGTAAATGACATTTCAGATTCCTTTTGTTCTTCAATTTGTTATTCAATCCTGCTGTGAACTTAGCACAAAATCGCAGATTTTCAAGTTGTTGTTATAAAATTGCTTGCCTTTGGGTTTATTTAGGGCAAAATATAGGTATGACAAATGTAAAACTACCAGAATTGTTGGCGCCGGCGGGAACGTTAGACGCCTTTAAAACAGCCATCTTGTATGGCGCAGATGCAATATATGCCGGATTGCCGGGGTTTTCTATGCGGGCACGGGCAAAAATTGATGTAGAAGGTGTCAAACAAGGAATAGAGTTGGCACACGCCGCAGGTAAAAAAGTTTACTTGGCTTTCAATCTGTTTGCACATGATTTCGAATATGACAACCTGCCCCGTGTGGCGGAAATTATTAAATATTTATCACCAGATGCACTGATAGTGTCAGATGCAGGTATCATGATGTGGGTGCGTGAAAATTTCCCAAATATGCCGATACACATATCAACACAGGCAAATATATGTTCGGCAAAAACGGTTAAATTCTGGCAAAATGCAGGGGCAAAATTGTGCGTGTTGGCACGCGAGGTTTCACACAATGAATTTAAGCGTATTCGTGCAGAATGCCCAGATGTCGGATTGGAAATCTTTGTGCATGGTGCGATGTGTATGTCTTATTCGGGACGTTGTTTGTTGTCGAACTTTGTAACAGGACGGCCGGCGAACCGTGGGGCGTGTGCGCAACTGTGCCGATGGAAATATGATGTTATTCTGCGTGAACGTGAAAGCGGCGTCGAAATGCCAATTGATGAAGACGAACGTGGTGCGTATATTATGAATTCCAAAGACCTGTGTTTAATGCCCAGATTGGCCGAAGTTATAACCGCACAGCCAGATAGTTTGAAAATAGAAGGCAGAAACCGCAGCGAATACTATGTGGGCAGTGTCGTACACGCATACAGATGTGCGATGGATGCATATGCACGCAATCCAGAAAACTTTGACCCAACGCCATATATGGATATGTTAAACAAATTGGAAACACGTGGATATACAACGGCATTCTTTGATGGGCCGGTGACGGCGGATGCACATAACTATGAAACCACACGCAGCACATCCGATTATCACGCTGCAGGGGTTATTACCAATGTGACAGAAGAACACATTGAATTCGAACTGCGCAACGAAACACGTGTCGGGGACGAGATAACTTTTGTTTTACCAATGTGCGACACTATGCCGACGGTTAAATTGGAAAAAATCATAAATGCTAAAAACGGTGAAGAGATTGAAAAAATGGCCGCAGGTATGGGAAACAAAATTATTATTCCAAAACAATGGTTGGGCGATGCGCCGTATGACAAGTTTGTTCCGTATGTCGTTGCATACAAAGGAAAAAGATAAAAAAATTCCCCATTTCGGGGATTTTTTGATATAATATCAGGGATAAAAGATAAAAAAGGTTGGGTATTATGGCAAAAAGTATGTACGACATTATTAAAAAACAAAATGGTGAAGGATTCGCCAAGGCAATTCGCAACTATGACAATGGTCTGTTCGATATTCCGGGGTTAGACCGTATCGTAAAGCATGCAGGACGTTATGCAGAACCTTTGTTGCCATATTTATCTTCGTTGAAAAACATCAAAATAGAAGAGCACGCTGTGTATGAAGACCCAATCGCAATGCTTAAACGTGCGGGATACGATGCGTACTATGCAAACACTTTGAGAAAGCAAAACGCAATCAAAAAATACTTTGAAAAGAAAGAGGAACTGTGCACGTTTCGTGACCCATACAGATACAAAGAATACTATATCATCAATGCCGTACGAACAAATGCCGATCAAATAAAACGTGCAAGATGCCCAGAACGCGACGACGAATATGGAACATCTGTGATATCAATCCAAATATTAAAATCAGGTGGATTTATCAGTATTAAAAACAGATATAACCATACAGTACTAAACCCAGACAATACATTTAATTCAAACCCAGATAACATTATCCCCGGACTGTCACGTGCATTAAAAGAATATTTTCATGTCGATTTTTCTTCGCAAGAAGTTGAGTTAAGCAGTGGATACACCGTTGTAAAAAATCAAATTTGTAAATACAATTATGAAATAGAAAACACTTATTTTGGGGCCGATTTTTGGATACGTAATGGCGAAATTCACGAAATCGATAAACAAAAAGAAATTATGTTGGGCGATGGTTTATTGTTAAATATGCAAACAAGAACAGTAACCGATGTGACACGCAACGATCCAAATACCCCACTGTTATTGGATACACGTACAAGATTTGTTGAATACTTGAATAAATATATCGCAGATAAAACGTTGCAAATAACAAAAAATCCATCTGGCGGACATGACATTATCGCAAATGGACAGCCAATATTAACATCAGAAAATGGCGATTTGGTGGGTATAAACCTGCCGAATGCAGATGCAATCGCATTGTCGCACCTGCGTAATCTGCGGGGGCAATTGGATTTCAGTGGCGTAAAAGAAATCGATTTGTTTGCTTTGGATTTGTCACAGGTAACACGAATGAACCTGAACCCAAATGCACAAACAGTTCACATGACCAATGTGTCGCATATACCACCGTCAAATGCATCCATTGTGGACTTTAGTGGGGTCGACGATTTAAGTTTGACTCATATTTCAAGTACAGCGATGGCACACATAAGATTAAACCCAAATGCAAGTGATATAGAAATTATGGGTATTTCAGGTTGGAGAATGCGCGACTATTTGGATTTTAGCAATGTAAAGAACTTACATCTGGTAATCTATGAAATGCCGGATATAAAAGGCATAAAATGTAATCCAAACGCAAATAAAATACATATATTCTCACATTCCTTGATACATATGCGGGGCAACCTGGATTTTAGCAATGTAAATATACTGCGCATACATGATGCCGATATGTCAGGGGTCGAGAGTATTAAATTCAATCCCAACGCGTCAGAAATTATTATGATGAACAACAACGCAAGGATGATTGGAAACGTCGATTTTTCAAATGTAAAAACATTACAACTGAGAGATTTCGATGCAAGCAAATTAACAAACATAACATTTCCAACCAATGACAAATTGATTGTATTCGATGATATTCGGGGATTGACCCTTGATACATTAGATTTAGAAAACGTCAACAATATATTGTTGGGCAATACCGATTTATCCAAAATATCAAATATTAAATTTAATAAGACAGGCGGCGCTGTATCAATCGGGAATGGAAGAACACGATTAAAAGGAAAACTTAATTTTAGTGGTATTTCCCAATTAAATCTTGGGTATGCAAATCTTGAAAATGCAGATGTAAAATTTAATAAAAATGCGACTTCAATATTGTTGGTGGGGGTGACGGGATTACATGGCACACACGATTTAAGCAATGTAGCACAGTTGGATTTACAAGGGGCAGACCTGACGAATGCAGATATTAAATTTAACCCAGCTGGCCAATACATCGACATTATGGGCACCCAAGGATTACATGGGGCATTGAATTTTCGGGGCGTGAATACACTGCGGTTGGAAGGTGCCGATTTATCACGTGTGACAGAAATAAAATTACCAAAATCAGGTATGGTTGATATGTCGCCCGCCGCAATACAAATGCGTGTTGGAAAATCCAAACTGGAATACAGAATGGCACAGTTAAAAGATAAAATAAAAACATTTGTACAAAATAAAGGAACAACAAATGACAAATAAAATTAAGATGACTTTGAAAACAGGTGATGTGGTTATCGAAACATTACCAAACGTTGCACCAAAGCACGTTGAACGTATTACCCAATTGGTAAAAAGTGGATTCTATGATGGTTTAAAATTTCATCGTGTTATCGATGGATTTATGGCACAGACCGGATGTCCAGATGGCACCGGATGTGGCGGCAGTGGTGTTAAAATCCCCGCAGAATTTTCCAAAGAAAATTTCGCACGTGGCACAGTTGGAATGGCACGGGCAATGGATGTTAATTCGGCGGACTCACAATTTTTCATATGCTTTGATGACTGCAATTTCTTGAACGGAAATTATACCGTGTGGGGACGCGTTGTGTCGGGAATGGAACACGTTGATAAAATTAAACGTGGTGATGAATTTGACAACGGACACGTCGATAACCCAGATACAATTATCAAGATGGAATTGTTATAATCAATCCCCCATTGGGGGATTTTTTTGACTTTGTAATTAAAAGGTATTAAGATAATCCTTCTTAAAAGGGTTGTATATGAATTTAAAAGATTTGCTGCGTGATGTTTTGGATATAGATAAAGATTTTTTTGAAAAAACAGATAAACCAGAAAACAACAGAACGCCATTGACCGAACCAGAATTACATTTGGTATTAAATGATAATCCAGATGGGTGTGTGTTCTATAATATTATTCAAAACAAACCTGTCAGCCGTATATATAATTCGCAAATCGTGGTGGGCATACAACAAATAAAAAACCATATCCCCCTGTTCCATGAAAGATATAATACGTACTGCCCAAATGTATCGTGGCAACCAATCGCATTTGTCGCCAAGGTTTCAGATGCAAAATCGGTTAAGCAACCAATGTATCATCCATTGGGACGACATATCTTTGGAAATATAATTATGCACAACACAACAACGCAGAATTATAGTTTGTTAATACCACAATGGAGCCACGTCGTTCCATTTAGATGTGCCGCATCCGCATCAGAAGAAGCACTGTATCAAACGTTTTTGCATTTTTTACACAATCCGACACTAATTGCAGAACACGTTAAAAAAATGAGATAATTTTTATAATCATTCCCATACAAATAATAAAATTCTTATGATATAATAAACATGTATTAGGGAGAGAGTATGAAAATTTCTATTATTGGTATCGGTACAGTTGGTGCCGCAGTTGCAACCGCCGTTAAAAACACAGGATTGGCACACGAAATCGTTTTATTTGATAGAAATGGTGTGCGGGCACGTGCCGCCGCAGAGGATTTGGGACACGCAGCCGCTTTTTCATATGATGTAAAAATTACCGCCGTGAATAATTACCGTGCAATTCGTGGCAGTGAAATCGTTATCATTGCCGCAGGCGCAAACCAAAAAATCGGGGAAACAAGAACTGATTTGCTGCACGCAAATGCCGAAGTTATAAATGATATAATCCCACGCGTTATGGCAAACGTCGATACAAAGAATGTAAAAATTATCGTGGTCACCAATCCTTTGGATGTTATGGTTATGTTGGCACAAAAGATATCTAAGTTACCGGCCGGCCGTGTTATTGGAACGGGAACTATGTTGGATTCGGCACGTCTGCGTACAATTTTGGCACGACAATTGTCGGTATCAACACAATCCGTTTATACGTATGTATTGGGCGAACACGGCGACAGCAGTATGATTAATTGGTCTTCGGCATGCATCGGCGGAATTGATTTGAATACTTTCTGTAAACAGACGAAAAACACCCTGCCCGCAACGACACGTAAAACAATCGAACACCGTGTACATAATGCGGCATACGAAATTATCCAAGGACGTGGCGCAACATGGGACGGTATCGCCGGTGCGGTTGCGGACTTGGTCAAATGTATCGCCAATGACGAACGCAGAATTTTAAGTGTCAGCACGGTTGACGGAACATTGGATAAAGCGGTTGCAATGTCTTTGCCGCGCATTGTTGGAAACAACGGAATCATCGCAACGTTAATGCCGAAACTTGACGCCACAGAAAGCGCAGCTTTACGACGCAGCGCAAAAATCATTCGGAAAAACTTTGATTCCCTGTAAACAAAATCCGGTTTAACCGGATTTTTATTTTGAATAGTATCATATATATTTTTGGAAGATGACGTGATATATTAATAACTATGACACAAGATATTCAATATATTATATCAGAAAACGATAATACGATTTATGCCATATCGGACAACCAAAATGTTGGCGAAATTACATATATACGTGTCGGGGTCGATAAAATGATTATAGAACACACAGATGTCGCCCCGGAATACAGACATCAAAATATCGGATTAAATCTGGTTAGAAATGTGGCAAATATGGCACGCAGACAACACAGACATATTATTACAATGTGTCCATTTGCACAGGCAATGTTTAATAAATACCCCGAATTTGACGATATACGATTAATGAATGCACATTAAAAAAACCGCCATTGCGGTTTTTCTTTATTCCGTTACCATATCTTCGGTTGATTCTGCACGCTGTTCAACCGCACGCGCAACCGTTTCCAATTGCAACAATTGATTTTCCAATGCCGCGCGTTCCGATGATTTATATCCCGTTTCGTCGGTCGCAGAATCCGATTTATTATCAGACGCATCCGATTTAACCGCAGGATTTATCAAATTATTATAAATTTCAATCGCTTCGTGTGTGCCGGCCAAATCACGTGCCAACAATTTATTTTCCGGCCCCGGGAAAAACCATTGATCTAACTTAGATGCAGTCAATTGCATAATCGGACGCGTGCGCGATGTGGCCAACCAAGACGGCAAATGTGGCATATCGGAATAATACCACAATGCCCCCCAATAAAATATACCCATAACAACAACGCCGCGAACAATGCCGAATATAACACCCAACGTTTTATCCGTTACGTTCATTATACTGTCTTGGATTTTTTCACGCAGACGTTGATTAAAGAATCCAACCAACATCAAAACTGCAAAAAATACAACAAAGTAAGACGCAACCAATGTGCCAACGGTTGACCCCGACAAATCAAACCAAGATTGCAACATTTTATCCAACCACGGGGACGCAAATCGCGCAGATACGGCGGCCACGACCCACGACAACGTTGCAATGGTTTCATAAACCCCACCACGTAACGTCGCCCAAATGGTCGACCCCAAAATAATGCCAATATATACGTAATCCAAAATGGTTAAATCAAACATTGCAAATCCTGATTTATATTTTACTGTTTATACAAAATTTATTTCTTTTTGTCTTTGCGAACCAATACATAGCCCAAACCAGCAACCAATACAATCAACAATGCATAAAACCATGTTGTGCTGCCTTGGGTGGCCGGCGCAGATTCTTCGGCCGCAGTGGTGGCCTCTTCGGCCACAACTGCGCTGTATTCTGTTACGGCAGATGCACGTTCGGCATGTTCTGCTTTGAATTTTTCTGCATCTTCGGCCATTGCTTTTTTATTTTCTGCAGCGGCTGCTTTCTGTTCGTCGTTTAAGTCAACTTCGACAGATTCACGCAATGAATCCTGCATAAAGTCGGCATAACCCTGTTCGCATTTGTCGCCAATAACAATAACAGGAACACCACCAGATTCAAAACCACATTTTTCCAATGTCGCCATAAACATATCACGGTTTGCAGGGTCCGTAACGTTTACTTCGGTGACCTTTAATTCAGGATATTCATATACCAATGTGTTGGTGATAAAATCACGCGCATGATGGCAATGTGGGCAAGATGGCGAATGATAAATTGTAATATCAGCCGCAGATGCCGCACCAGCAAATGTTAAACCAAATAATGCAGATAAGAATGTTAATTTTTTCATTTTTACTCCTTTCAATGTTTCGATTATAGAAAATATTTGTTTAACTGCGCAAGTGCTTTTTAATAAATGATTCCTGTTGAAAATTAACGATTTTCGGAATACTATTTGCCATAAAAATAACAAAGGAGAAAACCATATGTTCGCGTTAACCGAATTTCCATTACCATATGCAACAGATGCCCTGTCGCCTTATATTTCACAAGAAACAATAGAAACACATCATGGTAAGCATGTCGCAACGTATATCAATAATTTGAATAATTTAATAGAAAACACACCGTATGAATCCGTGCCTTTGTTGGAAATAATTCAGACCAGCGCACAAAACCCAGACGATAAAAAAATATTTAATAACGCCGCACAGATTTATAATCATAATTTCTTTTTTAATGGAATGTGCGCACAATGCAACACACAAATCCCAGAAGAATTAATCAAGGCATTTGGCAGTGCAGAAAATTTGAAAAAACAATTCAAAGATTCCGCGGCCGCATTGTTTGGCAGTGGATATACTTGGTTGGTTCAAGACAAAGATGAATTCAAAATCATCAATACCAAGGACGCCGAAACGCCAATTACAAACAATATGAAACCTTTGTTAAATTTGGACGTCTGGGAACATGCGTACTATTTAGATTACAAAAACAAACGCGCAGATTTTATTGACGCTTTCTTAGATAATTTGGTTAATTGGGATTTCGTTGCGGAAAATATCAAACGCAATTAATCCGATATGGATTCCGCCAAAATATCGCCGGCCTTGATATATTCGGGGTCGGTTTTCTTTAATTTTTGTTGCGCGCGACGTGCGTATTTTTTTGCTTCGGATTTCCGGCCATTCATATTATAAAATTCTGCCATCGCCCATGCGTGACGACCAAAATCTGCATCACCATAGGCACGTGCCAAAACCCAATACGTCAATGGCATAGGCGATGACAACAGCGAACGTTTACATAATTCAATCGCACGTGTAGCATCAGTCGGTTTGCTACGTTCGGTTAAAACCAACGCCAGTGCTGTTTCTATCTGGGGCGCATTTGACGTTAATTCCAACGCACGTTCGTATGCGGTTATACTGTCATCATAATGACCAAATTGATAATCAATATCACCCAACAACTCGTACAAATATGGGTTATTCGGCATACGATGTATCAAGGTTTGCACGCCTGTACGCGCGGTCGCCAAATCACCGCCACGCATATTTGCAATGGCGCGCGCATATAACGCAGGATTGGATTTATCGGTATATGGATACAGTTCCAACACGTGAGATGGCGTATCCAAATAACCAACCAACTTTGCACGAACCATTTCGTATTCCGACGCGTGTGGCGATGTATATTTTTTATCCGGAGAATAATCATCCAACACATCCGACAAATGCGCACGCACATTATTTAAACG
This sequence comes from Candidatus Enterousia sp., assembly GCA_045645725.1. Lineage (GTDB taxonomy): Bacteria > Pseudomonadota > Alphaproteobacteria > Rs-D84 > Rs-D84 > Enterousia. The sequence continues at coordinate 187 of JAZRJG010000017.1, read as the reverse complement.
TTCTGTTGTCAAAGGGTGATTGATACGGTTTGGATTTATGCCCTCTTCCAAGACGCCGGTCAAGTCATGCATTTGTTTCAATACCGTTATAAAGGCGTATGGATTTTGTCCCGCACGTATCATTAAATCAACCCCATACGGTCGGCAATACGTTCTTCGTCACGTGTAAATGACAACATAGATTGCT